>JAIRXP010000036.1 GCA_031268215.1 Bifidobacteriaceae bacterium | reverse complement strand
ACACCACCACCACGCGGCCCGACAACCACCCAGGGCACCCGGTGTCCGTCAACACGCCCCCACCACACCAACCCTCCAACCCCAAAAACCCCAAAAGCGACTTTGCGGGAGGCCCTGGGGAGGGCAGTACTGGGGCGCCGGTTCGTTCGTTGAACCAGGCGACCGCGTTGAGCGCGAGGACCCTTTGGGCGCCCCTCACCCAGACACCTTGGATGGTTGTGCCGCCGTGCGACTCCAAGGAGAGTTGCGCTTTGAAAGTCTCGTTGATTGACTCGATGACCTGGCGTAATGGTTTGAAGCCTAAGTCCCGCAGTTATGTGACATATACGTGCGGCGTCGGTGGTCGGCCTCCGGCGGCGTAGGACTTTAGGTCTGCCTCGGTCAGGGACAACGCTTCGAGGATCTGCCGCTGCGTTTTCGTGGCCGGGTTGATCAGCCGGCGTCCGGAAGAAGCGTCGACGACTTTGATTTTGTGCATCTCGGCCAGCACGCCCCGCTTGGAGACCGACTGTTTGGACTTCTTCAGCGCCGGGATGGCTTTCGCCTGGATCTGCGAGCAGGCGATCAAGGCGATGAAGGCGCTGAACAGCTTCCCGTCTGTGGTTTCGTCGCGGTGGGTGCGGAGCCGTTTCATGTCGACGCAGTTCTTCAGGTCGTCGAAGGCTTTCTCGATCACGTCGCGGCGCCGGTAGACCTCCAGCACTTCGGCGGTGGCCAGGCCGGTGTCGGTCAGCAGGCAGAAGAACCCCGTGTCGCGGGCCGCGGCGGCGATCTTGGCCGCGTCGGGTTCGGACGTGAACGAGCCGTCCCCGGCCAGGTTGACCTTGAAGTGGGCGCTATGCCGTTTGGCTTCTTGCTCGGTGAGCTGGTCGAGGCGGGCGAGTTGTTCGGCCTCGCGGCCGATCTTCCGCGCGAGCTCGTCGCGGCGCTCCTCGCACAGCGCCGGGCTGAAGTAGACGTGCAACGTGCCCGGCGCGTCCAAGAACCGGCCCTTGACCGCCTGGCCGTAGACGCCTCCCGGCAGCCGGTTGCCCATTTCGGTGATCCCGGCCCTGACCCGCTCTACCGCTGCGCGGGCGGTCTTCAGGCGCGAGGCGACGCCGAGGATGTAATGCGGGCGCGGGCGGCTCCCGCGCAGGCAGGCGACGTTCGCCGTCGACGCGAACCCCCGGTCCAGCACGAACGTCACATCCTTGACGCCGAGGTCTTGGTTGTAGGCCGTCATTGAGGGTAGGTGGGACTTGTCCGTGATCGACCCGGGATAAGCCACATAGAAGACGGGCAGGCCGCTGGCCTGGTCCAGGTAGCAGCCAAGGTTGACCTGCGGGATCGCCTCCCGGTCCCGGTTGTATCCCCACTCGGCGTCGCCCACGCCCTCGGAGTACGTCGACACCGAGGTGACGTCGTAGGCGAGGTAGGCGGGTCCTTTCTGAAGGGCCGCCCAGGCGCGGAAGAACGCCATCTTCTCGGCGTGCGTGACCGACGCGAACAGCCGCGAGGCGGACTGCCCGGTCAGCGTCTGGGTTCCCTTCAGGGTGGACGTCTCGCACCAGTCCGCGATCCCCTCTATGACGTTGCCGCGCCGGGCCATGTAGCAGGCCACGTCCAAGAGGGCCCCGGCCCTTTCCGCGCCAAACGCGTCTTCGAGGATCCCCGCGACGCCCAAGGCGGCCAAAACCCTGGCGACCAGGAACGACGCGCCTATAGAGCGGATCGCGTCGGGTTCGGGCAGCGTCTCGACGGCGGGCCCGGGATACGCCTGCCAGTAGTAGTCGTTGGGGACCAGCAGCCCGGTGGCGGCGTCCAGGCGCCCGATCGAGCGGCGGTCGTTGGTGGGTTGGCCCTTGGCGTTGCGGTACGTCTTGAGGACTTTGTAGACGTAGGGCCGTTTCGGGTCGTGGCTGACGATGACCCCGGTCTCCGGGATCGGGACTTTGATCCTTGCGGACAGCGGCATCGTCGGCGCCTCCCTTCCGTTCTTCGTATAGTTCTATTCCAGCACATACGAAAGTCGGGGCCGCAGAGGCGCGCCGGCGTGTCGGGACTCGTCCGGTTTCGGGGCGGCTCCGCCGGTAAGGGCTCGCGGCCTGGGATTCCGCGCCGGGCGTGTCTGGCGCGGCTCACCGAACGCCGGCCCGAGGGGCGGTCAACAGGCGTGTATATGGTCAGACAACGCGGGATTTAGGTTGAAGAACCTGGCCCCGGGTCTGGGCTTCTCGCCCTTGCGGGCCTTGCGCAGCAACACGATCCCCTCTTCGGCCAACCCGGCCTCGAACGTCTTCCCGTAGTAGGCCTTGTCCGTGATCAAGGTCTGTCCGGGGCGGCACCCCAATCGGGACGAGATCCCGTCGAGGACTTCCCGTTCGCCGGCTTTCGCGCCTGACAACGCCCATCCGGCGACCAGGCCTCCCAGGGTGGCGACCAGGTGGAGACGCAACCCCCAGAAATAGCGGCTGTGCGGCACGCAGTACCCGTACTGCGCCCATCCGGCCACATCGGAACGTTTGACAGTCTCTTTCGACCGGCCGCACTCGATCAGGGTGGAGTCCGCCACCCACACCCCGTCCGCCCATTGGTCGATTGAGCGTGCCAGGGCCGAGGAGACCCACACCAGCGCCGACGCTAACGCCCGCAGCCGCTGGTTGTAACCCGGCTGGTTGGGCACACACGGGAAGTAGTAGGCCAAACGCCGTTTCACGTACCTGATCCAACGCCGTTCCGAATGGTAGCCGAGCACTACCTGGAGTACCGCCAGGGTGACTATCTCACTGTCCGTGGTCTTCGGTTGGAAACCAGACTTAGGTCGGTCGGGCAACTGTTCGCGGTGCGCGGTGAACAGATCATCGATAGTGACGTAAAGTGTGGTGGCGACGGAGTCCAGGTCAGTGTCCATTAAACCGGTCCTTTACGATCAGGGAAACGATCTAACAACACCGATCCTGGGCTTTCCCGCCCCTCCAAGTCACCACACCGCAACACCCCCTGGAATCACCCATCTAGCTGCCAGCGCGCCGAGGAGGTCGTCGGCTGTCCGACTGAATCGCATCCCGGTGGTCAATGCCGCAGGCGTGGGTCACCATTACGGCCCGGTCAACGTCGCGCGCAGCGGCGCCGGGAGGGAACAGGCCTGGGATTCGGGTCCTGGGAAGACAGCCGGTCGGGGACAATGGTCGGGTGAAGCGCGCTTTGGTTGTGATGGCCCACCCGGACGATGCCGACTTTTGGGCTTCCGGCACCATCGCCCTTTGGGCGCGCGAGGGTTGGGCGGTTACATACTTGATCGTCACCGGCGGTGACGCGGGCGGATTCGAGGCCGGCGGGGAACGCGGGGCACTTGGGGCAAGTGGGGAAATGGCTCAGCGCCGGCGCGAGGAACAACGCCAGGCGGCGGCCATTCTGGGGGTCGAGGACGTGCGGTTCCTGGATGGCTTCTTGGACGGTCAAGTCGCCGTCACCAGGGGCCTGATCCGGCCGATTGTCCAAACGATCAGGCGGGTCCGCCCGGATCTGGTGCTGTCGCAGAGCCCATCGCGGACCTGGCGCGATATCCGGCTGTCGCATCCGGACCATTTGGCGGTGGGCGAGGCCACCGCCCAGGCGGTCTATCCATTCGCCCGCAATCCTTTCGCGTTTCCGGAGCTGGCGGCGGCTGGGCTGGAGGCCTTTGCGGTACGTGAGCTTTGGCTGCAGGGTGATCCGGAACCGAATCACGCCGTTGACGTGACAAAGGTGTGGGCTGAACGCGAATCTGCGCTGATGGCGCACCGGTCGCAGCATCCTGATCCGGTGGCCGCGGCGGCCAGGGCATGCCGGGAAGCCGAAGCGGTGGCTGCGAAATTTGGCTTGCCGGCCGGCCACCGGGCAGAGGACTTCAAACGGGTGCTGATTCCTGAGTAGGTGGCCCTAAGGGGCGGATCACATCATCCAAACCACAACATGCGGGGGCGGAGGGTGCGGTTGACCCCAATATGCAGTATTGTTTCTTCAATGCTGGTCGCTCGCGAGAGCGGTCATGTTCACTCGGCAAGCCACCCGGCCTAAGCGGATGAACATGGCAAGGGAACCCGGTGCGAATCCGGGACTGTCCCGCAGCGGTAAGTGGGAACGACGGCCGCACTGACGCACTGGACCGAGAGCCTGAATGGGCCCAGGGTTTGGGAAGCGGCGGCCAGGTAGGTGGGGCCCTTGGCCCAGTGCCCACAAGTCCGAAGACCTGCCAGTTGGTGCGGGCGCCGTGCTCGTGCCGAGCCAGCCATGCTGGCGTAGCGACGAGGAGACGCGACTATGACCAATCCAACCCATGCACCCGCCAAAGGCGGGGATCATCCCGCCACACCCAACTCCGGCCTGATTCTGGCGGTGACCAAACGCGATGGCCGGGTAGTTCCGTTCGAACTCGACCGGATCGCTAGGGCGATCGCCAAAGCGGGCGCAGCGACGGGCGAATTCGAGTCCGCCGAGGCCCTGCTGTTGGCGCGGTTCGTAACCCGGAAGCTGGATGGCGATGGACCCCCACAAGTCGAACAGATCCAGGACTGCGTTGAACAGACTCTGATGAACGCCGGGTACATGGCGACAGCCCGTGCGTACATTGTCTACCGCGAACAACACTTCCGCCTGCGCGAAGACGCCCGGGTGGTGGTGGACGTGGAGAGCTCTATAAACGAATACCTCGACCGGTCAGATTGGCGGGTCAACGCCAACGCCAATCAGGGCTACTCGTTGGGCGGATTGATCCTCAACACGTCTGGCAAGGTGATCGCCAACTATTGGCTATCGCATGTCTACGCGCCGGAGGTTGGGCAGGCGCATCGCGACGGCGACCTGCACATTCATGACTTGGACATGCTCAGCGGGTATTGCGCTGGGTGGTCGTTGAGGACCTTGCTGACCGAGGGACTGAACGGGGTGCCGGGCAAGATCGATGCCGCCCCGCCCAAGCATTTCTCTTCCGCCATTGGACAGATAGTGAACTTCCTGGGCACGCTGCAAAACGAGTGGGCCGGCGCTCAGGCCTTCAGTTCATTCGACACCTACATGGCGCCTTATGTACGGCTCGACCAGATGACCTATGAGCAGGTTCTACAAGGTATCCAGGAACTGGTTTACAACCTCAACGTCCCCTCCCGGTGGGGCACCCAGACGCCGTTCACCAACCTGACTTTCGACTGGACTTGCCCGGAGGATCTCCGTGATGACCAGCCGGTGATTGGCGGCATCACCCAGGACTTCACCTACGGTGACCTCCAAGTGGAGATGGACCTCATCAACCGTGCCTACATTGAGGTCATGACCAGGGGAGACGCCAAGGGCCGGGTCTTCACCTTCCCCATTCCGACTTACAACATCACCGCCGATTTCCCTTGGGAATCCCCCAACGCGGAGCGGCTCTTCGCCATGACGGCAAAATATGGCTTGCCTTACTTCCAGAACTTCATCAACTCGGAACTCAAGCCGAATCAGATCCGTTCAATGTGTTGCCGCCTCCAACTTGACCTGCGTGAACTGCTCAAACGCGGTAACGGCCTGTTCGGATCAGCGGAGCAAACCGGCTCGCTGGGTGTGGTCACCGTCAACTGCGCCCGTTTGGGCTATCAGTACGCTGGCGATGAAGCTGGCCTGCTGCGTGCCCTGGACCGGCTGCTGGAGTTGTCCCGCGACAGCCTCGAAGTCAAGCGCAAGGTCATCCAACGGCTGATTGACCAGGGCCTTTTTCCGTACACCAAGCGTTATCTGGGCACGCTGCGCAACCACTTCTCGACCATTGGCGTAAACGGCCTGAATGAGATGGCACGCAACTTCTTCCGCATTCCCCAAGTGGACGGCACCGCCGGCGCTACCAGCGAAGGCGGGCGGGCCCGGGGCGCCCAGGGCGACATTACCTCGCCGGAAGGCCGGGCCCTGGCTATCCGTGTCCTTGACCATGTCCGTTCGCGGATGGTTGAGTTCCAGGAGGCCACCACTCATTTGTACAACTTGGAGGCGACCCCGGCGGAGGGCACCACCTACCGCTTCGCCAAGGAGGACCGCCGCCGCTATCCGGACATCATCCAGGCCGGTACGCCGGATCATCCGTACTACACCAACTCCTCGCAGCTGCCGGTTGGTTTGACTGAGGACCCGTTCGAGGCCCTTGAGTTGCAGGACGAGTTGCAGCGCAAGTACACCGGAGGCACCGTCCTACACCTCTATATGGGCGAGGCGATTTCCTCCTCCACCGCCTGCCGCGAACTGGTCCGCCGGGCCCTGACGCGGTTCTCGTTGCCGTATATCACGGTCACGCCAACGTTCTCGATCTGCCCGCATCACGGGTACTTGGACGGCGAACAGCCCACCTGCCCACGCTGCGCTGAGGAAGATCCCGCCGCTGACGCGGTGGTCTGCGAAGTCTGGACCCGGGTCATGGGCTACCACCGGCCGGTCTCTAGTTTCAACGTTGGTAAACAAGGCGAACACCACGAGCGGGTCCACTTCGCCGAACCGGCCTTGGTGTGAGCCTGCAGCGGTCCCGGCCTTTGGCGGTTGGCGGCTTAGCGAAGCTGTCCACCTGCGATTGGCCGGGCAAGCTGGTCGCCACGGTCTTTCTTCAGGGTTGTCCGTGGAACTGTCTCTACTGCCACAATCCTGACCTCATTGATTGCCGGGTTCCCGGTCAGTTAACTTGGGAGGACGTGGTCGCCTTTCTAGCTGGCCGCCGGGGCCTGCTCGATGCCGTCGTGTTCAGCGGCGGGGAAGCCACCCGTCAGGATCTGGGCCCGGCCATTAGCCAAGTACGCGATCTGGGCTTTAGTGCCGGGCTGCACACATCTGGGGCCTACCCCAGACGGTTGACGGAATTGCTCCCGCTATTTGACTGGGTGGGTTTCGATGTCAAGGCCTTGCCCAGTGATATGGCGGCACTGACCGGCGTGGCGAGTGCCGGCGAGGCCATGACCACCTCGCTCCAGGCACTGGTCGCCTCCGGGGTCGATTATCAAGTCCGGACTACCTGGGGACCCGGGGTGCCTGGAGTATCCACCCCTGGTCAGGCTGCGGCGGTGGTTGATTGGGCGCGGGCCCAAGGGGCCCGCGAGGTGGTTCTTCAAGAAGCCCGCCCGGATGGCGCCCGGCCCGCCTTTCTGGCGGCTCGTCGCGAGGCGCTCGCTCAGCTAGCTTGACCCGTTTGCGGCCATCGCGGCCTGCGGCCGGAGCGGCGGGCGCCGTTGCTGTTAGGGCGTGGTGCCTTCCGGCGGTGAATCGCCTGGTGGCGGCTTGCTTTCGTCAGGGTCTGGGCTGGGCGGCGGGGTTGGCCCATCTGGCGGGATGCCGGTTGGTTCACTGGAAGGCTGGCCGGTAGGGGTGGGCGCCAGTCCATCCGACAGCGTTGGCGTTGGGCCGGGAGAGCTGGGCGGCGGCGAAGGGGCTGGCGATTCGGCCGGACTGCTTGGCGGCTGGCTGGGCCGGTTCTGGTGTGGTTGCGGGGGTTGTGGTTGTTCAGGCGGCGCGGGCTGATTCACGAACGTGGTCCGGCGGCCGGAATCGCGGCCGGTCAGCTCGTCTGACAGCGGCTTGCCCAGGAGCATTTCGACCACTGTCACGATCGCAATGATGAGCAAGAAGACGGCCAACCCAAGGGCCATGAGGGCCTTGAAAGTGCCATAGCGGGCAATCATTCCCTTCAGCCAGTTCGCCTGAGCGTCTACCTGGGCGTCTGGCTCAGATTCTGTTGGGCTTTCCGGCGGTTCCGCCGCGGCCTCACTTGCGGCGCCCACCACCACCGCTTCGCTGGCAGTGTCCACCGCCGATGCGGCCGCTTCAGGCGCCTCCTCCGCGTTGTTCTCGCGGGGCGCCGGGCCCAGCGCCTTGTCCGGTTCGGCTGCCTGATCACCATCTTCGGCGGCCGGAGCATCCGGTTCAGCAGGCGTCACCAGGGTGACCGCCTGATGTGCCAAGGTCTTGACGGCCTTGTGAGTCCGGTCGAGCGAACGGGCATAGAAGAAGTTGCCGATCACGGTGATTATGGAAGCCAGAGCCGCGCCCAGAATGGTGCCGGTCACGCCCAAGTAAGAAAGCGCGATTGTGGAGGTCACGGCGGCCAGAGCGGACGCCAGCACCTGGACCACGGAAATGCCGCTGCCCGGTCTCTTGCCTTCACTCACGGTGCCACGGTACCGCAACTCGCCGTGACGGCCCCTGGCTCGTAGTGCTCCCGTTCGTCCCCGAATCCTGATCGGCAATAGAGAGCGCCCCGGCCTGTTGGTCGCCAGGCGGGGCGAATTACACGCTTGGGAAACTACACTCATGGCACATGATTGAACAGACGCCGGCCAACACTGCTAGGCACCGGCGGGCGGCACGCCCGGCCGCTGGCATCGCCGCCTATTCAGCTTTGTTCGCCCTGGCTGCGGTGATCTTAGCTCAGAGCCCACTGGCGCCTTGGTCTAACGCCCTACCGGGGACTGACTCCGGCAATTTCCTCTATGAGGGCCACCGCGTCTTGACTGGCCACACACCCTATCTGGACTTCTTCGACCATAAAGGGCCACTGATCTTTCTGATCAACGCGGCCGGTGACTGGTTGGCTGGCCGGGTCGGAGTCTGGCTGATCGAGTGGATCTGCTTGGGGGCTTCGGCCGTGATCTGTGCGCGTGCGCTAGCGCCGCTTGTCGGCCGGTGGGCCGCCACCGCCGCGGGCGGATGGTTGATAATCGCTTGTGGCGCCTACCTCGAAAGCGGCAACCTGACGGAGGAATACGCCCTGCCGTTGGGCATGGCCGCCTGCGCCGTGTTTATCCGTTTCGCCAGGACTGGCGTCCTGCGCTGGCATGGCGCTGCAGTGCTGGGTTTGACCTGTGGGGCGGCACTAATGCTCAGACCCACAGCGATCGCCTTGTGGGCGGTATATTGCCTGGCCATCGCGCTAAGCATGGTCATTGGACGCCGCATTCGCGAGGTTCTGGCCGCGACGGGCTGGTTCGTTGCCGGACTGGTGGTCGTTACAGCGCCGGTTGTGGCCTGGCTAGCCGCGAGGGGTGCGCTGGGTGCTTGCTTTGAGCAGATGTTCCTGTTCAACGCCGAATATGCCAGCCGGCTCGGCCCGCGGGCTGGTGTGAAAGTCGCGCTTCACTTCATGGGCGGATTCGACTTTATGTTGGCCACCGGCGTGACCGCGGCAGTCCTAGCCTGGGTGTGGTCCCGGCGCCAAACCGGTGTTGTACGCAATGGGACTGGAATTACGGGCTGGTGGCACGGCATCGGGCAAAGGGGGGCTGCTGGGGCGAGGACGCCCCGAGGCGCGACGACAGGCCCTGCGGGCAGACCGCTGCGGCAAGGGATGCTCCTCCTGGCGAGTGCCAACCTGATCGCGATCCCCCTGCTGTTCTTGCTGATCGTGTTGCCGGGACGGGCATACGGGCATTACATGATGCAACTGCTGCCCTGCTACGCCTTGCCCTTCGGGCTGGTCTGTTACGGGATTGCTTGCCTGGTCCGGCGGGCCGGGGTTAAGGCCTTGGCCACCGCCGGCCTGGCGGCGCTGACAGTCACCGCGGGAGGACTCTACCCGGACTTGCGTACCAGCGCGGACCGGGCGCTTGAGACGGTGGGCGCCAGCCCCGACACGGTGTTCGCTGAAATGGTTCAGGAGATAAAGGCGAACACCGAACCTGGCCAGACGATTCAGGTTTACGCGAATCAAAGCTGGGTCTACCTCGCCACTGAAAGGGATGCCGCCACCCGCTATCACTACCTGCCGTTCTCTGGCGGTGGCTCACCAGAAATGCGGCGTGAGGTTCTGGACCTGATGGAGGCGGCGAAGCCGCAGGTCATAGTCGATGTTAGTGGTGTCCTCGCGGCCACAGACTTCGACTTGTCCGGGTACCGCGAGGCATTCAGCACCGGCTCGCGAGCCAGAAACAGATACGACGTTTATGTGCGCGTCAAGGACACAACAGGAGCGGGCACTGCCAAACGGTGATGCGGCGATCAGCCTAGCTGCCCGGCCGTCCCTCGAAGGCGGAAGCCAAGCGGCCTATCAGTGCCCCAGGATGAAGAGCATCCCGGTAGACCGCTTCTATGACGATCCAGCCCGCGGCCTGTAACTGGCCACGCCTCTCAATGTCCTCACGGACCTGAACCGGGTCTTTGAAGTGTTGGCCGCCGTGGTACTCCAGCGCGATCATCACTCGCGGCCAACTCAAGTCTATGAAGCGGACGCCCCGTGTGCGCGTCAGGTCGCTGATCTGAGAAGTGAACTGGTCAGGGGCTATCAGCGGTTGGCAGACTTGGCACGGGTCCAGCCCGCAGCAGGCGAGCAGTTACCTGCGCCCAGCTGGGGGCCAGGCTCACCCCGGTTAGGCCACCGCGGGCGGACCGCCACGTTGGCGCGGGGGCGGATTCTCGGTGAACAATGATCTCTGGACGTTTTGGCCAGGACGTTGCTAGCCGCGGCACCACCACATGGACCGGGCTTTCGTCTGCGCTCGTCATGTCTTCAGGCCAGGCCACCCCAGCCAGCGCGAGTACCGTGATGTCGCAGATGGCGGTCCCAGGTGGGCACACGGATAGCGCGGCTAGCGCCCGGTGGATCAGCGAAGGGGTTGGACTGGCCTGGCTGGCCGCTAAGTACACTCCGCGGGTCAGCCGGCTGCCGGTTCGCCGCAGTCGCTTGGCCTGGCTATCTGGCAGGTTCTTGGTCCGGATGATTTGTGTTTGGGGCACACCAAGAGGCGTTCACCCTCCCGGGCCCTTTGAGCAATTCGTTTCGTTCAAGGCTGAGGGCGTTGGTGAGTTGGCTCTAACCCCTCCGAAGTTGGTGATCGCCTCAACTTGGGAGGACTTTGGGCCGGCGATCAGCCTAGCTGCCCGGCCGTCCGCGCGGCCGGCAGTGGGCCACGCTCACTCTGGGCGCTGAGTCTGGTCAGCCAGGGAAACCCAGACCGCCTCAGCGGCTATGTCGCCGAGTTCAACGACCTCGCCGGTCTTCTCAACGCGGATGCTCAGAACGCCCGCGAAATCCCGCCGTTCAACCACTGTGATGGCGCAGTCTGGCGTCAGGCCAATCGAAGCGAAATAGCGCAACATGGCCGGATCGGCATCGGAAATGCGTTCCACCAGCACGTGCGCTGGGGCTGGAGTCGCTGCCAGAGGTTGCGCGGCGGGGTGGGCAACCACACCATCATCGGTTGGAATAGGGTCGCCGTGCGGGTCCCGCGTGGGGTAGCCAAGCAACTGGTCAATGGCGGCGACAAAGCGGTCGGAAGCGGCGTGCTCAAGGATTTCGGCGTCATCGTGCGCCTCATCCCAACCGAAGCCCAGGTGCGCTACCAAGAACGACTCCAGCAGCCGGTGGCGGCGGACCATCGCCAGCGCGAGACGTTCACCTTGGCTGGTCAGTTCGATTGAAGCGTATGGGTCGTGGCGAACCAAACCGCGCTCGACCAGCCGTTTAACGGCCTCCGATGCCGTAGACGGCGACACCGACAAGCGTGCTGCCAGGAGACTAGTAGTTACGGGCCCGGCGGTGTTCCACTCGCGGACTGTCCAGATGAGTTTGAGGTAGTCCTGAGCTACGGCGGAGGGCTTGTAGTTCATCGAAGCCAGCGTAACCTGGCGCGGGTGAAGGGGGAGCCATTCCCGGCGCCGGGCCGCTTTATGCGGAGGTGAAGCGCCGGCCGGGCGGCGGGAATGGCGGAGCCCGTCGAGCGGAGTGACGGACCATAGCAGAAGGTCCTGCTCGCGGCGCGTGCCGACTTCGCCCCAGAGCACGCGCAATCAGCTAAGCAGGACCTTCTGATAATTAAACGGACTGGGAGCTGGGAAAGTTCCGCATCAAGACTGTGTTCCTCATCACACTTCGCCAAGACAGCCCGGGCCTAAGAGGACGCCAAGGGCAGAGACGTGGAAGGATCGAATTATGCATCCACGAGCCGGGCAGCTAGCCCAAGCCTCAGATCTGATTGAGCTGAAAGCCCTTGAAGACGCTTACTATGAGATCGAACCGGATCCGTCGGATCCGGCCCAACAAGTTGTGTTCGGGACTTCCGGCCACCGGGGCTCATCCCTGGACGGGGCCTTCAACGAGTTCCACATCATCGCCATTACCCAGGCGATCATTGAATACCGGCAGAGTCGAGGAATCGATGGTCCGCTCTTCCTGGCCCGGGACACCCACGGCCTGTCCTTACCGGCCTGGCGCACGGCGGTTGAAGTGTTGGGTGCGGCCGGGCTCCAGTTGCGGGTCGACGCCCGCGACTCGTACACGCCGACCCCGGCGCTTTCGCACGCCATCTTGGTGGCCAACGGGTCTACCTCTGGTGATGGATTGCGGACCTCCGGCCCGGGGCTGGCGGATGGGATTGTGATCACTCCGTCGCACAATCCGCCGCGCGACGGCGGCTTCAAATACAACCCACCGGATGGTGGCCCCGCCGGGACGGACGCCACCGCGCGGATAGCCCAGCGGGCCAACCAGATCCTGGCCCAGCGCGAGGTCAAGTCGGTGCCGAGGATTTCGGTTGAAAAGGCGCTGGCGTTGGACAACACGCGGCCGTACGACTTCATGTCCACGTACGTGGACGATCTTCGCAACGTGGTCAACCTGGACGCCATTCGGGGGGCCGGCGTCAGAATTGGGGCCGACCCGTTGGGTGGCGCGTCAGTTGACTATTGGGGAGCGATTGGTGAGCGCTACGGACTTGACTTGACCGTAGTCAATGAATTGGTGGATCCGCTATGGCGGTTCATGACCCTGGATTGGGACGGCAAGATCCGGATGGATCCCTCTTCGCCGTACGCGATGGCGTCGCTGCGCTCGCTGCTTGACCATCCGGGCCCGGACGGCAAACCGCTCTACGACATCGCCACCGGCAACGACGCCGATTCCGACCGCCACGGGATTGTCACTCCGGACGGCGGGCTGATGAACCCGAACCACTACCTGGCGGCTTGCGTGTCCTACTTGTTCTCTGGGAACCGGCCCGGCTGGCCCAGCGGTGCGGCTGTGGGCAAGACCGTGGTTTCATCATCAATAATCGACCGGGTCGCGGACAACCAGGGCCGCGCTTTGATGGAAGTGCCGGTCGGATTCAAATGGTTCGTGCTGGGGCTGTTGGACGGTACGGTCGCCTTTGGCGGCGAGGAATCAGCGGGCGCCTCCTTCCTGCGTCGCAACGGCGTGGTTTGGACTACGGACAAGGACGGGATCATTTTGGCTCTCCTGGCGAGCGAGATTCTGGCCGTCTCCGGCCGTACGCCGTCTCAGGTTTATGGCGAACTGGCGGAAGTGTTTGGCGAGAGCTGGTATGCCCGCGTTGACGCCCCGGCTAACCGCGCCCAGCAGGCCGCCTTGGCGGCTCTTGACCCGACCCAGGTAACGGACACCGAATTGGCGGGTGACCCGATCACCGACCGGCTGGTCAGGGCGCCCGGGAACGGTGCCTTGATCGGTGGGCTGAAGGTCACCACCGACAAGGCCTGGTTCGCGGCCCGGCCTTCCGGCACGGAGGACGTTTACAAGATTTATGCTGAGTCGTTCGTCTCGGCGGAGCACCTGGGTGAGGTCCAGCAGGCCGCCAGGGCATTGGTCGATGCCGTCATTCAGTAGCCATTCGGCGCGGAACGCACTGTCAGCGAAGGTACGTACGTCTCTTGTAGGTGACTCCGGCCTGCCCGCAGGCACCCACCAGACCCGGTTGGGAGTCAGCTTGACGGTTCGGCCTGGCCTGCCGCCCGGCCGCACTCATCTGTGCTGGCGGCCATGCCCACTGGGGCGTTTCCCGGAGTGGACTTGACTGATGTGTATGAGTTCCTTGAACGCCAGTCGGGGTGAATGGCCGTTCGGTTGCTGGTGAGGGCGGGTTGGCTGTGGTATCCACGTTTCTGGCTTTTTTGATCCGGTGTGAGGGGGCGATTGTTACGCTTGGTGTCTTTTCTGTCGGGT
>JAIRXP010000104.1 GCA_031268215.1 Bifidobacteriaceae bacterium | reverse complement strand
GCTCGGCGCGGCGTGATCGACATCCACACCGAGGAATACCCGATTGATCAGGGAGTGGACGTTTACAAGCGCCTTCATGACGGCAAGGTGATTGGCCGCGCGGTCCTGACGCCTTAGTGTCCCTCGCCAGCCCCGGCACCGTGGGCGCTCCGGGCTCTGAAGGCGGTCCTCACGTCCTAGGCGGGCCGGACCGCCTTCAGAGCCCGGGCGAAGGCCGGCGGATCAGCCGCGGCGAAGATGACCTCGACGCCGGCGTTTGCGCCGGCGGCCGCACCCCGGGAACCGGGGCCTTCAGCGCCGGTAATCTGGCTCACTCGCCGGGCGGCCTCAAGCGCCGCCCGGCGGCTCGGGGCCAGGCGCCTGGCCGCCGCCGCTAGGCGCGCCGCCCGATGCCCTGGAAACAGCCGCTGAAACCGGTTTCCTGGGGCCAGGCGCTGAGGCAGCCGTTCAAGGGCCGTGGCGAGGGGGAATGGATCGGCCGATTGGATCGCTTCAATACGTGGGTCGAGTTGGGCGGCTAGGGCTGGATCAGCAAAGATCACCGTCACCCGGCGGCGGTTGAGCAGGGCTTGGCGGACTGGCTCGGCCAGTTCCGTCCAGCCCCTCCGCGTCCCCGCGACCGCTACTAACAGGCGTGACCCGGTCTGGTCGCCGGCGTTCGCCGCCGGCTCTGGCGTCCTTGGGCCCGGCTCTGCGAATGGTGCCACGCCAGCGACTACCCGTCTCTCCATGGCGCCGAAACTGGCTAGGCCATAGCGCCGCAGTAGCGCCTGGCGCACGCTTTGCGCCGCGCTCACAGTGTTTGTTTGCTGCGTTTCCGCTGGTGAAAGCTCCGCTTTCCCCGCGTCAACACAGGCGGAGGGTGTTGTCCAACACCCGCCTAGGAGCCTGTCAGGCAACAGGCTCCTAGGCGCTCCAACAGTGTCTGTTTGCTGCGTTTCCGCTGGTGAAAGCTCCGCTTTCCCCGCGTCAACACAGGCGGAGGGTGTTGTCCAACACCCTCCTAGCCCGCCGGCCTTAGCACCGTCCCGCTGTTCTTCGAGCCGGCGAACCGCGGTTACCACCGCCTTTGCGCCGCGCTTGCCTTTGGGTGGATCGATCACCACAGCCCGGCCGGCCGCCACGGCCGGGCCCAGGGTCTGGGCTGTTCCATCGTTCCAGGCCGCCACCAGTGGCAGACCACTCAGCAGACCTTCAAGGGGCGCTAGCCCAAATGTCTCCCCAGGTGAAAGGTGTACTTGGAGATCGGCCGCTGCCATGGCCCGGGCCACGGCCGGGCCGGTCAATGAGCCCAGAAAACTGACCTGGTTGGCCAGCCCCAGTTCCTTCGCCCGCTCTTCCAGCGCCGCCCGGTCCAGGCCCTCCCCCACCAGCGTCAAATGCGGCCCAGAGTCACCGCCAACGCGCCCGGCGACCGCCCCCGGCCGCGCCTCCTCCAGCCCACCGGCTCCCACATAAGCGGCGAAGCTTTCCAACACAGCAAAGACGCCCTTGGAGGCCAGCAAGTTCCCCACATACAGCCAGTGTTTCAGCGGCCGGCCAACCGGGTGGCCAGCCAAGGTGAACTCGTCTGGATCCAGCGGATTGCCAACCGCCCAGACCTTGGCGGCGGCCTGCGGGAAGGCCTCCCGGATGAGAGCGGCCGTCGCCTCGCCGGCCGCCAGAACCGAGCCCGCCCGGTCCACCGCCCGGCCGTAGAGCGGGCGGGCATCGGTCCGCGCCAGCAACTGGGGCAGGTAGGAGGCGTGCTCAGCCAAGATGAACCGTTGTGACGGGTCCAAATGGTCCAAGACCGCCACGCCCGTAGGCATGGTGACGTGCGCGAATACGGTGCTGGCAGCTTTGATGGCCGCCGCCGGTTCGCCAGTAATGGCTTGAGCCTGTGCCCGGGCGGCGGCCGCCCGGGCCAAACGGTGTCCCACCTTGACTGGTACCCACAGGACGCGGCCCTCGGGCTGGTCCTGGCTGGAAGGCGAACGCGGATCCTCTGGTTCCGTCATTTCCAGATGGACCACGGTCAACCGGTCGGCTGGCCAACCGAGCGCCCGCACCCATTGGCGCACAAAAGTGCCGGCGTACTGTTTGGCCGCTGTTGGATACCAGGGAGTAACTATGGTG
The DNA here is from genome assembly GCA_031268215.1 of Bifidobacteriaceae bacterium. Taxonomy (GTDB): domain Bacteria; phylum Actinomycetota; class Actinomycetes; order Actinomycetales; family WQXJ01; genus JAIRTF01. The sequence continues at coordinate 18,145 of JAIRXP010000104.1, read as the reverse complement.
ACTCGTTCCCCTCCGCTGGCGGCCCCAGCCACCCCCGCCAGCCCGGCCGGGTCCACGGGCGAATTCATGACCGGGCGGGCGGCACCGGCAACCCCAGCACCGCCGTTTCCTCGGCGTAGACCCCAGCCAGAACCTCCGCCTGAGCCGCCCAGCTAAAACGGAACCGCAAAGCCTGGTCATTGACAATCCGAGTCTTGAGGCTATCCAAATTGTCCAGAACCCGGTTCACGGCGCTGGCTAGGCTGGCGGCGTCATCGGCCACAAAAACTTCCCCTAAGCCCAATTCGCGAACCAGCTCAGCCTGAGCGGGCGTGTCAGAAGTGACGATCGGAAGGCCGGCCTCGATGTACTCACAGAACTTGTTAGTCACGGTCAGGTCGTGATTAGCCACCCGGCTCAATGGGGATAGCCCCACGTCCGCTGAACCCAAATACCGGGTCACCTGATCATGCGGCACGAACGGCACCAGGTGAAGACGATCCGCCAAACCCAATTCGCCCGCCAATTCCTCCAGGTGGACCACGGCCGTACCCCGGTTGTTGACGACCACCGCCAAGTGAGCTCTTGGCAGGCGCGCCAAGGCTCGAACAATGGTCCCCACGCCCCGGGCCGGGTTGACGCCACCCGAATAGACCAGCAGCGGCACATCTTCGCCCACTCCAGCCGCCTGCCGAACGGAGGGCACATCCGTTGCCTCCAGGTCTTCCATCGGTGCGTTCATCACCACGTCCGGACGGCGGATCAGGCCATGCCGTTCCGCCACCGCTGTCGCCATGGGCACTGAAACCGACACCACCCGGTCGAAGTCCGGCATGAATTCGCGTTCCAGGGCGGCATAGGCGGCCACGCGCCGGGGCGGCACATGAGCCAGGCCGGGCACGAATTCGCGGGCATCGTAGATCAGGCGCACCGCTTCGCCCCGCCGGGCCGCGCGGATGGCGTATTGGGCGGCCGCATGCATCATGTAGACATCGTGTACGTGGACTATATCCGGCGCCAACTGGTCCAGTTGGCCAGCCACCGCCATGGCGTCATCGACCGCCTTGGGAACGGCTTTACGCCAATGCGTGCGCCACGGCGCCAGTTTCAGCCACGCGAACCGGCGCCGGCGCCAGGCCTCCAGTTTGGCGGGTTCCCAGGCGTCGCGCCGGATTTCGCGGTCCGCACTCAGGCTTCTGGCTTTGACCAGCACCCGGACCGCCAGGTAACGCAGGCGTCGCCACATCTTGGTGACACTGGAAGGGCGCTCCGCAGGGGTGGCCGTTCCCGCCCGCCCGCCATCACGCACCGCCCGCCCGTTCTCAAAATCACGGTCTTGGCGCAGATAGGCGGCGTAGGCACGGCCGATTGAACGGTCGGTGCGGTCAAAGGAGATCCGCCACCGCCGGTAACGCCGCCAGGCCTCGTACCGTAAAGGCACCGGCTGGATGATCACCCGGCCGCCCCAATCGAAGAGATGCTCTTCCACCGCCTCGCCCCGCGAAAGGCCCAGGGCGATGGCGTCGTAGCCAAGGGCGGCAGCGGTTCGCAGGTTCTTCATCACGCGAGCGTCAATCAGGGCGTTATTACCCGGCATCAGGACAATCCTGACCCGCTTGCCGTCCTCAGTTGGCGCTGTCGGTTCTACCAGCACCGTTGGTCCTTCCGGCACCGTTGGTCCTTCGCACGCCGCCAATCCTTCCAGCCCGGCGCTGGGCTCAGGCCCGCTCACGGCTGGCCTTCTGGTGGCCTGCCCAAGGGCGCGAGTTGGGCATAGAGATTGGCCAGCCGGCCCGCCTGCGCTTCCCAAGCGAGCCTGTCTTTCAGCTCCGGCGCGGCGGCCGCGGCCGCCAATTGCTCGCGGTTGTCCAGCACTCGCTGGATGGCGCTGGCGATGGAAGCGGGGTCTTCCGGGTCAAAAGTGTGACCAATTCCAGCCTCAGCCACGAACTCCGCCATGGCCTTCACCCTGGAGACAGCCACCGGCAGACCGGCCCAGACATAATCAAAGAGCTTGTTGGGCAAAGCCATCTCGTGGTTGGGCAACCCCAAAGCCATTGGATGGACTCCCAGCGACGCGCCAGCCAAGAACGGCACCACTTCATTGGGCGGCACCGGCTCAACCAGATGCACCCGGGGACCTATCCCCAAAGCCTTGGCCCGTTCCGCCAGCGCCAAGGCCACCGGGTAATGCGCGTTAGGCACGCAAACCAGAGCCAAGTGAAGGCCATCCACCAGAGCGACCGCTTCGACCAGCCGCTTCAAGTTCCGGTTCAGATGGAGAACTCCGCAGTAAACCGCCAACGGTACGTCGGATGCCAAACCCACGGCGGTGCGGACGTCCGGCGCGGCACCATCACCGGCACCGCCCCAGCCGGAGTCACGCCAAGGCGTGTTCATCACCACCACCGGTTCCGCAGTTAGCCCCAAATCGCGCACCAGGGACTCGGCGATTGGCTGGGAAACTGTGATGACGGCATCGGCCTCCTTCACTAAGTCTTTTTCCAGCGCCGTGAACGCCACATCGCGGTACGAATCTGGGCCAGCCATTCCGCGGACATACTCATGCGCGTCGTAGATGAGCTTGGGTGCCTCGCCGCGCCGACCCAAGCGGCGCTTGGCGTGAATGCCCGCGCTCAGCAAATGAATGTCGTGCAAATGCAAGACATCTGGTTTCAGGTCAACCATCCACGGGACAAAGATGCCGTCCAGGTCCGCGACCTCGGCCAGTTCTTTCTGCCAGGGGCGGCGCTGGCGCCAGCGACCGTACCACCGCCTGCGGCAGACAATGGCCGCCGCGAGCAGCTTTGACCGCAGCCAATGGACTGACCGCGCCCAGCGCAAGGCTAGCGGCACGACATCCGAATCAAGCCGAGCCTGGCGAGCGGCCAGCGCCGCGGCGTGAGTCTGGCGGTCCGCATGATCGCGATAGCCCGGGTTCAGCCAGCCTGAACGCGGGCGGACCCGGCGAGCGTCACGGGCTACCGCCCGGCGCCGCAACAGGTAGGGCACCGGCAAACCGATTGTCCGGACTCCGTCAAGATCACCCTCGGTCACGCCTTTGCCTGTTTCATCCGCCCACAGCAGGGTTACTCGATAGCCCAGCCGCCGCACCGATGTGGCAGTCTTGCGAACCCGCGCATCCATGGCGATAGCGTTGGCCACGGCCATCACGACCTGCCCAGAATCCGACGGGCCTCCAGCGGGCATACCGTTCTCCTTGCTTACAACCGGGGGTCTTCTATCCGCCCGATCCTACACTCGCGCCATTAGCCTGGTGCCGGGTAGCCGCGGCCCGGATCAGTTCCACTTCACGCGGTATGACCAGGTTCAAGGCCAGCGAACCGCGCACCCGGGCGGCCGCCGCCGCCGATTTGCGGGCAAACACTTCCGGATGGTGGTAGAGGTCGAGTATCGCTTGGGCAATTCCGTGGGAATCATCTGGACCGGCCAGGTAACCCTCTTCCTCTGACAGGAACTCTGGTACCGCCGCCACCCCGTTGGAAATCACCACCAGTCCGGCAGCCATGGCCTCATCCCGCGACACGCCCTGGGAATCCCAGCGAGTCGGCTGCAACATCACGCCGTAGCTCTCTTGGAGAGTAGCGATCTCCGGGTGCGTCATGAACCGGCGTTCAAATCTTATGTTGCTGAAGCCCCGCAGAGGGCCCATGTCTTCTTCCCAAAGATCCCCGTCCCCCACGATCAAGAATTCCAGATCGCCGAAGGCCGGGTCCGCGCTGAGTTCCTTGATAGCCGCTGCCGCCAGGTCGGTGCCGTATTTGCGTGTCCCAAAGGTCCGTATCATCACGATCCGTTTACGCTGTTCAGGGGGCTTAGCGCGGTAAGCGAACAGGTCGGTGTCAATGCCGTTATTGATTACGGTGGCTCGCTCGCGTGGGAAATCGAGCCCCAGTTTGGCAAGGTCCTCCGCCACTTCCTGAGCGAAGGTTTGAGACACGAAAACAAAGTTCATCAGCGAACCAGGCACGGCCAGGACTCGCCCCCACATGTCCATCAAGCGCCGAGTATGGTCCTCATACCAGGCTTGCTTTTCTGGAGTACCGATCAGATGCTTATGGCGCCACCAGGGCTGGATATCGCTGCCGTGAATCCAAACTGTCATTGGCACTTGAGCGGCGTAGTCCGCCAGCACCTCCCACAAATGCGGTTTCAAGAAATGGACCACTACTGAGTCATAGCTGCCCGAATCCAGCAGGCGCCGCAACAAACTGGCCGGGCCCTCTAGCACCTGGGCGCCGTTGTATTCGCGCCAACGTTTCGCGCCGCCGGGACGCACCACCATGACGTCCGGCTCCAGCCCCAATTCGCGGTAGCCCTTGACTCGCGTGTGGACAAAGCCGAAACTGTAGATGTTCCCGTAACTTGGATAGTCCTCGGTCAAGATCAGCACCCGACCAGGGGATGAACGCACCGGCAGGGTCCAACGGCGGTCCTCTTGGGGCAGTCTCAGGGAGGTGAATCTGGCCGTACCTTCCCCCAACGCCCGGACCGCCAGGCGCAGTCGCCGCGCGCCCGGCACCGCGGCCACCGGATGGCGCACATTCCAGCTAAGCCACCGGCCGGTGATCGCCCTCCCGCGAGCGTCCGCCTGGCCCACCATGACTTGGCCATCCAAGCCGCCCGTTCCATCCAGTTCCACATAGAATTCCCGCTGGCCGCCCGGGACAGCCGCCAGAGGCAGCGATCCGGTGACGTTCAGGGAAAAATTCATGCTCTCGCCCGGCTTGACTTCCCAATCCAAGCCATCATCACGCCGACGGGCGTTAAGATGACCACCGTCCTGGCGCCGTTGGCCTTCCGGCCAGCCATCCGGGCTGATTTCAAGGCCGGCCTCAAACCAGCCCCGCTCGGCCATGGCGGCATGGCCCAGTTGCTGGCCAATCGCTGCCCATGCCTCGCCCGGGGGCATTTGGCCCCCCACCTGGAGCACCATTTGGCCAAGGCGTGCCGCCCATGAGTGCTCTGCCGCCACGGCGTCCGAATCGGCGCTGACAGTCTGCCCGGTTGTTGCCAACAGCCCAAGAAAGTTCCACGCAGCGCGGCTATAGGTGACCTCTGCTTGACCGCTGGCGATGAGCGCATCCAAGAGCCCTGGATCCAGGGCGGTTTCGGAAGACGGGTCCGATGCCGCAGCGTCCAGTAAGCTCGCAACCTCCCCGGCGTTCCCGGCAGCTACCGTAACTCCGGCGTCCGCTGTGCTCCCGTTCCCCGCGGTGCTCCCGACACGCGTCCCACCGCCGGGCTCTTGGTCGCTGAGGACCCGCCCCGCCAGCGGCGCCACGCCAACCCGGCCCGGACCAAGCCAGCGGGCCAGCCGCAACGCCACTTCGAGTTCCACCGCAAACACATAATCGAAGCGATCCGCCCACGCCAAGTACGGCTCAGAACCGGCCATCGAGCCGGTCAGCCACAAGAAGGCGGCCGGGCCGCCAAGGCCGTCCTGATCCAATATCGCTGCCAGCTCTCCAGGGACCATGTCAGACGGCTCGACTATCACCAAGTCCGCTTGGGATCTGTCCCGCACCAACTCGACGGCGGTAGCCAAACCCTCGCGAACCGGACTGGCGGTACCAGGCGAGCCGGCGGCATCGGCCCCGTCAACCAACCAGACGTTCCGGACCGCGGTCCCACCCAAAGCCGCCAACCGTCCAGCCCGGCCGGGCGGCTCTCCCGGAGCGGCGGGCGGGATTGAAGGATACGGCCGCAAAGGCATGGAACGGTAGACCAGCCCCGGCAGAACTGGCCCCAGCACACGCTGACCCAAACGCAGGCCCGCGCAGGCGAGGCGTCGTAGATACATCGCAAGCACCTTATCAGCAGGTCGCGGAATTGCCCGGGGACCGGCGGACGCTTGGCGGCCAGGACCGCTCGCTGCCCCGGCCCACCCCGCCCGGCCACTGCCGGCTCGTTATGTGGAACAATTCTGGGCGTGAATCCCAAGGTTATTAGCGTTGTTGGTGCCCGGCCGCAATTCGTGAAACTGGCTCCCGTGGCGGAAGCCATGGCGCACAGCGGCGTCCGCCATCTGATAGTCCACTCCGGCCAGCATTATGACCACACCATGTCGGAATCCTTCTTCGACGATCTGGCCATTCCAGCCCCAAACATCAATCTGGGGATCGGATCAGGCTCGCATGGGAGCCAGACCGGCGCCATGCTGCCGGCCCTCGAAGATGTTTTCCAGGCCGAGCGCCCAGATTGGGTACTGGTTTACGGCGACACCAACACCACCTTGGCGGCCGCCCTAGCGGCGGTCAAAATCCACCTGCCGGTGGCACATCTGGAGGCCGGCCTGAGGTCCTTCAACCGGCGCATGCCGGAAGAGCACAACCGCGTCCTGACGGATCACGCGGCCGATCTGTTGCTGGCACCCACCGAAGTAGCGATGGACCACTTGGCCCACGAGGGCCTGGCACCGATCTCAAGGCTGGTTGGCGATGTCATGACTGACGTCTGCTACCGAGTCGCTAACTCGGTCCGGCCTGGCTGGCGGGACAGTGGGCTTCCTGACCCCGGGCCGGACAGCTACCTGCTGGCCACAATCCACCGCCCAGATAACACGGACTTCCCGGAGCGTTTGGAAGCGATCCTCGCGGCCCTGGCCGGCTTGCCGTTACCGGTGCGCCTAGCCGCTCACCCCCGCCTGCGGGAATGGGCAGAGCGATTCGGAATTGAACTGACCCGCCCTGGTATTGAGTTGATCCAACCGCTGGCCTACCCGGCCATGGTCGCGGCGGTGATCGATTCAGCCGGTGTAGTGACGGACTCCGGCGGGCTGCAAAAGGAGGCTTATCTTCTGGGCCGGCCCTGCACCACTGTGCGGCCTGAAACCGAATGGGTCGAGACGCTACAGGACGGCTGGAATGTCCTCGCCAACGAGCCTGAAGGCATTGGCCTAGCGGCCACCCGCGCAGTGCCCACAACCCCGCCGGGCCAGCCTTACGGCGACGGCCATGCGGCCGCCAAAGTGGTTCAAGCCCTGCTCACGGCCTGACAGCCCAGTCAGCCCTGGCCAATGACCAGGCGGGTCACACCATCCCAGCTTCCCGGGTCGGTGACCCGGCGGCCATCCACCAAGACCTTGATTCCTGGAAGATCAGCCGGACGCAGCCCGGCATATTCGGGATGATCCGCCTGAATAATGGCGGCATCCACCGGCGTGCCGAAATGGTAGGGCTCCCAGCCTAAGCGCGCTAGCTCTGAATCGCTGAACATGGGATCCGCCACCAAGACTTTGGCGCCCCGGCCAGTCAACTCAGCCACTACCGCGAAGACGCCGGAAAAGGCGGTCTCTTTGACCCGTCCCCGGTAGGAGGCCCCCAAGACCGCCACCGTCTGGCCGTCCAGGGCACCGTCCAGGGCCGCCGCCGCCAACTCAACGGCATGGGTGGGCATGGCCATATTGGCTTCCCGGGCGGCCCGCACAACGGTGGCGCCCGGATCTCCCCACAAGTAGAGGCGCGGGTAGACCGGAATGCAATGACCGCCCACGGCGATCCCCGGCAAGTGAATGTGTGAATAAGGCTGCGAATTCGAGGCTTCAATGACTTGATAAACGTCAATGCCATGGCGTTCAGCGAACTTCGCATATTGGTTGGCCAAGCCAATGTTGACATCACGGAAAGTCGTCTCCGCCAGCTTCGCCAGTTCGGCGGCTTCCGCCGAGCCTAGGTCCCAGACGCCATTCGGCCGCGCCAAATCCGGCCGCTCGTCGAAGTCAAGGACCGCTTCATAGAACCCGGTGGCCCGGGCGGCGCCATGGGCACTCAGGCCGCCAACTAGCTTTGGATAACGCCGCAGATCCTGGAACACACGGCCAGTCAGGACCCGTTCCGGGCTGAAGACCAGATCGAAATCGACCCCTTCCTTGAGCCCAGAAACCTCTTCGATCAGCGGACGCCACCGTTCGCGGGTGGTCCCCACCGGCAGCGTTGTCTCATAGGAAACCAGCGCCCCCGGGCTCAGATGTTCAGCCAGCGAGCGCGTAGCTGAATCCATCCAACCAAAATCCGGCTCCCATGTTTCATCGTTGACAAACAGCGGCACCACCACTACCACGGCATCCGCGCCAGTGACCGCCTCGGCGTAGTCGGTTGTGGCCCAAAGTGCCCCAGCCGGAACCAACTCACCTAGTTTGTCCTGCAGATGAGCTTCCCCAGGGAACGGTTCCTTGCCCTGGTTGACCAGTTCAACCACCGCCGGGTTGACGTCAACGCCAATCACCTGGTGCCCTTTAGAAGCGAATTGGACGGCCAACGGTAAGCCGATCTTGCCTAGCGCTACAACTGCGATTTTCACTTCAACATGTTCCTTTTCGGTTTGATTTTGCCCGCATTAGCCTAGCGGTCCCGTCCGGCCAACCGCTTCAGGCGACGCGCCAAGCGGTACAAAGGCGAACGGTTCACCACCGCCAGTCGTTTCCGCAAGAGATCTTCCCGGCGGTAGCGTTCCGTCAGTTCGCGCCTGAGACGTTGTTCGGTCGCGGCGGCGGTATCCAGTTGCCTAGCCTGGGCCTGGCAGCGTTCCTCTAGGCCGCCGCGCAGCGGCGCCAGCTCAGTCTGGTACCTCTGGGCCATGGCTGCCATCACGTTCGACGCCTGGACCGGGCCCAGAACGGTCAGATTGGCCATCACCAACAGATCAGTGGCCGATGCCGCCCGCCCAGCTTCCAGCACCACCGCCGCTCCCAGCGGAGAACCGAAGGCCGGTCCAATCGCTTCCGGCTGGGTAGCGCCGTGGGCTATCAGCACCGCCCGCTCTTCAGGCAGGCGCAACACCTCATAGGCTTGAAGACCAGCTTGGGCCAGCTCCGCCGCTGACAAACCAACCGCGGCTCCGGCGCTGACGGGCCAATCAACAATCAGCCAGTCGCCCGGCCGCACGCTCACCACTTGGGGTGCTAACACCAGCCGGGCTCCCGCCAAGGAGCCTTCCTGGGGCGACGCGACGGCGGTAACCGACCCGGCGGCATCGGCCAAATACTTAGGCGAACCGGGCCGGATATCCAAGACCAAACCGATCCGCTGGGCTTCCTCAATCAATTCGGCCAGTGCTCTCATGACTCACCCCCGTCAGACAGGAAATGCTGGTCTAGGACCGCCGCTGACAGACGCCCATCATGGAAGCGCCGGGCGAAAACCGGGCCCGCCTCCGCCAAATGACGGTAGGAGTCTGGATCCGCTGCGATTGAGGCGATCACCTCGGTAATTGAGGAAGGATCAGCCTCGACTACTGGCAATTCAGCGGGGAAGCGGCGCCGGACTCGGCCCGAGACATGGGCCACCCCCAGCCGACCGGCGGCCATGGTTTGGATCAGGAGGGTCGCGGGGTTTCCCAGCACTACTTGGTCCACCACCACGTCAACCTGCCGCAGCAACCCGGGCATGAGTTCAGGCGCCACTCCCCTAACTGGGACGTATTCGATCACGCCCTGCTGAGCCAGGCGGCTCAGCAGGGCGTCCACGAACTCTGAGCCTTTCAGCAGACCCGAAGAGGGCGCGTGGGCCACTCGCAGCTTGCCGCCAGCAGCCCATGGCGGTGCCGGAGCGAAATCTGCCGGGCTCGCCACGATTGGCAGCCAGCGGGCGTTATCCAGATAATCAAGCATGTCCAAGGTGGCGGTGAACAACGGCACCTCCAGTTCCGCCAACGCGGCGGCGGTGTTCTGGACCAGGGCCATTTGATCCTTGAAGGCGGAAGAACCTTCATCCCAGTAAGGGCTCCACGGATAGAGCGACCGGTGGATCGCCGGGTCGCGGGCAATAGTGCCATGCAACAGGACCGCCACCCGGCGTCCCGAATCCCTCAGCACACGCCACTCCGACCGGGCCAACCGGCCCATCGTGTGCCCGTCCCGCAAACTCCCCTGCCCTGTCAGCAGGCGCAGATCCTCGACCAGGATGTGGCTGGCCGGAGCGATCAGATTCAAGGCTAGGTCGGCTCGCACCACCGGACTGTGGAAGTCTTCAATTGGGACCATGCAGTCTGAGTCAAAGACAATGCCTCGCGCCATCCGCAACTGATAGTTCCAAGCCGTGAATCCGGGTATGTGATCACCGACCGCTTGGGCCCAGGCGCGGCCCTGGCCGGCCCAATTCGCCGAGCCAATGAGTAAGTGCCGCCCGGCGCCGGGGCCGGTGGCTTTGAGCGGCCCGGTCCGCTCTTCAATCGCCGCCCGCTCCAACGGCGTCAGGCCCTCGGCGCTGACGCTGACGCCTTCCGCAGTGATCTCCAGCCATTGATCCCGCGGTTCTTGGGTCACCCTGATGCGCCAGCGTTCTCCGTCTGCCGCCGGGCCGAGCCCCGCCTGCTCCAACGCCTTGGCGGGAGTGAACAGCGGCGGGTAAACCAACGAAGCGACACTGCGTCCAGCCAGCAATGCCCGGATGGCGCCTTCCGCCGCCACCTGGCTTGACACCGCCAGCAGGTTGCCGGTTGTCAAATCTAAGCCCGCCAAGGAAACGCCCGTCGGGCGGTCAACCGCCCAAGCGACCACCACCCGGTCGGGGTGGGCTTCCCATTCCGCGGCCAGTTCACCGGCTAGCTGGCCGATCCGGTCCTCTTGGCTAGTCCCGGCCTTCAAACCGACGGCGCGGACCTTCAGACCGGCCACTTCTTTAGGAATCTGGCTGCCCGGATTGGAATCGCTGGTGGAATCACCGTCCTTATCAACAAACACCGCCCAAAGGGTCAGTTGAGGCACCGTCTTCACCATCCCAACGACTCCTCTAGCTGAGCGAACGCTGAACTGAAAACCTGGTCCCGCCGGAACCGCTCAGCGTGTTCCCGGGCGGCAGGCGTTTCTTCGACACCTGGTGCCCGCTCCGCGGCCGCTACCAGCGCGGCGGCCAGCGCTTCGGGAGTGTGCCCGGCGGCATCGAACCATAGCGGGCGCCCCGCCAGTACGTGGCGGGCGTCGTGGTCCGCCACCATTGACGAGACGATTGGCAGCCCGGTCGCGGCATATTCGTAGATCTTGCCCGATGTCGCCATGCCACCTCCTTCTTTGACGAACAGCAGGATGTCGGTACCGCTATATACGTCCCACAGCTCCTCCCGAGGCCGGGGTCCTGCCAAAGTAACGTGGTCGAAATCGCCCGGCATTCTGTCCGCCGGCGCGGGACCAACGAATTCCAGCACCGATTCACGTAGTAACGGGCTTTGGGCCCGAGCCAGTTGCCAAGCCGAGGTGACAAATTCCCAAGGGAATTGGCGGCTACTCGTACCGACATACCTGACCACTAGGCCAGCCTGGCCGGCCCGCGCCCGCGGCTCAACCGGCCGTGGCAAGGATTCGGGGTCCCAGCCGTTGCGGACTTCACGGATCCTGTCCGCCCAGGCGGCGAACTCACGCCGGTGCAAATCCGCCAGAGGCGTGTTGATATACCAAACTTGATGCGCCCGTTCGAATGCCATTTCCAGCATTGGGCGGGACCGTCCCGAATCCGGATACGGCTCACCAGTGAAGGGCGAAAAGACCCACGAATCGCGCTCGTAGATCACGAATGGAACTCCGGTGGCGGCGTTCAAGGCCAGCGCCACACCTGCGCTGGCCGCAGGCAGAATAGTGGCGATTACCAGGTCAAACGGCCGGGCTTGATGCAGCGCACGGGCGGTCGCACGAGCGTTCGGCAACCACGCCGGGTACCAGGCCCAAGGGTTGGCGACCGGTTCCGGAAATATGTCATGCACCAGCTCGCACATCCACTGTGGGTAATCACCGGCGTTTCTGCGGCGCGCTTCACTCCAGCGGTTTATGACGGTGTCCAGCATGGCTCGCGGCTGGTCCACCCGCACTACCGTCACCGATTGGCTGATCCGGTCCGTCAGGCTCCAATCCGAGCCGCTGACAAGATCAAAGGCGTCAGAATCGGCTGACAACACGGTCACCTGATGCCCCCGCGTCGCCAAGGCGTTGACAGCCGCCAAGGGGTTCGCCATTCCCGAACCACTGAATGGCGGAAATCCCCAACTGACGTAAAGGATGCGTTTTCCCGGCACGGCCCCAGACTCTACCGGCCCCAGGCCGCCCCGCCCAGGCGGCTCGCTGGCAGGGGTCATGCCAGCACCTCCTCATAAACCCGTTCCAGAACGGGCAGCTGACCTTCCCAGCTAAAGCGGTGGCGCAGTTCCTGATCCCCGGAGATTCGGCTCTTCAGTTCATTCAGGCGCCCCAACACCGATTCGACGGCCCGGGCCAGATCCGCCGGATCGTCCGCTTTGTGTACGGCGCCCAAATCCAGCTCCGCCACCAACTCCGCCTGAGCCGGAGTATCTGAGGTGACAATTGGCAGCCCAGCCACGATGTACTCATAGAACTTATTGGTCACCGTCACGTCATGGTTTTCGACCCGCAGCAACGGGCTGAGCCCAATGTCCGCCGAGGCGAAATAATGCACCACCTGGTCATGCGGCACAAAAGGCACGGCGTGTAACCGGTCTCCGGCGCCCGCCTGGAGGGCCAGTTCCATCAACTCATCCGGCATCCAGTCCAAGTGCCGAATGACCACCACTAGGTGTACGGCCGGCAGCAGCGCCAGGGCCTGGACAGCGGTGTGGATGCCGCGGCCGGGGTGTACACCCCCGCCGTAAATCATTAACGGCACGCCCGGGGCGACTCCGGCAGCATCCCGGATGTCAGGGGTTTCCGGATCACGGGGGCCTATGACAGGCGCGTTCATCACGATGTCCGGGAAACGGTCCAGCCGGTAACGGCGCATCACCCGGCGGGCCATCGGCTCAGAAACCGAAATCACTCTTTCGAACCGGCCAATGTACTCAGCTTCCAGCTGCGCATGAGCCGCCACCTGGCGCGGTGCTATATAGGCCAGTCCAGGCACAAACTCACGAGCATCGTAAACCAAGTGAATCCGGCGCCCCTGGGCCGCCGCCCGCGACTGGGCGCGAACGGCGACCCCCATCTGGTAGACATCGTGAACGTGGATCAAGGCCGGTTTCAACCGATCCAGCACCGGCCCCAAAGCCAGTTCTTCTTCGATCCGGTCCGGGGCCACGGTCCGCCACCGTGCGGCCCACGGCGCCAGCCGGTAGAACGCCATCCTCCTGGCCCGCTTCCGCTCGTTGCCGGCCGCCGCCGAGTAAAGGGTCTTCTGGCGATCGCCCTTCGCCCACAAGCGTGCTTTGACCAACCCGGCGATCATCTTCGAGTGCAGGCGCCGCAGCCAACGTAAGACCTGAGGACCACCGCCTTGTGCGGCATCGCGCGCCAAGAAAGCCGCCAACGCGCGGGCGGCGGCAGGATCCGCTTTGAGGGCGTACGGCGCCAAGGCATTACCGACGGCCGCCATCCGGCCCACCAATCCGCGCCCACCAAAACGCTGAGGAAGGCGCCTGACAAGCACCCTCCCGCCAGGCACATCGTGTTCCTCATCGCCGCCCCACCGCTGAGTGCCAACAGCGACCACCTCGTACCCGAATTGGCCAGCCGCCGCCACATACCGAAGCAAGCGGGCGTCATCGAGCACGTTGTTGTTGGCTGAGAGAAAGACAATCCGCGCCGAGGTCACCGGCCCATTGTGCCACCTTCGCCTATCCGGGCGGCTGAGCCCCGCGTCTGGGCTCGGGTAAGATCAAGACCGCGCAAGCCCCCCAATCGACGAAGGAGACGCACGTGGCCGTTGACGTTCCGGTGACGGCGCCGCATGTTGTGATGGCGGTGGCGAATCCGATAGTCACCGACGCTCGGGTACGGAAAACGGCAGCATCGGTACGGGCACTCGGCTACAAAGTCACTTTGCTGTGGGCGGATAACGCCAGTTCGGTGGTCACCGAAGGCGAAATGGCAGGAGTGCGGACATTAGGCCTGCCCGTGCCGTATTACCTGCGCACGCGCTCGCTGGCGGCGATGGGACAACGGGCACGGCCACCTTCACCTTGGTTCCGGGTTGGTTACCGCGACGCGGCTCAACGCCGGGTCAAAGCCGCTCAACTGGCGGCCAGGCGGGCCCGGCTGAACACCGACCAAGAACCGGCTGCGCTGCGGTTCGCGGCCTTGGTTCACCGGCTCCGGGCGAAGGCCCTTTCGGTGCGACTGGACCGCCATCAGCGCCGCTATGAAAACTGGCGCCGGGGATTGAGCTGGGACCGGGAGCTGGCCATAGTGGCGGACCTGGACGGCGTGTTTGGTCCTTGGTTCGACAAACTAGAACCGGACGTGCTGCACATGCATGACGTGCATCTGCTCTCCGCCGCGGTGCATGCCAAGCGGCGGCTGACGGCCCGCGGCAAACCACCAATACTCATCTATGACGCCCACGAATACGTCCGAGGTATGGAAGGCGGCAATCCATTCTGGGAAGCTGGCTACGCCGCGATGGAACGCGAGCTGGCCCCTGAAGCGGACGCTTTCATCACCGTCTCCGAACCAATCGCGGACCGTTTGGTCACTGAACTTGATCTGCCGACCCGCCCGTCCGTGGTCCTGAACACGCCGTACCTTCAGGCCGGGAAGGATCTAGAGGCCGGCCCTGACCTGCGCACATCCTTGGGCCTTGCGCCAGACGTTCCCTTGGTTGCCTACGCTGGCGTGCTGCACGCCAACCGCAACCTGGTGCCGCTGATTGAGGCCTTCGGTCTACTCCAAGGTGTACACCTGGCCCTGGTCTGCGTCCCCAACGCCCACTATTCGGTGGCCGCTGGGCTGGGCGAACACGCTGCCAAACTGGGATTGAGCGACCGGGTACACCTGATTGACCCGGTGGCCCCCGCCCAAGTGGTACGGTTCCTCTCCACCGCCTGGGTGGGCGTCCACCCCATGGCGACCGGTTTCCCCAACCACGAGATGGCCCTGCCCAACAAACTCTTCGATTACCTCTGGGCCGGCCTGCCAGTAGCGGTCAGCCAGGTCAAGGCCATGGCTGACCTGGTCAATTCGGCCGGCGCCGGCACCACGTTCAACCCCGAAGATCCCCAGTCAATCGCCAGCGCCATCAAACGCGTACTCGAAGACCGCGAGCAGTTCGCTGCCGCCGCGCGCGACC
Organism: Bifidobacteriaceae bacterium; assembly: GCA_031268215.1. Lineage (GTDB taxonomy): Bacteria > Actinomycetota > Actinomycetes > Actinomycetales > WQXJ01 > JAIRTF01. The sequence goes on along the minus strand of JAIRXP010000104.1, from coordinate 3,143 downwards.
CGGGCCTCAAGGCCCGTTTCGCTTGGGAGGCACAGGCCAAGAAGCTAGCCCAGCTCTATGCCCAAGTCGCCCCGCTCGGCACCCCGGCATCCAACGCGGAACGGGACCTGGCCCAATGAGAGACTATTGCTCATGATCGAAAGGCTGCGCGCGACGCATTGGCTGGTGTGGACTGGCTCCGTCATCCTGGCCCTCGCCGCCGCCGGGTTCGGGTACTGGTTTGGCAAACCGGGTGGCCTCGACTTGTTTGGTGGCCCACCGGACAAGTCCGCCTCGCCCGCTGTAACTGCCGGTACCGGGTCACCGGTGCCCGGTCAGACTGGAGCATCCAACCCGCTGCCCAACCCAGACATGCCGGAGCCCCCAGCGATTGACCAGGCCCGGGGGTATCGCATCTCCGGATACCGGCCCAAGGACATTGGACTGCCGTTTGTGACCCGCAATGAGGTCACGGACAGGACCCTCGAACTGGACGGGGACGGTGGTTTGGTCTACCGGCTCGAACCCGGTGAAGACCCCGTATTCCAGCCGGTGACGACATTGCAATGGGCGATTGGCGCCCACACCCAATACAAGACCACCGGCAAGCAACTGTGGCTTGACCTGGCCCGCGCCTCTGCCCAGAAGATCCTCGACGGCAAGACCGAATCCGACGGCGCCTACTATTTCCCCTATCTCTACGAGTGGACCCACGCCGATCCGCCCAAGTACGACTTCCAGCCACCGTGGTATTCCGGCATGGCCCAGGGCGAGGCGCTAGCGGTGTTTACCCAGATGGCCGTCGAATTCCCCGATGAACCACAGTGGCGCGAAGCGGCCGAACGGACCTTCGCCTCATTCCTCCAGCCCCTCAGTGAGGACAAACCCTGGATGACCAAGGTGATTGACGGCTACGTCTGGTTCGAGGAATACGTTGGCCCAGATCCTTTCGAGGTTTTCAACGGACACGTCTTCGCCTTGTTCGGTCTCTACGAATACGCCCAGTACAGCGGTGACGAGCGGGCCTATGACCTGTTCGACGGCGGCGCCACAACCGCCCTATACGCTCTCCCGGTCATCCGGGTACCTGGCGAGGTGTCGCTGTATTGCGTCGAAACCGAACGCTGTGTCGAAGGCCGCTGGCAGAATGCCAACTACCAGCGAATCCACGTCGCCCAGGCACAAATCCTGTGGGCGATGACCGGCCAGGAACTGTTCGCCGAATGGGCCGCTTGTTTGACCTCAGACATACCCGGTGACAATCCTTGGCGTGTGGCCGAGCTTTGGCCCAAGCCGGAATGAGAGACTTTAGTTCGTGAAAACCTATGGTGTTGTGCTGGCCGGCGGCGTAGGGGCCCGGCTCGGTCTGTCCGTGCCCAAGCAAATGGTCAAAGTGGCGGGGAAGACCATCCTCGAGCATACGGTCGCCGCCTTCGACTCCCACCCGCTGATCGATGAAGTCATAGTCATGATCACAGCTGGCTGGACCGAGCGGGTCGCTACCCTGCTGGGCAACCGCTTCACCAAGCTGACCTTGATCTTGGAGGGGGGCGTCACCCGCAACGAAACCACCCGCCGGGTCCTAGAGGCGCTTGATACTACGGAAGCCAAGGTCCTATTGCACGATGCCGTCCGCCCACTTGTCGACGAACGCATCATTACCGATTGCATCCAGGCGTTGAACCATCATGAGGCGGTCGATGTAGTGATCCCGTCCTCTGACACGGTAGTGATGGTCGATGACGACGAGGTCATTACCCGCATCCCGGACCGTTCACGGGTGCGCCGGGGGCAAACGCCACAGGCCTTCAAGCTTTCCACGCTCCGCTCCGCCTATGCCCGGGCAATCGAAGACCCCTATTTTCATGCCACAGATGATTGCGGTGTCGTGGTCCGCTACCTGCCAGATGTCGAGGTCAAGTGCGTCCTCGGTTCGGAAAACAACATCAAGGTGACCCACCCGGTGGACCTCACCATTGCTGACAAGCTCTTCCAATTGGCGACTCAAGCGGCACCCGCCAAGTCATTCGAGCAATTGGCGGCGGAGCTGGCCGGCAAAGTGATCGTCGTATTGGGTGGATCCTACGGAATTGGCGCCGAAATCTCCCGCATCGCTAAGACGGCGGGCGGGACAGTCGTCGCCCATGGGCGCTCTTCGACCGGGTTGCACGTCCAAGACTTGGGTGCCATTGAGACGGCGCTCAACGCCGTCCGCAATGACCACGGGCGGATCGACGCAGTGGTCCTGACCGCTGGCGTGCTCAAAGTGGGCCCGCTGGCCAATACCTCGCCCGACGAAATCAACCAGTCGATCGCGGTCAACTACACGGCTGCCGTCAACGTAGCCCGGGCCGCCTACCCCCATCTGGCCGCTACCGGTGGCCATCTGCTGCTGTTCACGTCATCCTCCTACACCCGTGGGCGGGAGAATTATGCCCTCTACTCTTCTTCTAAGGCGGCCGTCGTCAATCTGACGCAAGCGCTGAGTGAGGAATGGGCCAGCGACGGCATCAAAGTCAATGTGGTAAATCCGGAGCGCACCGACACGCCCATGCGTCACAACGCTTTTGGCGAGGAACCAGCCGGCACGCTGCTCAGCGCCGAACAAGTGGCCCAGGCCTCGCTGGATGTCATAACATCCGACCTCACAGGAATAGTCGTGGACGTCCGCCGTTCGAATCCCGCTTGATGGCCTTCTCGCTTGACCAATCAAAGCGGGTTCGACACCCAAATGAAAGATAGCAGAACCGAATCATCGCCATCGCGCCCCGACATGTTGACACTCTTCGCCAGGGATCCTCCGTAAGGCTTGACCAGCACCCAGTATGCTGACGAAGGGGGCTGCTTAGTAACAATCCAGCCGTTCTCCTCCGCGGACTCCACAATCCGGCCCACCGTCGCGGCAGAACCATCTGGGCCCGAGCCGAAAGTCCGTCTCACAATCGTTTGGCACGACGGCGAAATCGCCATGAAATTATCCAACTTATGGCCTGTCCGTTCACTCGAACTGATCAACGTCAACCCCAGAAGCCCTTTATCAGCTAGCGGATCACGCACAATCGGCCCCAACTGCGGCTCCAACGTCCACAAACACTGCTCCTCACCCCAATTCCAAACCCCCAAACCCACCACAAAACCAACAACCACAACCACCCCAACCCACA
>JAIRXP010000008.1 GCA_031268215.1 Bifidobacteriaceae bacterium | reverse complement strand
TGATCAAACCACCCGACAACATAGTGAACTGGGCTGGAGTGGCCGTAGTCGTGTTCTGCACATTCACCAAAGACACCGTATTCGCTGGGAAAGCGGTCTTGTTACCGTCAAACACCACCTCATCTAAAATCAACGAACCACCACCAGACACCTGAGCCAACGCAAACCCATCGTCACCACGCGTCACCGTGAACTCATTCTCCGCCGGATAGGGGGCCAGGGTGATGGTCTTGTTTGCGGTCACGGGCGCCGCTGCGGCGGCAGTCACGTCGCTGAGGAGATAGACCTGGGTGGTTCCGGTGGGTGCCATGGCAAAGGCGTGGGCAATGCTGGCGAAGGGATTGGCCTGGGTGCCATCCCCCGTCTGGTCGCTACCACTGGCGGCCACAAACAGAGGGCTGACGGGACGCTGAAGGACATATTGGGTGGTGCCAGAAGGGACCACCGGCATGGAGCCGCCCTGCCAGTGATATTGGTCTGCTTCCAGGCCAGACACAGGGGCGCCGCCGGTCTTGTTGGCGATCAGCACGTTGGTGGCCAGGTCAGCGCGGCCTTCAACGTTGATGCGGGCCTGGGCAGGCAGGTCCCCCGCCTGGGAGATGACCGCACCGGCACCCAGGTAGACGCCGTTGTCCGTGTCACTGACGCCAATCTGGACAGAACCAGAGACGGCCAGCGGCCCACCTTCGATATAAGCGGCGGCGCCCAGGGCGGCGCTGTTGCCGGACCAAGTGACCCCGGCCAGGCTGGCCGCGGCGGTCGCCGTCACGTACAGGCCGCCGCCGTTTATGCTGGCCTCATTGCCGGTCATGGTCCCGCCCGTCATGGCCAGGGAAGCGCCGGCGCCGTTGAGGTAGACGCCGGCGCCGTTGACGGCGCTGTTGCCGCTGATCTGGCCGCCGCTGACGGTCATGACCGCCCGGACGTTCGCGGCCGACGACCTCAGATATACCGCTCCTCCATCGCCCGCTGAGTTGTTGGTCAAAGCGCCACTAACCAAGGTCAAGGACGCAGTGGTGTTCGCGGTCGCGTTGACCACATAGACCAAGGCCTCACTGCCCTCTATGGCGGCCGCCTTGTTGCCGTCCAAGATGGCGTCCTGCCAGGTCAAAGAGCCACCTGAGTTGATCTGGATCAGGTTACGGGTAGCGACCCCAGCGGCGCGTGTCACCCGAGGCGCCGGGTTAGCAGACAGAGGGTCCGCCCGCACCGTGATGGACTTCCCAGAGGTCACCGTGGCCAGCGACGGCGCATCAAGGTCATTCATCACATACACAATCACCGCGGTCGATGTCGCCGCCAGGGCGAAAGCCTGAGTCAACGTTGCGAGGGGACGTTCGCGGCTGCCATCACCGGCCGAATCGTCCCCGTCCGGGCTGACGTACAGGGAGGAGACACCGGACAGCACGTACTGCGCCCCGCTGGCGGCCGGTACAACCGCCATCTGCGTGGTGGGGGCCCACACATACTGGACCGCTTCACCAGCGTTGACTGTGCCAGAGGTCTTGTCAACTAGCACGGTCCCAGCAGCAGCGCCGTCCTTGCCTTCCACCACCACCCGGGCGCCGGCCGTCAGATCACCGGATTGTTTGATGGTGTAGCCGGACGGCAGCCAGACGCCGTTGTCTGAGGGGTCTGTGCCAATCTGAACGCCGCTCCCCACCTGCAACACCTGGGTGACCGGGTAGGCGCCCTGGAACCCCACCGCCGCGCCGTGCCCGCCAGCGCCGGTCAGGGTGTTACCGGTGATGGTCCCGCCGGCCAGGCTGGCCTGGGCTATGGCGGTGGCGTTCGAGTCCGTATATAGGTACACCCCGCCGCCGGTGGGCGCACTGTTGCCGGTGATGGTCCCGCCGGTCAAGGAGAAGGCGGTGGTTGAGCCATAGCTCCCGGAAATCTGGCCGTAAACGGCCACCGCGCCGCCGGCGGTGCTGGCGGTGTTGCCGCTCAAGACTGCCGATCCGCTCACAGTGGCCTGGGCATAGGAATAGCGCGAGAAACCGCGGACGTAGATTGCGCCGCCCAGGGTGGCCTCGTTGCCGCTGACCACCCCGCCGCTGACCGCGGCGGTGGCCCGGCTAGCGGTCGCGGCTGAACTGCCGCCCGGGGTGTAGACACTGATGGCGCCGCCATTGGAGCCGTGGTTGTCAACCAGGGAACCGCCCTGCATGTTGAACTGCGCGTTGACGTTGTTGCTGGTGCCCAGCACGTACACCAGCGGCCCCGTGTTGGCGAAGAAATTGGTCTTGTCCCCATCCACGGTCACATTCACCAGCGTTAACGTGCCTCCGGCGTTGACCTGGAGCAACGGGATGGCGTTCGCGGCACGTACCACCCGCACCGTCCCTGCGGCCGCCTGTGGGTCCTGGGCCAGCTTGATGTCCTTACCGCTAGTCACCGTGGCAGTGGCCTCAACCTCTACACGGTCCATCACATAGACAGTGGTTTGGACGGCGGTGGAGGCAGCCGTGAAAGCCCGCGCCAGCGTCTTGAACGGGCGGTCCCGGTTGCCCAGGCCGTCGGCGTCATCGCCCACCGCGAAGGAGACGTAGAATTCGGGCGCGCCGGTCAGCACGTAAGAGGACGGGGCTAGCGCGGTGACCTGCAAGCCGTTGCCCGGTTGCCAGAGGTATTGCTCGGCTTCCTCAGCCGTCACATTGGCGCCGGTCTTGGCCACCACCTGGGTGTTGTAGTCCGCGCCCAGTTTGCCCTCAATGTTGACCTGGGCCTGGTCGCTGGTGAAGTTGCCCGTCTGATTGATGTTGTAGGTGGCCGCGGGCAGGTAGACGCCGTTGTCCGCGGTGGACGTGCCAATCTGCACCGAACCGCCCACACGCAAGACCTGCCGGGCCGGGCTGGATCCCCCAAAACCAACTGCCGCGCCCCGCCCCGCCGGCGCTGTCAAAGTGTTCCCTGTCACCATGCCGCCGGTCAGGGTGGCCTGAGCCAACGGATACGTGTTGTTGTTGGCTGTGTACAGGTACACCCCGCCGCCATTGAGCGCGCGGTTGCCGCTGACAGCGCCGCCGGTCAGATTGAAATTGGCGGTGCCATAACTGGAGGTGCTGGCGTACGTGGCGTAAACCAGCACGCCGCCGCCGGCGGTCAAATACCCTGCCGTGGTGGAAACCGAGTTCTGTTCAATTGTCCCGCCGGACATGGTGGCCGTGGCCTGTCCCCGAGTCGAAGCGTAGACGCCCAACCCGCCGCCGCCGTCTCGGGTCGCCGTGTTCTGGCTGATACTGCCGCCGGTAATGTCAAGATTGACCTGGCCGTAGGTTGAGCCCTCGAGCCAAATGCCGCCGCCTCTGGCGGTCGCGGCGTTCTGGCCGACCGTACCACCGCTGAGCGTTAGCTGCGCGGTGCTGCTGGCGCCGCTACCGGCGCCGTTGGCATATCCGAAGATGCCACCGCCATCGGTGGCCGTGTTCCCAGTGATCTGGGCGCCGCTGGCGGTCAAGGCGGCAGCGCCTTGGGCCATCGCACTCACAAAAACGCCGCCGCCGATGTCCGCGGCAGTGTTACCGCTGATCTGGCCGCCGTCCAGGGAAGCGGTGGCGGAGCAGTTGGCGCCGGTTGCGTAAACACGCAGGGCGCCGCCGGTGGTAGCGCGGTTGTTGCGCAGCGTCCCGCCCTCCCCCAGCACAAAACGGGCCGGTTTGCCGGCTACGGCTCCGTTGACGTAGATCAGGGGAGAGGTGTTGGCCGTGAAGTTGACCTTGTCGCCGTCAACAGTTAGATCCTCCAGGGTCAGGCTGCCGCCGGCCACCACACTGACCAGATAGATGTTCAAGGCGCCGCGTTTGACCACCGCCGGAGAGCCGTTGTCCGGATCCGTGCGCAACACAATGTCCTTGCCGTCCGTGGCGGACGCCTCGGTGGAGACGGTCAGGTCATCCATCACCTTGACCGTGGCCTGCGCCGTCACTGAGGCAACGGTAAATGCGCGGGCGAGCGTCTGGAAGGGGTTCTGCTGGGTGCCGTCCCCGGTGCTGTCGCTGCCGCCCGAACTGACATAGATATCGATCAAGCCATCCACCACATAGGTGTTGTCCGCCGTCTTGGCTGCGATTCGTTCCAGTGGGTTGGCCTGCCAGTGGTACGCCACCTCTTCCGCAGCGGACACCGTGCCGTTCTGTTTGGTGGCGATGACGGTGCCGACCGCTGCCCCAGCGCGGTTCTCAATGTTCACCCAGGCGTCCGGTCCCAAATCGCCTTTCTGGACTAGCTGCGCCGTCCCGGCCAGGTAGACGCCGCCATCGGCCAAAGCCGTCCCCAAGCGAGGTTCGCCGGAAATGGTGATCCGGTTGGTGGACGCGGATTGGTAGACCGCCTTACCGGCGGTCGCCGTGTTGCTCGTGACCACACCGCCTGAGAAGGCCGCGGCCGCCAGCGCTCCGCTCATGTAAACGCCGCCGCCCTGGTTGGTGGCCGTGTTCCCCGAGATTTCGCCGCCGGTCATGTTGAAGGTGGCGCTGGAGCCCGTAGCCGTCCCGATGACGTAGACGCCGCCGCCCTGAGCCGCCCTGTTGCCAGTGATTTGGCCATCTGTCAGGACAAACTCCGCCTTGGCGCCCGCAACCGTGGCGGTCACCGACACGGCCGATTGGCCGGCCGCGGTAGACCGCCCGTTCTGGATCACGCCGCCGTCCAGGGTGACCTGCGCCGTCTGATTGGCCGCCGTGCCCTGCACCGACACCACCGCAGCGCCCGTCACGGCGCTGTTGCCGTCCAAGACCACCTCGCCAATGGTCAACGTGGCCCTGGTATTGACCGTCACCATAGCTCCCGTGAACCCTGCGGCGCGCTGGACCACCGGGGCGGCATCGGCGTCCACTTCCTTCCGTATCCGGGCCGTGCGGTTGCCCGTCAACACCGCACCCTGCGCCAAAGTGAGGTTGTCCATCACCACAACGGATGCCGGTACGCCCTCCTTGACCTGCGTGAACGTGTACGCCAAGGTGGCGAACGGCCGGTAACGGGTGCCCAGGCCAGTGGAGTCAGATCCGCTGGCGGACACGAAGATCTGCTGCCAGCCCTCCGCCAGCACGTAAGTGTTGTCATCTGTGTTGGCAGCAACGGAGAAATCCTCGTAGAGGTAATAGATCCGCCGGGCCTCCTGAGCCGAGACCGCCGTGCCGCCCTGCTTGTGCGCCAGCACGCTGCCCACCTGGGCCCCAATCTTGCCCTCAAAAGCGACCAACGCGGAATCCGGAAGATCCCCCAGCACCTCCACCACGTTGTCTTGGCCCAGATAGACACCTTCCGTGCCGGTGGAAGTGCCTATGACCACACCGCCGGCCACAGTCATGACGGAGGCCTTGTTAGAACTCGCGCCGTAAAGATAGACCGCGCCGCCGCTGATCGAGGCCTGGTTGCCCGCGATCTGGCTGCCGTCCTCCACCGCCAGTGTGCCGCCGGTCACAACCGAGGCGCCGCCGCCCTGCAGGCTGGTGTAATTGTCGCGGATCACCGCGCCGCGCAACGTGGCCGTCGAATCGTTCTCAACCCGCAACGCGGACATCGAGTTAGCCACCTTGGACCCATCCAACACCACACCGTCTAAGGTCAGGTTGGCGCCCGCGTCCACCCGCACCAGGTTCTCCGTGAAACTGGTCTCCGTGCCACGGCTGATGACCGCCGGTTGGGAGGCCTGGTCCCAGGTCTGGACCGTAACTGTGCCTTCACGTAGCGCCGCTGGAGCGAGCTCGGTGATGTCTGATTTGACGTGGACTGTGACGGCGGCCCCCACGCCCTTGGGTAGTTCCTCAAAAGCCCGGGTCAAGGTGGCAAACGGTTTGGTGAGCGAGCCATCGCCGGTAGCATCCGCGCCCTCGCCCGCCACGTAGAAGTCAGTCTGATCCACCGCCAGGATGCAGCTATTGGCCTGGTCACCCGCGCCCGCGGCGACCTGGTAGGCGATGGTCTGCCAGTGGAATGTGGCCACATCCTGGGCTGTCAGCGGGCCGGCCGCCGCTGCTTTGGTTGCGACTTCAGCCCCAACTTTGGGGCTCTGCGTATTCTCCAAGTTGACGCGGGCGGTGGCGGCCAGACCGCCAGCAATAGTGATGACCGAATTGCCGCTCAAGTAGACGCCGTTGTCATCCGCGCTGGATCCCAATTGGACGTCGCCTTCCACCTCCATAGTGCCGGACAGGAAATAGACGGCGGCTCCGCCACCGGTCGCCGTGTTGCCGGTTATGGAGCCGCCTTTCATCTGGAACAGCGCGCCACCGGTGTCTTGCAGATACAGGCCGCCGCCGTAGCCTGAGGACCGGTTGCCGGTGATTTGGCCGCCCTCCATGACAAAGGTGCCATACACAAGCACCGCGGACAGCGATCCGTCAACCGAGTTGCCGTCTATCACCACCCCGGATTGCAGCGTCAGGGAACCCTTCAGCCCAACGGACAGCATGTTGCCGGTGAAATTCGCCTCCGGGCTGAGACCGTCATGTCGCACAATTCTGACGTCGCCTTGTGCCCCCGGGTCCTTGGCGAGCGTTATGGAACGCTCGTCGCCTGACCCTCCCACATGGGCTTCCGCCTCCAGATCCAAGTCATTCATGACGAAAACCGTGCCCCCGTCAGCGACCTCGTCGAAGGCGTGCGCCAATGACTTGAACGGCTCCGCCTGGGTGCCCTGGCCCGCGTCGCTGCCGCTCTGCGAGACGTAAACCTCAGTCATGCCCGCCGCCAGCGCCACCGAAGGAACCAGCCACAGCGGCAGCACCACCGCCCACGCCGTCAATTGCGCCAACAGCGCTCTTTTCAGCCTCTTTGGCTTATTGGGCAGTACCGAAACCCAACCTCCCAAAGCATGTGCCCCAGCCATATTGCCCGGTCACCCTCTTTCTTGGTCACATAAGTAAGGCCATACTAAGTAGCGAGCAAAATCCGCCGCAAGCCCGGAGTTGCCAAGACTGCGCGTTTTGCGCAAGCGAGCGTCACGCGCTAAGCCAGTGCCGTTCAGGCTAAGCGCGTACAGCGCTCTCCTGCGCCGGGCTTCGGTATGTTTCCAACATTTGAAACGCGATCTGCGGCCCGGCAATTCCCAAAACGGCGGCCCAGTGATTCCGTCTACTGGGCGGCGTCCGGCTTCTTGCCTTCCTTAACATTGGCCACCGCCCTGTCAAGCGGGCCAGATAGGTGCTGGGTCTCCCCGGCCGCGTTGACTGTCTCCAATAGCCAGCCATTCCAGACCTCAGGAGCCGAGCCAGCAAAGGACATGCGGACCGCCGGCGGTTCCGCGGTCAAGTCCAAGCCCTGCTCAGAAGACCACCGCGCCCAGTTGACCACAGGGGAATCCACTAGCTTGGCTATCACGTCAGCGTCCAAGCCGGACCGGCTAGCTAAATCAGCTATGGCCTGATCGGTCAGGCCATCCCCGGCCTGGTCACCGGTTGGTTCGCCACCCCACAGCGCCTCCAGGAACATCCAGAACTTGTCCGGCGCCAACGCCGCCACGGTGTCCGCCGCGAGCATGCCCCGCCACGAATACTCGTCACCGGCGGTGTCCGTTTCGCCGCCGTCCACCAAATGGATCACCAACCTGATCTCGCCCGCCTCCGCCTTCAGCGCCAGTGCCCGGCCGTGAGCCTGCTGCAACAGGGCGCACTGTTGACAGCCCAAGCTGTAAACAAGTTCGACAGTGACGGCCTCTTCCGCGGTTGGCGCGGGGTTTCCCGGCACCAAATCAGTTCCCAACAGGATCCCCCCGTCCTCCAGCGCGCCGGCTGGCGGGGTCATATCAGGGGCAGGTGGAGGAGAATCCTTCCGATGCACTGTTAGCGTCACAACGACAGCCGCAACCACCGCCAGCGCCGTCAAACCGCTGATCAGACTGCGCTTGCGCGATCCAAAGGTGAAAGCCCGGACCGCTCCCAGCGCCCGCCGCAGCGCTAAGTAAACCCGCTCCTTCGGGAGCGCCGGTGGATGCACGCCACTATCAGGGCTCTTGGCGGCACTGTCTGCGGTGTGATCGGCGGCTTGAGTACCAGCAGGCTCAGTCATCCGGCCAACACTAGCTGCTCAGATCTTCTGAGAGCCTAAAGCTGAACCCCGAGTTCGGTGCCGAGGTCGCGGCCTAGGCTGCGGACCCGGCGGAGTCGGAGGCGCGGGACCGGCGCCCAGCGGTGGCTCCCGTGGCGGCCGACCGAGCAGAATCAGGTGGCGAGCCGGAGCTACCGGCTAGGCGCTATTGGACGCGGAGAGCTTGGCGCGCGGTGGCGACTTTCATGAACATCCGGTGGCCGGTCCCGGTGGCGCGGAAACCATACTTGGCGTAGAAAGATGCCGCGCCGTCTGCCGGATCGACCACAATCAGGCGACCGCTTGATGCGGCGCTGGCGGCGACAATGGCCTCGAGCGCGGAAAGCAGCAGCTGGCGCCCCAGACCCTGTCCCTGAAGGGCCAGGTCGAGGGCGAACCGCGCCAGCAGATAGCCCGGGATCTGGCTATTGCCGCCCGCTGTCGCCCGGGGCATTTGTTCCCCCAGCACCAAGGTAGGCGAGACAGAGAAATACGCCACCACGGCCGCGGCGCCGACGCGCGTCCACACGTACACCCTCGCGATGTCTTGTTCATCCATGCGCCTCGACAGCCGGGCCAACCAGTCGTTCAATGCCGAATCGCCGCAGTCGAATCCCGTCAGGTCGTGCCCGGCCGCCAATCTGCTGGCCTGGAAGCGGCCTTGGGGGGCGCCGTCCTCAGCGCCACTCATAGGCCCGTCGCCCGGCGGCGAGGCTATCCAATGCTGGGGCTTCGCCAGGAGTGTCCAGGGAGGCGACCATCTCCGCGAACAGCCCAGCATCCATCAAGGTGACATCCGCCCGCGCCAGCACACGGGCCGATGCCGCGCGCATGGAGCGGGTCACGAACGCGCTCCGCGACTCGCCCAACGCGGCGGCGGCTTGGCCTATCAGGTCGTCTGTTGCCGGGTCCAACCTGATTTCGAGGCGGCGACTCCGCGTGGCTGTAGTCATCCCCCAACTGTACTCCACCTGCCGTACAGATGGTCCGGACTCGTTTCCCAATTCGACGATGACGTTGGCGGCGTTGTCGATGCCAGCCGCTGAAAGCCCGCCAACATAGTAGGAAGCGCCCAGGTGCGCCATCCAGGCGCCGCGCCAGATCGAAGCGGCCCGCTACCTCGTCGGTCCCCGCAAGCAGATGGGACGCGATTGGTAGCATAATCCCATGAAAGGGACGATTGATTCATTTGGCCGCGTGTTGATACCCAAGGCTCTGCGGTCGGTCACAGGTCTGGAGGCGGGCTCCCAAGTCGACATATCCGCCCACGGCGGCGGCGTGCAGGTTATTCCCGGTGGTAGAAGCGCCGGCCTGGTCGAGGAAAAGGGCCGCCTGGTCATCGCTGGAACCACCGCCGTGACCGACGCCGTCATCTATGCATTGGCGGAGGACGGGCGCAAGTGAGCGCCGCGACGATCGCGGTCGACACATCGCTGGCGATTCCATTGTTGGCGCAGACCCATCCTTTGCACAACCAGGCGGTCGATTGGGCAGAAGGACGCGCTCTGTACCTGAGCTACCATGCTGCGGTCGAGGTCTATTCGGTCCTGACCAGGCTGCCAGGAGACATGCGGCTGCTCCCAGAGCAGGCGGCAACGGTGATCGGCCGCGGGTTCAACGGCGTGCTGGCCCTCCCGGCCAACGTGAGCGCGACGGTCCACATCGAGTTTGCGCGGGCCGGGATAGCTGGCGGCATGGCCTACGACGCACTCGTGGCCCTGGCGGCGCGAGCAAATCACACGCCGCTGGCCACCCGCGATAAACGAGCCCAGCCGACCTACTTGGCGGTAGGAGCCGAGGTCTGCCTAGTGGCGTTGTAATCCACCGTTGCGCCTCATCTGGTTCGATCACGAAACCCATGCCCAACACGATGCAGCCGTGAAAGGCTCGGTTCGGCCACACTTGAACTGCGAGAACGCGCGTTCTACGGCCGAAGAAAGTTCCCGGCACGGCTCCCGGCGAGTGGAATTGACAAGCCTTCACGGTCTCATTACATTCAGTTTGCGTAGGCTTCGTGGGCGGCCCCGTCAGCGCCTAGGCGCAACACCCGGTAGGCTGTTCGGAACCCTAGCAGTACAACAAGAGCTGCACTCAATCGCGAGTGCAGCCCAACCCCGAAAGAAATGGAGTAGTTCATGTCGTCGAATCGAACTCGACGTTTACCTGACAGCGGCCCTCGCCCGTTCAGGTTCACATCCCGGATCATCGCCACCACGGTGGCGGGAGCCGCCCTCATCGCAGGCATCGCGGTGCCTGCCCAGGCCAAGGGCGATGCTACGCCCAAGGCTGACAAAGATGCGCGCCAAATCGTTGACCTGGTAGCCGAAGTGGCGCCAGGCCAGGAAGATGTCGTAGCTGGAAAACTGACTGGAAAAGCGATCGAAACCTCCGCTGAAGGCGTGGTGGTGGATGTTCCGCTTGATCCCGCCAAGCCGATCGAACTGGCCGCGAAGGACGCCAAGCAAACCGGTTCGCTAGCCATTGGCTTGCCGGACGAAGTCACCGCCGAAAAAGCGGTAGTCGCGCCGGACGGCTCGGTTGTCTACGAAGCCAGTGACAAAGGCGCGTCTGTCGTGGTCCAGACCCTGGACAACGGTTCAGTCCGTTTGCAGACGGTCAGCCCCGATGCCAACTCTGCCAAGGAGTTCTCTTACTCCTTCGGTGCCGGTGTGACCCCGGTTATCCAGAAGGACGGTTCAGTGCGTCTGGTGGAGAAGAAGAAGGGCGTCGATACGACTGTCGGTACGGTTGCCCCGGCCTGGGCGTTTGACGCCAATGGCGCTTCAGTGCCCACCCACTACGAGGTTGTCGGTTCCGACTTGGTCCAGGTTATCGAGCCCAGTGCCAACGCCGCTTATCCGATTGTCGCTGATCCGTGTTGCTTGCTCGGCTGGATCTTGCCTTCGCTGTACTCGGCCTGGAGCTACTCGTACAGCTATTCCTACTACTACCCGTCGTACTCGTACTCGTATCCCTCATACTCGTACTCGTACTCGTACCCCTCATGCTCGTACTCATACTCGTACTCGTACTCGTATCCGTCGTGCCGGTCGTCCTGCGGGTCGCCAAGTCGGGGCTGCTAGTAGGGCATTCTGAAGAAGCTGGATAGCTTCTAGAACCCATTTCGCGGGTGGTGGCTGATCGTAAGATTGGCCGCCACCCGCGTCTTTACGTTTAACCGCCGATGCCGTCCGTGCGGCCTCAGCTAGCGGGCGTCAGACGCGGAAATTGAAGACCGCGCCGTCAAACTGAGCGTAGGATTCGTAATCCAGCAGGTCATACAGCTCGGCCCGGGTTTGCATCTTAGGGACACAACTCGCCAAGGAGCCTCGCTGGTCGAGTTCCGTCAGGGCCCGCCCAGCTATGCCCATCGCCAGGCGCAGCAGTGAAACGGGGAAGATGACCATATTGACGCCTACGTCCGCGAGTTGTTGGACGGTGAACAACTCCGATTTGCCAAACTCGGTCATGTTCGCCAAGACCGGCACGTTCACAGCTGCCCGAATCGTGGCGAACTCTTCGAGAGAGCCCATGGCTTCTGGAAAGACGGCATCGGCCCCGGCGTCAACCAGGGCCCTAGCGCGGTCCGCCGCGGCCCTGAGGCCATCTACCCCACGTACATCCGTGCGGGCCATGATCAGGAAGTCCGGGTCGCGCCGCGCCTCGGTGGCGGCCTTGATTCGGCCTAGCGCCGTTGGCAGATCGACAACCTGTTTGCCGTCCAGGTGGCCGCAACGTTTGGGGTTTACCTGGTCTTCGATGTGGATGCCGCAGAGCCCGGCGTCCTCCATGGTTTGAACGGTCCGGGCGACATTCATCGGTTCACCGAATCCAGTGTCGGCATCAGCTAAGACGGGCAGGTCAGTGACCCGGGCGATCTGCCCGGCGCGGGTGGCGACCTCGGTCAACGTGGTCAAGCCGATGTCCGGGAGTCCCAGATCGGCGGAGATGACCGCACCTGAGACGTAGACGCCCTCGAAGCCTTTGGCTTGGATCAGGCGGGCGCTGAGAGGGTTGAAGGCCCCGGGGAAGCGCTGAATTGTGTCGGAGGCCAGGGCCTGGCGCAGGGCCCCGCGCTTGGCGGCGGGCGCCACCTGTGAATAGAGCATCAGAACAGGCCTCCTGGGTTGCTTCCGGCTAGATACTCCGGCGGGGCGGTGATAGTCAATCGCCCTACTTCATCTGGGGTCAATTCCTCCAGCCGTGAGGCCAGGTCCAAGAAGCGGGATATCTCATCTTCCCCTAGGGCCGGACCCGCCAGGCTGCGGAACTTGCGGATGTAATCAGCCCGCATGAATGGCCTGGCGCCCAGCGGATGCGCGTCCGCGACGGCGATCTGGTCGATGATCACGCGCCCGTCCACCATGGTTATCTCAACCCGCCCGCCAAAGGCCTTCTCCGAAGGATCGTTGGAGTGGTAGCGCCGCGTCCATTCCGGGTCTTCGACGGTGGCGATCTTGCGCCACAAAGCCACCGTGCCCGGCCGAGCGGCGCGGCGGGGCGAATAGGAATCAACATGATGCCAGGCGCCATCTTGCAAAGCGACCGCGAAGATGTACGGAATTGAGTGGTCCAGCGTCTCCCGCGAGGCCAACGGATCGTACTTCTGTGGGTCGCCGGATCCTGAACCAATCACGTAGTGCGTGTGGTGGGACGTGGCGATCACAATCGATTCGACCTGAGCGGGATCCGCCACTTCCGGGTAGAGCTGACGCAGCTTGCGGGCCAAGTCAATCCAGGCCTGGGCTTGGTATTCGGCTGAATGTTCCTTGGTGTAAGTATCAAGGATGGCGCGTTTGGGCTCACCGGGAGCTGGGAGTGGCACCAAGTAGTTGGCATCGGGGCCGTCCAAGAGCCAGGCGATTACTCCGTCCTCGCCTTCGTAGACCGGGGACGGCGAACCTTGGCCGCGCATAGCTCGGTCAACGGCCTCAATGGCGATCTTGCCGGCCAAGGCCGGGGCGTACGCCTTCCAAGAGGAAATGGCGCCCTTGCGTGACTGCCGAGTGGCGGTGGTGCAATGCAATGCCTGGCCAATGGCCTGATAGATAGTTTCAACCGGCAGCACCAGCATTGTGCCGAGCCCCGCCGCCACGGACGGTCCCAAATGGGCCACATGATCAATCTTGTGAGCATGCAATGAGATCGCTTTGGCCAGGTCAACCTGGACCTCATAGCCGGTCGTGATCCCGCGCAGCAAGGCCGCGCCGTCAAGGCGGCGGTGCTGGGCTACCGCCAGCAAAGGCGGAATGTTGTCACCTGGGTGGGAGTATTCCGCGGCTAGGAACGTGTCGTGGAAGTCAAGTTCCCGGACCGCCACCGAGTTGGCCCAAGAGGCCCATTCGGGGGAAAAGCGGTGATCGTCCACGATCCCGAAGACCGTCGCGCCAGGGGTATACGGATGGGCCGCCGCCTGCCAGCGAGCGGCCACGACCGGTGGCCGGTTGAGTGCTGCGGCGGCCACCGCCGCGTTGTCAATGATCCGGTTGATAACCATTTCTCGGACCTCGGGCAGGACAGGGACTGGATCCGCTGCCACCTCAGCTATCTTCCAGGCCAACTGCTCAACTCGTTCGAGGGATTGGCCGCTTGTTTGGACTCGCACCTGGTGGGAGATCACCGGGAACCTTCTTTCTGACTGTGCTCGGGCCGGGGTGCCCAAGCACCCCGGCGGCGGTCAGCGAACGAAGGATGGGGGAGTTCGCTACGTCCCATGCTCACATTTTTGCGTCAACATTGCCAACTTTGGGTGTTAGCATGAATGTGACGGGCCGGCCACACGGCCAGCCCCCAACCCCCAACCCCCACCCCGCGAGTTCCCCCGAAATCTCCCCCGGTTCCCCCGTGCTGAATGCCGACTGGGCCAGCCAGGCGCATCCCCTCGCCTTGAGGCTCATCACCGAAAAGAGGAATCGCTCATGACCGAAATCCGCAAGGGCCTTTATGGCGTCACCGTTGACACGACTGCCGTGTCCAGCGTGAATCCGGAAACGAACTCGCTGCTCTACAGGGGCTATCCAGTCCAAGAGCTGGCGGACCAATGCTCCTTCGAGGAGGTGGCCTACTTGCTCTGGAATGGGGAGCTTCCAACCAGGGCACAACTTGAGGTCTTCGCGGAGATCGAGCGCTCACAGCGCTCCATGACGGTCTACACCAAGGCTGTCATTGACGCCATTCCAAAGACCGCCCATCCAATGGACGTGTTGCGCACCGCTGTCAGCTACCTGGGCACCACTGATCCCAACGCTTGGGACCAGGGCCCAACATCCAACCAGGCCAAGGCGCTGCGCCTATTTGCCCAGATTCCCGCCATCATCGCTTACGATCAACGCCGCCGCCGCGGCCAGGAACTGATCGGGCCGCGCGAAGACCTCGACTACTGCTCGAACTTCTTGTACATGACCTTTGGCGAAGTGCCACCGGAAGTGGTTGTCGATTGCTTCCGCGTGTCGATGATCCTTTACGCGGAGCACTCCTTCAACGCCTCGACCTTCACGGCGCGGGTCATCACATCGACCCTATCTGACCTGTACTCAGCGGTCACTGGCGCGATCGGCGCCCTCAAGGGGCCGCTCCACGGCGGCGCCAATGAGGCTGTCATGGACGTGTTCCAAGAGATCGGAGGCGCCGGTCAGGCGGACGATTGGCTCGAAGAAGCACTCGCCAAGAAGCGCAAGATCATGGGCTTTGGCCACCGCGTCTACAAGAACGGCGACTCGCGGGTGCCCACTATGAAGACCGCGCTCGACCGCCTGATAGACCACTGCGAGCGGCCGGATATGGCCGAACTCTACGAAGCGTTGAATGACGCGATGGGTTCCCGCAAGGGAATTCAGCCAAACCTGGATTATCCGTCCGGCCCGGCCTACCACCTGATGGGCTTTGATACAGCTACCTTCACGCCGCTGTTCGTGGCTTCTCGGGTGACTGGCTGGACCGCCCACATCATGGAGCAACTCCAGGCGAACCAGCTAATCAGGCCGCTGTCCAAGTACAACGGCCCGGCGGAACGCCGGGTGGTCCGTCCATCCGGTCCTCAAGCCGAACCGGAGCTCTTGCTGGCGTAGTGCCGCGCCGTTAGCGGCCGCGGCCTCCGCCTCGCGAGCACGGCCTCATCGGCCCGCCCGCTTCGCCGGAGCCCCCATTGGCGCGACCTTTTATGCCACCGACAACGTCAATCCGGGACCAGGGGCGCCGGTGTCGCCGGTGTCGCCGCTGGCGTCACCACCAGCGGGACGGTCCGCTATTACGATGTCGCCGTCCCGGATCTGGCCAGCCAGCAACCGCTTGGCTAGCTGGTCGCCTATCTCGCGCTGGATCAACCGGCGCAGGGGCCGGGCGCCAAAGGATGGATCGTAGCCCTCAAGGGCCAGCCAATCGCGGGCCGCTGGGGTGGCGTCAATGGCCAGGCGGCGGCCCGCTAGTCGCCGGTTGAGCGAGTCAATCTGCAGGTCAACGATCTGTCCAATCTCATTGAGGGTGAGGGCATCGAAGATCAGGACGTCATCCAGTCGGTTCAGGAACTCGGGCTTGAAGGCGGCGCGAACGGCGGCCAGGACGGCTTCGCGCTGTTCCTCGGCGGGCACGGTCAGGTCGACCAAGAACTGGGACCCAAGGTTAGAGGTCAAGACCAGGATCACATTGCGGAAGTCGACGGTCCGGCCCTGGCCATCGGTCAAGCGGCCGTCGTCCAGCACTTGGAGCAGAATGTCGAAGACTTCGGGGTGAGCCTTTTCTACTTCGTCAAGAAGCACCACAGAATAGGGCCGCCGGCGGACAGCCTCAGTCAATTGGCCGCCTTCTTCGTAGCCAACGTACCCGGGCGGCGCGCCGACCAAGCGCGCCACCGAATGCTTCTCGGAGTATTCAGACATGTCGATCCGGACCATTGCCCGTTCATCGTCGAACAAGAAGTCCGCCAGCGCCCGGGCCAATTCGGTCTTGCCCACGCCGGTGGGCCCAAGGAACAGAAACGACCCAGTGGGCCGGTCCGGATCTGACACGCCAGCGCGAGCCCGGCGGACGGCATCGGAAACCGCTGCCACAGCCTTCGCCTGGCCAATCAGACGTTCTCCAATGACCTGTTCCATGCGCAGCAGCTTGGCGGTCTCCCCTTCCAGAAGGCGACCCGCCGGGATGCCGGTCCATGAGGAAACGACCTCGGCTACCTCATCGGGGCCAACTTTATCCGGCACCAACGGAACCCCATCGCTACCGTTACCTACTCCGGAAGCCGTGGCGGCGGCATCGTCCGCGTTCTCAGTTAGTTCCGCTTGGGCTAAGGCGGCCTCAACCGGCGGAATGTCGCCAAAGCGCAGGCGCGAGGCTTCCGCTAGGTCGCCCCGGTTCTCCGCCTGTTCGGCGGCTGTGATCAGTTCATCAAGGCGGGCTCGCAGGTCACCAACCTTGTTGCGGTCAGACTTCTCGGTCTCCCAGCGGGCCTTGAGCGCGTCCAGTTCTTCGCGGTGATTGGCCAAGGCTGAGCGGAGTTTAGCCAAGCGCTCCTGGGAGGAAGCATCGAGCTTCTTCTCCTTACCTTTAACCGTGTCGAGCAGGTACTGTTCCTCCATCTCCAAGCGGAAGACGGTGCGCTGAAGCTGGTCAATCTCGACTGGGTTGGAGGTCAGCTCCATGCGGAGGCGGGAGGCGGCCTCGTCCATTAGGTCGATGGCTTTGTCTGGTAGCTGGCGTCCGGTGATGTAACGGTCAGACAGTGTCGCCGCTGCGACCAGGGCCGAATCAGCGATGGTGACGTGGTGGTGAGCCTCATAGCGCGGCGCTATCCCGCGCAGGATGGCGATTGTGTCCTCAACCGAGGGCTCGCCAACGAATACCTGCTGGAAGCGCCGCTCCAGCGCGGGGTCTTTCTCGATTCGCTCGCGGTATTCGTCCAGAGTGGTGGCCCCAACCATGCGCAGTTCGCCGCGGGCCAGCATTGGCTTGAGCATGTTGCCGGCGTCCATGGAGCCTTCGGCGGCGCCAGCGCCCACCACGGTGTGCAGTTCATCTATGAAAGTGACGACCTGTCCGTCTGAGTTCTTGATCTCTTCCAGGACTGCTTTGAGGCGCTCCTCGAATTCGCCCCGGTACTTGGCCCCCGCCACCATTGAGCCCAGGTCGAGGGCGATTAGTTGCTTGCCTTTGAGCGCGTCTGGCACGTCGCCCTTGACGATCCGTTGGGCTAGGCCTTCCACGACGGCGGTCTTGCCCACCCCGGGTTCGCCAATCAGCACGGGGTTGTTCTTGGTACGCCGGGACAGTACTTGGATGACGCGCCGGATTTCTTGGTCCCGGCCAATCACGGGGTCGAGTTTGCCGGCCCGGGCTTCTGCGGTGAGGTCGCGGCCGTATTGACCCAGGGCGTCGAATGTACCTTCCGGGTTGGCGGTAGTTACGGTCTGCCCGCCTCTGAGTTCTGGCAGGGCGGCAGTCAGGGCTGTCGGTGTGGCGCCGTTGTCTCGCAGGATCTGGCCAGTGGGTCCTTCTAGCCCCGCGAGCGCGATCAGCAGGATCTCCGCGGAGACGTAGGAATCGCTTTGGGATTCGGCTAGTTTCTGGGCTTCTTCCAGTGCCGTAAGTAGTTGGCGTCCTACTTGGGGCTGTTGGGCGGAGTTGCCCGATGCCGCTGGGAGATTTGCTAGCGCCACCCGGACCGCCGTTCCGATCGCTTGGGTTTGGGCGTGGGCGGATTCGGCCAGTTTGAGGGCCAGCCCCTGGCGGTCTAGCCACAGGGCGTTGAGCAGGTGCGACGGCTCAACTGTCGGGTTTCCTGCCGCGGCGGCCTGTTGGATGGCGTCTTGAAGAGCGCTCTTTGACTTGGTAGTCAGCTTGTCTATGTTCATAGGTGCCTCCCTGCTTGGGGGACAGGCCCCCATCCAATTGAAAGTCCATTGCCAGAGTTGAGTCTACTACGCTCAAGTCTGATTCCGGAAACTGGACGCGGGCATCTCGGAAGGCGTTCGCGACGCGCTAACTGAGGCGATGGCGCGGAGGCGTGGTTGGGCCACCGCCGGGGCGCCGGTGCGGGACTTGCGGCCCAGACAAACGGCGATCCCGGAGGGCACCCGTACCAATCACAGAGTAATAACCCCCTAAAACGGAGACCAATTGTGATGGTCCCAGGTGAGGCGCTGTTCAAGCGGTAGTAAGGTCTTGGAATCTTGCGGACTCGGAAGGTTATCGAATGCCAGCCGAGTTTCTTAGCTAACGACGTGACAAAGAGGTAGTCCTAATGAACCACCGGTTCTTGCGAAATGCATATTCCTGCGTACTTTCCCTAGCGCTAATCGGTCTTCCAGCAGTTCCCGCCGCCGCTGATAGCGGCGCTCCTCCACCCGCACCCGCGCCCGCGCCGGCTCAGGCAGCGCCTGGCCGGGTAGCCCAACTGGCGGTCTCTCCGGTGGTCCCGGCGGCCAAGAACATCCCGACGATCAACCGGGAAGACAAGGCGGCCGTGGCCGCCGCCTACCACAACTATTACCTGCCGGCGCTCGCGGTGCCGATGGGCTGGACAGGCTCCGCCAGTTCCTGCACACCCGGCACCATCAGCGCGAACGCCCAGGCCGCGACCTTCGACATGATCAACTATCTGCGCCGGATGGCTGGCCTTGAGCAGGTCACGGAAAACACCGCCGCCTCCTCAGCCGCCCAACGGGCCGCCTTGATGTTCAAGGCCAACAACGCGATCAGCCACACTCCGCCAACAAGCTGGCTCTGCTACAACGCCAACGGCGCCAGAATCGCCGGAATATCCAACATCTCTTATGCCAGAGGCTATCCTTCAGGCGTGATGGCGGGCGCGGATGCTGTGGCCGCATATGTTACCGATTATGGTGTGGAAAGCCTGGGACACCGCCGTCCAATTCTGTCCCCAGGCTACAAAACCATGGGGTCTGGTTCGACAGATAACAGCAATGCGCTGGTTATCGGCAGCACAGCGAGTGACTGGGACACCAAGCAGGACGCCGCGTTCACCAATACGTTTTCGCATAGCTGGTCTTCGCCTCAACTTCAGGCCTGGCCGGCAGCAGGCTACTTCCCATACGAGATGACTTACGACAACCACGGAACCGGCCAGATTGTCTGGTCCTTGGCCACCGGCTCCAGCTCTATCAGCTTCGCCAATGCGACTGTCGCCATCACCAAGAATGGTTCCACAGTCAGCGGGCTGGCCTTGGTGCCAGAGGTCAAGTCGACACGAGCCTACGGCGATCTGGCTGCCATTGGTGTCAGAATCCCGGCTGGAGTGGTCTCCCGCCCGGCCGGCGGCCAGACTGACACCTACCACGTCACAGTGGCAGGAATCACTGGCTATGGGACATATCAATACGACGTCAAGGTTTTCAGCGCGGCCGAGGCCACCGCCAGTTCGGTCACCATTGCCGGCACGGCGCAGGTGGGTCAGGTGCTGACCGCGACCGCCAATGGCGTAACGCCTTCCGACGCCGCGCTGGCCTACCAGTGGTTGCGGGACGGCAGTCAGGCTGTCGGGGCGAATTCCAAGACGTACACGCTAGTAGCCGCCGATGCCGGCCACACCATTTCCGTACGAGTGACCCCGTCCAAGTCTGGTTTCACTTCTGTACCCGTTGTTTCATCCCCAACCGCGACAGTCGTGACTCCGCCGCCAGCGGCCCTGACTGTGCCCAAACCAGTAATCACCGGTTCAGGCCAGGTTGGCCAGGCAATGTCCGTCGCGCAAGTGATCACAACGCCGGCGGGAGGGACGGTGACGTACGCCTGGCTGGTTGGAGGCGTTCAAGTCAAGTCCGGCACTAGCGCCTCCGTCCGGACCTACACGCCGGTGGCCGCGGACGTTGGCAAGCAGATCGTAGTAACAGCGACGGCCACCCTGATCGGCTTCACGACTGCCCAAGCCCAATCAGATCCCAAGACTGTTCTTGCCGGCACGCTGACTGTGACCAAGCCAGTGCTGTCGGGCTCGGCTGAGGTAGGGAAAGAAGTGACGGTCGCTGAAGTGACCACCACGCCGGCGGGAGGGACGGTGACGTACGCCTGGCTGGTTGGAGGCGTTCAAGTCAAGTCCGGCACTAGCGCCTCCGTCCGGACCTACACGCCGGTGGCCGCGGACGTTGGCAAATCTGTTGTGGTCAAGGTGACGGCCACCATGGCTGGTTACACCACGGCATCGGACCAGTCCGCGGCCAAGACCGTAGCAAGCGGTTACTTGGAGGTCAGCACCCCGGTTATTGGGGGCGTGGTCCAGGTTGGCCAGCAGATAACGGTGGGGGCGGTGACAACCTCCCCAGCCGATGCCACGGTTGTTTACGCTTGGTTGACCGGTGGGACACAGACCAAGTCCGGGACCGGCGACTCGGCTCGGTCCATTACCCCTGCGGCGGCGGACGCTGGCAAGACTCTTGTGCTCCGAGTCACGGCATCCGCGCCCGGCTATGCGACCACGGTGGTCTCCTCCAATCAAGTCATCATTAGTGCGGGGACACTGACGGTCGCCAAACCAGTCCTTTCTGGCTTAGCCGAGGTAGGCAAAGAACTCACAGTCGCGCAGGTGGCCACCACACCGGCGGGCGGGACGGTGACGTACGCCTGGCTAGTTGGTGGCGTAGAGGTCAAGTCCGGTACCGACGCGGCGGCGCGGTCCTACAAACCGGTGGCAGCGGACGCGAACAAGTCTGTGCTTGTTCAAGTGACGGCAGCGCTGACGGGCTATGGGGTCGCTTCCAACCAGTCAGATACAGCCAGTATTGTCGCTGGATCGTTGGATATTGGGAAGCCTGTCTTGGTGGGAGACGCCCGGGTGGGCCAGGAATTGACTGTGGCAGCGGTCACCACGGACCCGGCTGGCGGAGCCGTGACCTATACCTGGCTGGTCGGTGGCGTGGAGGTCAAGTCCGGCACGGATGCGGCCGCGCGCTCCTACAAGCCCGTGGGGGCAGATGTGGACAAGCCAGTCTTAGTGCGGGTGACAGGCTCGTTCGTAGGCTACAAGGCAGCGTCGAACCAATCCGACCCCAAGACCGTAGAACCTGGGCAGATCGCCCTGGGGGCCTTGGTTACCTCGGGCCAGCCGGTGACCGGCGAGCCGATCACCATCCAGCCCATAATCACTGACCCGCCAGGAGCGCAGGTGGTTTACAAGTGGTTCGTCGGTGAGCGGGTTGTCGCCTCTGGTACCGACGTGGCCAGCCTCTCCTACACGCCGGACGGAGCGGATGCCGGCCTGCTCACGTACATCGAATTGACTGTCTCGTTGGATGGATACCAGACCGTGGTCATCCGGGAAGACCTTGGGTATGTCACGCCAGGCGTGTCGCTGCCGCTGCTGTCGATTGACCAGCCAGTAATTCAGGGCGTAGCGCAAGTTGGCAAGCTCTTGACCGTTGACGCGGTGGCCGCTAAGCCCGCGGACGCCGCGGTGACGTACGCATGGTTCGTCGGCGGAGCGGCGGCCAAGACGGGGCGCGATGACGCCGCTCGGTCCTACACTCCAGTGGCGTCGGAAGCGGGCCAGGAGATATATGTGCGAGCCGTGGCTTCCCTGCCCAGCGGTGCCACCGTCGAGGCTGATTCCGCGGCGGCGGTCATAGCCAAGGGGACCTTGTCGGTTGGCAAGCCCGGGGTGACGGGTGTGGCTCAGGTTGGGCAGGCGTTGACGGCGGCGGTTGTGGCGACTACTCCGACCGGCGGCACGGTCACTTACGTGTGGACCGTGGACGGCAAGGAGGTCAAGTCCGGTACGGATACGGCCGCGCGGTCCTATACGCCGGTACCGGCTGACGCCGGTAAGGTCCTGATCGTCAAGGTCACGGCTTCTTTGAGTGGCTATGAGATCGCGACACAGCAGTCGGATTCCCGGGTGGTCGCCAACGGCACCTTGTCGGTTGGTAAACCTGTGGTCACGGGTCTGGCTCAGGTTGGGCAGGCGTTGACGGTGGCCGCCGTGGCGACTACTCCCGCTGGTGGCACGGTTACATACACATGGTCCGTGGGTGGCGTAGAAGTCAAGTCCGGCACGCAGGGCGACGCGCTGTCTTACACGCCAACCGTGGACGATGCCGCCAAGACCGTTCAGGTAACCGTAACGGCCACGTTGGCGGGCTATGAGGCAGCGGCGAATCAGTCTGATCCAGTGATCATCACTGGACTGGGCCTGTCCGTCACCAAGCCCGTGATCACCGGCACGGCCAAGGTTGGCCAAACGTTGCGGGTGGCCACCCCGGTGACGACCAACCCGGCTGGCGGCCTGGTTGTCTACATGTGGGTCGTGAATGGCCGGACCGTCCGGCAGGGGATTGGCTCGCTCGGCATGTCCTACACCTTAGGTTCGGCGGACGCAGGCAAGTCTGTGTACGTGCAGGTCTCCGGAATGCTGGCCGGGTACCCGGCCGCCACCAACCAATCGGACGTCAAGACCGTCGCTGCCAGGTGACGCAGCGGCCCTCGGGGCCCTGGGCCGGTTCGGCCCGGGGCCCCGAGGGCTGAGTATTGCGGGGCTGAGTATTGCGGGGCTGAGCTCGGATTGGGTCGCTTCTTGGCCGCTCGCGCGTCTGCCCTGGTCAATGGGCCTCCTTGGGTGATAACGCTGACGGCCGGCGAGTGAGGGACAGACCCGTAAGCTACAGTTCTTGCTTCCGACCGTTAGTCGCGGCGTTGAAGGGCGATGGTTGCTCGTCAGCGGCTCGACTCGTGACCCCCAGGAGCCGTTCAGTGAGTGTGTCTGTTGATCTGTCTCAACATGTTGGCCAATCCGCCAGGACCGTAAGGTGGCGGCGGTTGATCGCTGGGTTGGTGGGCATGGCGCTGGGCGTGTCCGTGGTGGGCATGGAAGTGTTCCCAGCCCGGGCGGCTGAGCCGTGGGCGGGCTTGTTGGACGTGACCGTGGACCGGCCGGTGGTGGACGCGGCGAACGGTAAGGCCCAGGTTCGGGTAGTGCCGTCGGTGAAGGTCGCTTCGCCTTTCAGTTTGTCGCTGTATGACACTTCGACTGGGACGCGGGTGGCCTATTGCGCCGGGTCGGCGAGCGCGGCTTGCCGGTCCTCGTGGGCGGTGGATGTGACAGTTCCGCTGGACAGCGAGAAGACCTTCGAGGTGTTCGTCGCTACTGAGCAGCCGGCGGCAAGCTATCCGGTGAAGGACCTGTCGGCCCAGGCCCAGGTGACCGTGGTCAATGTGGGCTGGACCGGGGCGTTGAGTGTGGCCGTGGACCGGCCGGTAGTGGATGCGTTTAACGGCAAGGCGACGGTGAGTGTCACGCCGTCGGTCCGGGTGGTTTCTCCGTATTCGATGTCGCTGTATGACGGGGCTGGTAAGCGGGTTGGCTATTGTCTTTACACGGACACCAAATGCCGTGATGGCTGGGATATTACGGTGTCGGTCGCCAATGGGCAGTCGCAGACTTACACGGCTTATGTCGCCCAGGACCGTCCCGCCACCGAACCGCCGGTCAAGGATGTGAAGGTGTCTGGTCAGGTCCAGGTGACGAACCGGGGTTGGGTCGGTGGCCTGGAAATCGATGTGGACCGGCCGGTGGTTGACGCGTTCAACGGTAAAGCGAACGTGACGGTGAAACCGTCTATTCCGCTGGTGGCCCCTTACTCTTTGTCCCTATACGACGACTCGACGGGTAAACGGGTGGCGTACTGCGCGGCATCGAACAAGGCTTGCGCGGATGCCTGGGTAGTGGCGGTGACGGTCCCCAACGGCGGAGACAAGACATTCACCGCTTATGTGGCGGCCGAATACCCAAGTGGCAACCCACCGGCTAAAGACGTGCGGGTATCTGGCTCGGTTCGGATAGTTAACGAAGCGTGGCAGGGCACGCTGGAAGCGTGGGCTGACCGGCCGGTCGTGGACGCGGTGGACCCGAAGGCGACGGTTGAAGCCAAAACCAGTCTGCCGCTGGTGGCACCGTATGTGTTGAGTGTTTACGACTCGACGACTGGTCGGAGAGTGGCTTACTGTCAAGCATCGAATAATGCTTGCGCGGATGTTTGGCGGGTCTCGGTGACGGTCCCGAATGACACCATGCGCCGGTTTGAGGTGTTCGTGGCAGCGGACAATCCAACGACTGGCCCGCCGGTCAAAGATGTGCGGGCCTCAGCGACCGTACAGGTGTCCAATGAAGGTTGGAAGGGCTCCGTGGACGTGACTGCTGACCGTGACGTGGTCGATGTGGTGAATCCCCAAGCGCAGGTGACAGTGGTGCCCTCAGTGAAACTGGCGTCCCCGTACGTGTTGAGTGTTTATGACGATACGGGCAAGCGGATTGGTTACTGTTCTGGTTCGTCCGCTTCTTGCCGGGACAAGTACACAGTGAAGGTGACTCCTGGCGAGGGACAGTTACGGGTCTATACGGCCTATGTGGCGCAGGATTATCCTTCCTCGGGCCGGCCAGTGAAGGACGTGCGGGTGTCTGGCAGTGTCCAGGTGCGGCATGCTGGCTGGGACGGCACGCTGGAGCTTCTATCCGCCGAACCGAGGGCGGGGGCCGCCAAACGAACGGTAGATGTGGAGGTCAAACCATCTAAGACGGTCCCGCATCCGTACGTCTTGAGTGTTTATGACAGCTCCGGTAAGCGGGTGTGGATCTGCGAGCGGACCGATTGCCGGTCCGGCGGGAAGATCAATCTCAATGTCCAGCCGGGCGAGCTGAATGTGTTATACGGGTTCGTGGCGTTGACGGCTCCGGCTGATGGGCCGCCGGCTGACGGCGTGTCGGCACGCGCTGAACTGGGTGTGTCGCGTGAGGCATGGAGCGGCGAAGTGACTGGCGTGGTCGAGAAGTACTTGAATCCGTCCGCTGGTCAGGGAGTTGAGGGCTACCAGTCGCAGCTGAAAGTCAGTTTCAGCCCGGCGTTGCCGGCGGATGTGCGGGCGGCTTTGTACGGCCCGGATGGAAAGCGCGTCGCGGAGGTCACTGTTGGCGCCGGCACGGGGATGGCTGACTGGCGTCCGGTGGTGCCCTCCCCGGCCGCTGACCAGGTGTTTACCGTAGTGGTGGCACCGGACCTACCTGAGACTGCTTTGCCGGAAACCAGATGGGGACTGGGGACGGTCGCGGTGTCTGGGTCGCAGCGGCGTTGGCAGGGTGAGGTGACGTTGGCTTCTGAAGGGGCCGGACAGCCGGGTGGCTACCGGGTGACGGTTGGTTTGTCCGAGGATCTGGGAGGCGCTTCTATCTACCGCGCCGGTGTGGTTGATGGCACGGGCAAGGTTTGGTTGTCTTGCGGCGTTTCCGCGGCCGAGCCGGCCTGCGCCAAGGGGTTCAGCGGGGTGGTGGATGTTCCAGCGCACGCTACCTTGGCGCTGCGTGGATTTGTGGGCCTGAAAGCGGACGCTGGTTCAGGTCCGGGCGCGGATGGTTCAGTGGTCTATTCAGAACCGGTCGAGCTTACCGGTGAGGCGTGGACTGGCTCGTTGGCATTCAAGACGGTTGGTTCGGTAGATGCGGCCAAGGGGACCGTGGAGGTTGAGGCGCAAGCCACACCAGCGTTACCGTCCGGCGATTGGATTGTGATCTACGGGCATGATGGGCGCGCTGCCGCTCGTTGCCAGGCTTCGCGTTGTGCGGTGGAGCTACCGGCTGGAGTGTCGCCGGAGCCGTGGTTGTTCACGGCGGCGGTGGTCATGGACGGTACGGAGGATTCTGTCTGGCCGTTGCCAGCGGACCGGCTGGTTGTGTCCCGGACTCTTGAAGTCGCCAATTCGGGGTCTGGGTCGGGTATCGCTTTGACGGCTGACACGGGTGCCCGGGGTGTGGTGGATTCGGCGGATCCGGCTGTCAACGTGACAGTGTCCTTGGCGGAGCCGGTCCCCGCTGGGTCTATTCTGCTGGCCTGTAACCAGTCCGGTACCAAGGTCTATTCACGTGCTCCAGGGTCAAGTAAGGCCGCGGTCTGGACAGACACTTCATTCCGGTGGACCATTGCCGCGGAGACGACGGGCGTGCTGACTGTCGGAGTGGTCGCTTCTGGAGCCGCCTGTACGGCGTTGGCGCAAACCGCCAAGGTTGAACGGTTGAACGTGGAGCATATTGGTTATGGCGGGGAAATAATACTGACTGGTGTACAGCCCACGCCAACCAAACCGCAGGCCAAGTTGAACCTGCTGCTGACTCGGCCTATAGGCGTGGGCTATCTCTTCGAGATCCGGGATCTGGATACCGGGAGGGCGCTGTACACATGTTCGGGGGCTGATTCGCGGTCGAGCTGTGTCAGCCGGTTGACGCATTCCGAGACCCGCTCAGTGGCTCCGCTGACGACGAGCCGTTTCAGAGTAGATGTGCGCCGCGCGGATTCGGATCCGGCGACGGCCCGGAAGTGGTCTTCGCAGGTATTTGAAGCGACCCATCCGGGTTGGAACGGGTCGGTCAGTTTGTCTGTCCCGGCGGCGGTCTTCTATAGCGGTGATGACTCTACGGTAACCATGGTCCTGTCCGAGCCGTTAGGGGACGCTTGGCTGGCGCTGTGTTCGGAACAAGTATTTGATCAGCCGCGTCCGGACCCGCGGTCAAGGTACGAGTGCCGGCGTCTGCACTCTACGGCTGATCCTTCGGGGCTGGTGTACCGGTCGAGCGGGGGCATAAGCTATGGCGGTCGTGTCACATACCAAGCGTTCGTGTATTACGGGATAGGCAACGTCAACAACACTCCGTCGTCTCCCGGTTCGGTAGGCCAGGCGGAATCAGGGACGGCGACGGTGACCAATGGCGGCTGGCGTGGCACCATCGACGTGATCGTGCGTTACGCGCCGGACGGCGACCGGGCTATGGGGTTGAATGAGCCCGGCGAGCATCTCGCGGCGTATTGGACGCCGGCGCCGGGTGATGCCTGGTCTTGGGCTTATTACCGGCGGGTGGTTTACCGTGCATCTTCTGGGGGCATGGGACCTACTTGGCATTGTGATGGCTATAGCTGGTTCGAGTGCGAGTCGTTGGCACAGGACTCGTGGGGCAGAATATTCCGGTTGGGTGGTGCCTACATGGCGGCCGTCCACGAAAACACCAAAATGTATGGCTTCCCGGATGGTCCGGCCGTGGGTGAATCGGCGTGGGCGTCGCTGCCGCAAGAGGAACTGCCTGAGGAGTATTTGTGCGGCGCGAACCCGTCGGTTGAGGATTCGGTGGCTTGTCAGGGTGATCCCGTGTCTACAGCGACTGGTGAATGGTGGGAAACCAGCGAAGACTTGGCGATGGGCGGCGTTGGTCCGGGACTGGCCTGGACCAGAAGCTTTTCAACGTTTGACCGGGACTATGCGGGGCCACTGGGCAAAGGTTGGCGGTCCAATCTGGATATGCGCCTCCAGATAGGCCCAGCTACCGCCGCGTCATCAAGCACCACGTTACAAACCGCGTCCAAGGTGCGGGTGGTCCAAGAGAATGGTTCTGTCGCGGATTTCACGCGTGGTTCAGATGGACGGCTAGCTTCGTTGGCGCGGGTGCGGGCGGATCTGGAACAGACTCCTACTGGTTTCGTGTTCACACGGCGCGACAATCAACGGTTCCTGTTTGACACTAACGGCCGGCTGACGGCTCTGGAAGACTTGAATGGCAACCGGGTCGAGGTGAAATACGATTCTTCCGGCCGTTTGACGGGCGTCGCTGACACCGAGGGTCGGTTCATTTCGTTGACCTATTCTTCGGGGCGCGTGTCGCAGGCCAAAGACCAGGCCGGCCGGACAGTTGTCTACACCTATGACAGTGCTGGGCGGATGACCAAAGCGACCGGCTGGGATGGGACCATCACCAGTTACGCGTATGACTCGGAAGGACGGGTAGCTAAGATCACCCAGCCGACCGGTGGCACCTACTCCAACACTTATGATGCCCTGGACCGGGTGGTGTCCCAGAGCGATCCGGCGGGCGGGGTTACCCGGTTCGCATATGACGACATCAGGGACGCCACCACGACCACTCATCCAGATGGTTCAAAGACCCTTGAAGAGTTCTCGAACTTCCGGTTGGTGCGGGTCACCGAAGGGTACGGCACCGATCTGGCGCGGTCCATCTCCTACGGATATCAGGACTTCGCGGCCTCCAGAATCTCCTCTGAGACTGACTCCGCGGGGAACATCACTCGGTACACATATGACCAGGAGGGACGTGTGTTGACCGTGACGGATCCTACCGGCGCGCTCACACAGGCCTTCTACGACCAGGCCGGCCATTTGACGAAGACGACCGACGCGGAGGGTGTCGCTACTCTCACAACCTTTGATCAAGCGGGGAACATGACCGGCGTCACAGACGCCCTTGGGAACAGCTCCGTTCTGGCCATAAACCCGGACGGGACGGTAGGTTCGGTGACGGCCGCGGACGGCGGTAGCCAGACTCTGGCCTATGACCGTTATGGATATCCGGTTGGTGGGGTGAGCGCTGAGGGAGTGTCTTCAACAAGGACTGTTGACTCAGTTGGGCGTGTGCTTACCGAGACCAGTCCTGAAGGATTGGTAACATCCTATTCCTATAACGCACGGGGCTTCCTGACCCAGGCAAAAGGACCGGACGAGTTAAGTGTGGTCTACACTTACCATGCGTCCGGTTTACCAGCCACGGTAATGGACCGGTTGGGCAATATGACTTCTTACGCCTACGACACGTCTGGGCGAGTCGTTAGCGTGACTGGCTCAGATGGAATTGTTGTCAGGTACACATATGATCCCGTGGGGCAGGTAGTCAAAGAAACCGCGGTAGCGCCTGGCGGCGCGGGCGAACGGGCGGTGGCTTACGCATATGATGTTCTGGGCCAGCTTGTCGCGGTGACGGATCCGCTGGGACGGGTCACGAAATATGGTTATGACCAGGCCGGGAATCAGATCTGGGAGGAAACTCCCTCCGGTGCCCGGACCGGCTATCAGTATGATAAGGCCGGCCGGGTGATTATGGAGACCAGCCCGTCAGGGTTGGCTGTCACCTATAGCTATGACCGGGCGGGTCGGCTGGTTGGCACGGCCGATCCGGAAGGCCGGTTTGAATCGGTCGCTTACACCAAGACTGGGCTGGTTGAACGCCAGACCAGCGGCCAGGGTTTGGCCGGCGCCCGGAATGTTCTGTGGACATATGACAAGGTAGGTAGGCCGGTTAATGTTCGTGATGGTGACGGCCGGGACCGCGGGACTAGTTATGACCTGGATGGCCGGCCTGTGGCGGCGACGGATCCTGCGGCCGGCGGAGTGGTTTACGCTTATGATGCCGCAGGGCGTCCTAGGACGGTGGAATCATCAAATGGGGTCGTTGTTTCTTATGCGTATGACTCCTTGGGTCGTACAGCGAAGGTCTCCTATTCGGATGCCACCCCGGATGTGGTTTACACATACAACAGCCTGTCGCAGGTGACCGGCGTTTCGGACGGCACGAGTTACACGTATGACAACCTGGGGCGTGTCACGGCGGTGGCCACCGCCCAGGGGCGGGTTGGTTATGTGTACGACGGTTGGGGACAGGTCGCGCGGATGGTATATCCGGATGGCCGGGAAGCGGGGTATGCGTATGACCTAGCTGGGCAGCTAACAAAGGTGACTGGGCTGGATGGCAGCGTGTTCGTGTACACGTATGACCTGGACGGTCGCGTGGAGTCGCTCAGCTATCCGAATGGCGTAGTGACGCGGTATACATATGACCCGGATTCGGCGGTTACTGGAATTGTGACTACCGGCCCGGACGGTAAGACCGTCCTGGACCTTCAGTATGGCTACAGCGATTCCGGTCTGGTTGATTCCGCCGGTGCTGAGTTCGGGGATGGTTTGGCGGATAGCACCGTAGGGTTCGGCTGGGATGCTTTGGGGCAGTTGAAAGGCGTGTCCCGTGACGGAGGCCCGCGAGCGCCGGTGTCGTTTACGGCTGGTGGTTCAGTGACCGGCCTGGACACGGGCCTGTCCCTGGCTTATGAGAAAGCTTCTGGGAGGTTAAGCTCATCCACAGGTGCGGATGGCCAGGTCACGGCGTATTCGTACGACCAAGTGGGTAACCGTGTTACGGAGACCGTTGATGGTGGGGTAGCGCGGGAGTTCGCCTGGGACGGCGGCGGACGTTTGACCGGTGTGGAGGGTGCGGATGGGATGTCCGCGGCCTACACGTACAGTTCGGATGGATTGCTGGCTACGGCGGTCAGGTCCGGGCCGGGTGGTGTGGCGGCCAGCGGGTCGTCGTTCGTGTGGGACCAGAGCCGCGAGGTGCCGGTTATCCTGGCGGACGGCGAGCACTCCTTCGTTTATGGGCTTGGGCTGGTGCCGTTAGAACAGGTTCCGGCGCCCGGCGGCAACAGCGCCGAACCTGCCGGCGGTAATGCTGTGGGGACGGCAGCCCTGTTCCTGCATGCCGATCTGGTGGGGTCAGTGCGGGCGGTCACCAATAGCGGTGGCGTGCTGGTCGCCGGTTCTGACTACACGCTGTTCGGTGAGCCGGTCACGGTCGATGGGCTGGCGCCCAGCTGGATGGCTACACCCTTCGGGTTCGCTGGTGAGTGGCGGGATCCGGTGACTGGTTTGGTGTTCCTGCGGGCCCGGTGGTTGGATCCGGGGACGGGTCAGTTCATATCGGTTGATCCAGCGGCTGGGTTGACTGGTGACGGGTATGGGTACGGTTCGGGTAACCCGGTTCAGTTGACGGATCCGTTGGGCTTGTGGTCAGTGTTCGGCTGGGATATTGATCTGGAAGCGGTCGGCAAGAGTGCCACTAATTTCGTTTATGGTGCGGCTGATTCGCTGACTGGCGGGTTGGTTTCGGCAGCGGTTGAAGGTTTCGGTTGGGATTCGGAGTGGCTGGACCGGTGTTCTGACGCGTTCAAGTGGGGCGAGGTCGCCGAGATGGCCTTCGAGGTTGTGTCGATGGTTGTGTCGATGGGTGCCACAGCTCCGGGGGTGGCAGCCAAGTTCGCTTTGAAGCTGGGTATGAAGAAGGCCAGTCGGGATATGGCTGGGCTGGCTGGGCGGCGTGGTCTGGAGACTGGGGCGAGGGCTGGAGCCAGGAAGCTTGATGATGCGGTGCCCCATGGCCCCAGGACCGTCCGTGACAAGGCTCCCTCTTCTGGTTCTGTGAAGCGTCCGGGGGGTTGTGCAAACAAGGGTTGTTTTGGGGCTGGGACGGATGTGTTGTTGGTTGATGGGTCGGCTAGACCGATTGAGGATGTTGGGGCCGGTGGTGAGGTAGCTGCGTTGGATGTTGAGTCTGGTGTGGTTGTGGGTGGTGAGGTGGTTGACACGTATGTGCGTGGAGATGCGCCGGTGCTGGTTGTGGGAACGGTTCCTGGGGAGTTGGTGACTACTGCTGATCATCCGTTCTGGGTTGAGTCTGATGCGAGTTGGGTGTCGGCTGCGGAGTTGGTGGTCGGGGACGTGTTGCGGGGTGTTGATGGGGTGTTGGTGCCGGTTGTGTCGTTGACAGTGACTGGGGGGACCGAGACTGTCTACAACCTTCAGGTTGAGGGGTTGCACAACTATTTCGTGTATGCCGGCGACACCCCGCTCCTAGTCCACAACGCCAACGGCGCGCCCTGCCCCAACGTGCAACCAACGGGTGGCGTCTACGTGTTACGTAACGATGCTGGTGATGTGGTCAGGACGGGCCGGACGAATGACCTCGCTCGGCGTAAGGGCGAGCATGCGCTTGGTAAGGAAACCAAGGGCCTGGACTTTAAGGTAGTCCACCGGACTGATGATTACGCGGAGCAGCGTGGTCTTGAAGAGATCGTCTACAATCAGCATCCGGGCGCGTTGCACGTGAATGGTGGTTTGAATCGTATTCGGCCGGTCAGTGGGGTCAATCCGAAGGCGGGGACGTATAGGAGCGCAGCGCAGAAGTTTCTGGCTGGAGGATAGAAAGGAGGCGGGTTCATGGCTCGTAGGAAACTGAACTATCGGGAGGGTGACTGGGTTGCTGTTCCGGTTTGGGATGGCGGCTGGGTGGCTGGTCTAGTCGCCCGGGTGAATGGGCGGGGCATCGCGTTGGGGTATTTTTTTGGTCCGCGGCGGGTTGAGGTGCCGGTGTTGGATGATTTGGTGGGTTTGAAACCGGAGGATGCTGTCCTGGTTGGCATGTTCGGTGATCTTGGGTTGATGGAGGATGAGTGGAGGGTGGTTGGTCCGCAGCCTGGGTTCCGGCGGGTGGATTGGCCTATGCCGGTGTTTGTGTCTCATGACGAGATCAGGGACCTGTATTCGAAGCGTTGGTATGACGAGGACACGCTTGAGTGGGGCCCGGAGGAGTGGATGCCGCGTGGGGTGGTGTTGGAGGGGTGGGATGATGCGCTGATGGGTTCGGAATTCGTGGAGCGTCGTTTGAATCGGTTGTTGCCGTGCGATGGGGGTTCTGGGGTGGTTGGTTAGCTTCTGTTTCGGGTCACGCTACTGCCCCCGGTCTTCGGTGTTGGGCGGTCGCCGCGGTAGCTGTTGTGGCGGCATCGGGGGTGGTTGTTTGTGTGTGGGGAGTGTGACTGTTCAGGGGGTGGCTGGTAGCCAGATGTTTGGGCTGGTGAGGGATGCGAGGACGGCGAGGGGCCGTTGGGAGTGTTTCCGGGCGGTCGACAGGTAGGACCGGATCGAAGCGA
>JAIRXP010000085.1 GCA_031268215.1 Bifidobacteriaceae bacterium | reverse complement strand
GTATTAGGCGGGGTTTGGGCGCTGTTGGTTGAGTGGTTTCCGTTGTGGTGTTGACACGGCTTATTGTGTTTGGTTTATTGGCCGGGTTTGTTCTTGTTTAGTGTGGGGAGGCGACGCTTCTGCATCGCCTCCCCTTTTGCTGTTAAACCCCGTTATTGGGATAGGTCATTCCTTACTCCCAGCAAGCGAAAGCGAGAAAGACCCGTGGGTAAGTATCAATCCCCGTAACTGGAGTAGCTCACTGCCTACAAAGATCTGGAGCAAGTCGGCAACAGAATCCTCAAGGTATCAATCCCCGTAACTGGAGTAGCTGGTCCCTCACCCTACCCCGGATTTGGGCCTCCTGACAAGGCATTTTGCGACCCCCATGCATACTTGGGACTCCCGGTGGCCTCGCACCGGTTCGCGTCGCGCCCGTTCTTGGGCGTTTGCGCTGGTCACAGGTCATGCACACTTCAGGCCGATTCGGACCGCCTGGGTTCACCCTTTCCGCCGCACCACCGCAAGGGACCATGAATGAGCAGCCGTCAACCCGTCCTGCTCAGGTTCCTGTTTCCTTGCCGCCGCGGTTGGCAGGCGCGCCCGCCTATCCTTCGGCGTCCAGGGCGGCCTGCAGCTCGGTGCGCTGGACGGCCATCCGTGCTTCGCGCTTGGCTTCGCGGCGGTCATGGGCCCGGGCTTCAAAGCGGTACAGGACCGGTACCACGATCAGTGTCAGCACGGTCGATGAAACCAGGCCGCCGATCACCACCAGCGCCAACGGCTTGGACAGGAACCCGCCCTGGCCGGTGACGCCCAACGCCATCGGCGTCAAGGCGCAGACTGTGGCCAAAGCGGTCATGACGATTGGCCGTAGGCGCTTGCGAGCACCCTCAATGATGGCTTCGTTGAGTGACCGTCCTCTCCGCCGGTACTGGTTGATCAAGTCGATCAGCACAATCGCGTTGGAGACCACAATCCCGACTAGCATGAGCAGGCCGATCAGCGAGGCGACGCCCAGGGGCGTGCCGCTAATCAGCAGCGCCGCTAGCGCACCGGTGGCGGCGAACGGGATCGAGATGAGCAGGATGAACGGCTGGAGCAATGATCCGAAGGTTGCCACCATGACGATGAACACGATCGCGATCGCCAGGACCAGGGCTAAGCCCAAGTCGGTGAAGGCCTGGCTTTGCTGGGCGGCCACGCCACCGACTTCAACGCTGACACCAGCTGGCAGGTCCAGTTCATCGACCACCTTGGTCAATTCGGAGGACAGCCCTCCCAGGTCTTGACTTTCCGGTGTCACTGAAACGGTGGCGCTACGGCGGCCATCGACCCTTGTCAGGGCTGCGGGCACGGTGTCTTCATCAACGCTGGCGACTTGGCTTAAGGTGAGGACGCCGGTTGGTCCGGCGCCCAGCGGCAGGGCCCGCAGTTCATCCATGGAGCCTGCCCCCGGGCCCATCGACAGTTTGACATCGACCTGCGCGGAGCCGATCTCCAGTGTGCCTATCGTGGAAGGCGTCATCAGGCCGGCCACCATGCCCTCGACGGCCGTCTCCGTCATGCCGAGCGACGCCGCGGCGGCACGGTCAACAGTGATTTTGATACCCGGGGTGGCATCGGTCAGGTTGTTAGTCACCTCGACGGCGCCCTCGACCTTCCGGACACGTTCGTCAACCATCCGAGTAGCGGAGTCGATGGTGTCCGCGTCCGTTCCCTGGATGATCAGGTCAATCGTGGTCGAACCCATCATGGCCTCGGACCCGCCAACGGAAATGCCGGTGGAGGCCTCGCCTCCCAAACCGGAAACTGCCTTACGGATCACGGCTTGCGCGTCTTCCGGGTCGGCATCGGACGCCAATGTGATCGCGAAACTGGCCTGCGGCGTGGTGCTGGCCAGCGCCATTATCCCGGCGCCGCCAACCGTTGCCTGGACGGATTCGACCTCATCGAGGTCCAGCAGCGCTTTTTCGATCTTGCGGGCGTCAGCGTCCTGGACGGCCAGTGATGTGGCTGGCTCGAAACTCTCCGTGACGGTTACCGTGTCCTGGCCCATATCACCCAGGAAGTTGGTTTCTAGCTGGGGCGTTAGGGCCAAGGTTCCGCCCAGCAGCGCGACGGCTGCGATCAGCGTGATGACCGGGTGGGCTAGGGAGGCGCGCAGGGTAGGCAGGTAGGCGCGCTGCCACAGCCCGTGCCTCTCCTTGGCCTCCGCTTCTTCGCGAACGCGGTCGCGGTAGTCCGAGTCCACCGCGACTGGTGTCTTGACGAACCAGTAGGCCAGGACCGGCACGATTGTCAGGGCCACCAGCAAGGATGCCAGCAGGGCTATGGTGATGGTCAGCGCGAACGGCGTGAATAGTTCACCGACCATTCCGCTAACGAACGCCATCGGTAAGAACACTGCGACCGTACAAATGGTCGAGGCGGCGATCGCTCCGGCCACCTCCTTGACGGCGCCGATGATGGCGTGGACCTTCTCCTCCCCGTAGGTCAGGTGCCGCTTGATGTTCTCTATGACGACGATTGAGTCGTCCACCACCCGGCCGATGGCTATGGTCAGGGCCCCGAGTGTGAGCATGTTGAGCGTTTCGCCTGTGACTTGCATGGCGATGAACGCGACCAGCAGCGACAACGGGATGGACACTGCGGAGACCAGGGTTGAACGGATCGAGACCAGGAACACCAAGATCACTATGACGGCGAATAACAGGCCCAGCAGGCCTTCTTCTGCCAGGCCAGTGACCGAATCTTCGATGAAAGGAGCCTGGTCGAAGGCGACATCCGCTTGGAGCCCGGCGGCGCCGAGCCCTTCCGCCAACTCCTCCAGGGTGTCAGAGACGGCGTGCGAGACCTCGA
The DNA here is from genome assembly GCA_031268215.1 of Bifidobacteriaceae bacterium. GTDB lineage: Bacteria > Actinomycetota > Actinomycetes > Actinomycetales > WQXJ01 > JAIRTF01. The sequence continues at coordinate 38,589 of JAIRXP010000085.1, read as the reverse complement.
CGGTGTTGGCATCCGGCGTCTTGGTGACGGCGATGGCGACCGCGTCGCGGCCGTCCATGCGGGCGTAGGAAGTCGCCGCGCCGGGAGCCTGGGTGATGGTGGTCACCTCGCCCAACGTTACTGTGCCGGCCGGCGCCGCTGGGTCGACTTGGCCGGCCATGGTGGCGGTGACGGCATCGGGAGCCTTGACGAGGGGCAGCGCCTTCAGTTCATCTACGGAACCGAGGGGTGAACCGATCTGGGCTGTCAGCGTGCGGTCGTTCTCCGTGATTTGGCCGGCGGGGAAGGCCAGGCCGTTGTTCTTGAGCACGTCCGCTACGGCTGAGGTGCTGACTCCGGCGGCTGCCATGGCGGCCGAATCGAGTGCGATCTCTATTACCTCGGGTTCGTAACCGGAGACATCCACCGAACGGACGCCTTGAAGCTGCGACAATTCGGGGACCAGGAGTTGGTCCACGGCCTGGGCCAGTTCTTCGGGGCCGGCCTTGTTGTCGCCCTTGCCGGAGACGGCTAGCTGGATGACTGGGAAATCATCTAGTGAACCTGTCATGACCTGGGTTTCCGCACCGTCTGGCAGGGTCGCGGTGAGGCGCGCGACGGCGGTGGAAAGCTTCTGATTGGCCACGTCCATGTTAGTGCCGTAGCGGAAGGAAACCATGGCGAAAGCCAATGAGTTCATGGATGTTGTGTCCACCGATTCGACGCCGGCCACCGACCGAACAGCGCCTTCGACTGGCGTGGCCACCTGGTCTTCAATGATCTCCGCGGATGCGCCCGGATAGGTGGCGATGACCGCCGCCATGGGGATCTCCAGGGATGGGATGAGTTCCTGCTTGAGGGAAAATAGGCTGAACACGCCGCCAATCGTGATGGCTATCGTGGCCAACGCGACAACGGCGCGGTTGCGCAGGGACAGTCTGGCTAGTCGGAACACCGGGGACCTTCTTCCGCTAAGGTAGGATTCATTCGAGGTAGTTAGTGTCATCCAAAGTATAGTCATAGTTCGTGTGAGGCTAACTACTTTTGGTTGTGTAGGTCGCGTAACGATTCGGCGGAGGTGCGTCGTGAGCAATGAAGCCCGGCGACAGGAGCTGTTGGCGGAACTCGAAGCTATACAGGGTGAATGGGATGAGGCGGGCCTGCGGTCGCAGATCGCGGCCAGGTCAGAGTCCGTCTTGACGCCTCGTCAGATCAAGGTCGTTGGCTTGCTGGCTCTTAATGGACCTATGCGGTCCAGCCAGATGGCGACGGCTCTGGGAGTCACTCGCGCGACAATGACCGGGCTGCTTGACCGGCTGGAGAGCGCCCGCCTGGTTACTCGCAAGGTAGACCCGCGCGACGGACGCGGGCGCTTGGTCCAAGCCACCGAGCGCGGGCGGCGGGCGCTGACGGCGCTGATCAGTTTGGGGCCGTCGCCGGACAGATTGCTTGAGCTGCTGACGGAAGAAGAACTGAAGCATCTGGTGGTGGCCCTGCGGGCCCTGACGCGAGCGGCGGCGCGGATCGAGGGCGGGCATTGCGGGATCGCTTAGGAGGGGATGCTGCACTGCTTGGGCCACTGGTGCTACACTCGATGGCATGCCTACTCAGCTCAAGCGTCACATGGTCACAGAGGTTCCTGCCCTTGAGTCGGCTCTGCGGACTGCCCGGATCGCCTGGCCGGATGAGGCCACCACTTCGCGATTGATCGTCCGGTTGGCCGCGCTCGGCGCGGAAAGACTGGAGGAGGACCCCGAGACGGCCTTCGCATCCAGGCGTGCGCGCCTGGATCGTGAGCTTGGTGGGTTTACCTTTACTGGCGGACTCGCCCGGCTAGCCCAGATGCGTGAGGACTGGGATTGACTCCCGGCCGGTGCGCAGCCGTGGATGCCTCGACGGTGATAGCCGCCCTGAATGATGACGAGCCGTCGCACAATGCCGCTTTGGACTTGCTGGCATCTTGGGATGCCTTGGTGATACACACCGTCAACGTGGCGGAGATCTTGGCGGGCGTGGACCCGGCGGCCTGGACCGGTCTGCTGGGGGCGATGCACTCGGCCGGCTTCGCGTTCTGCGACACCACCGCGGAGGAACTGGCCAGAGCCAAAGTCGTCACCGGCTTGAAGATGCCGGACGCTTGCGTGATCGCGGTGGCTCAGGCGCGACGCGCGGATGCGGTGTTGAGCCTTGACCAGCGCCTGACGCGGGCCGCACGGGCGGCGGGCTTTGCTTGCGGCTCCGGCGAATGAATGGGCCAGAACGGAAGACGCCGCGGAGCTTCGAGGGAGGGGGCCTATTTTGGCGCTTTCCCCGGCGGGCGCCCACGCCGGGGCATGGCCCCGGGGTTGGTTGGAGCCCGCCCCGCCGTCTCGAGTGACCTGCGGAGCAGGTACTCGATCTGGGCGTTGACGGACCGGAGGTCGTCGCGGGCCCAGCGGGCGATGGCGTCATAAACCGGCTCGTTCAAGCGCAGCAGCACGGACTTGCGCCCCGGTGTCGTCCGGCCGGGGGAGTTGGAACCGGCCCCAGAACCGGCCTTTGCCCCAGCCCCGGCAGCCGCTCCGGAGCTAGCTCCAGGCCCAGAACTAGCCCCGGTCCAAGAACTGGCTCCGGTCCCGGAACTGGCCCCGGCGGCATCGTGCTCCGTACCTGGGGACATCAGGTGTAGAGGCTCCCGGTGTTGATGACTGGGCTGGCGGGCTGGTCAGCGGTCAGCACCACCAGGAGGTTGGAGACCATCGCGGCCCGGCGTTCGTCGTCGAGTGTGACGGTGCCATCCGCCTCCAGTTGAGTCAGGGCCTGGCGGACCACGGTGACGGCGCCTTCGACTATGCGCTCGCGGGCCGCGATGATCGCCCCGGCTTGCTGGCGGCGAAGCATCGCTTCGGCGATTTCCGGGGCGTAGGACAGTTTCGAGATCCGCACTTCGATGATGGCAACGCCGGCCACGTTGACCCGTTCGGCCACCTCTTGGGCGAGTTCACTGGAGACTTCGGCTGTCGCGCCGCGCAGGGTGACGGCGCCATCGGGCCCGTCGTAGGGGCGGGACATGACCACGTGACGCAATGCCGCCTCTGATTGAACGGCGACGAATTGCTGGTAGTCCTCGACCGCGAAGGAGGCTTGGGCGGTGTCCTCGACCCGCCAGACCACGATCGCGGCGACCATGATGGGGTTGCCGTCCGAGTCGTTGACCTTGAGTTCTTTGGTCTCGAAGTTGCGTACCCGAACGGAGACCAGTTGCCGTGAGGCCAGGGGCGCGGTCAGCCAGAAGCCGGGACGGCTGACGGTGCCAATGTAGTTGCCGAAGAACACCAGCACACGGGTGCTGCCGGGCTGCACAACGACCAGGCCGGTCACGCCGATGGCGGCGACGCAGATCGCCAGGCTTCCGCCGAGCACCATGAACAGGTCGGGATTGTCTGGATCCTGGACGCAGGCCACGGTTATTAGTGCCGTCGCGCCCGCCAGCAGGATGATTAGGCCAGCCGCGCCCAGCAGCCCGGAGGCTGTCCAGGCAGGGCGCTCGTGGATCGCCGCCGCCTTAGTGGCCGATGCCGTCGTTGTGGTTGCCATGTCTTCCTCCGTTTTCGTATAGCAAAGTGATATCACTTTAATGCCTGGGAGGCCCGCCGTCAAGCCGCTGGATTTCGGTTTGACATCGAAGGGCACTAGCCTGAAGGCCAAGCCGATTGGCTGTGACTTTGCTCTTATGAACCTGGAGGTTTCCGCATGAAATCCCTGAGCAGTAAGCGCCCGGTGGCCTGCTTGGCCGCCTTGGCCGTTGTTGTGGCGGTGTCCGCCTGCGCTGAACCTGAAGGAGGAACCGGTGACAAGGACCGTTCCGGCTCCGCTTCTGGCCAGATCGTGATCGACACCACCTTTGACGTCAAGACGATTGACCCCGGGCGTGAATACGAACCGACCGGCCAAATCCTGGTCAAGGGCCTGTACGACACGCTCCTCACCTTCGCTGACGAGGACACCACGAAAGTGGTGCCTGACCTCGCTACTTATATGGCCAATGAGGAACTGACCGAATACACCCTGACCTTGGAGGAGGGGCGCGTCTTTTCTGACGGGGAACCCGTCACCGCCGATGACGTGGTCTTCTCGCTCGAGCGCTTGCAGGGCCTGAAAGGCAACCCGGCGTTCTTGCTGGATGGCGTCAGCGTCGAGAAGATCGACGATGCGACCGTCAAGCTGACCACGGCCGAATCGGCTCCGGCATTGCCAGCCATCCTGGCCACGCCTTCGCTGGGGATCTTGAACTCGAAGGTAGTCAAGGACCACGGCGGCGCGACCGATGACTCAGACACCGCCGAGGAATTCCTCAACGGCAATTCGGCCGGTTCCGGGCCGTACGTGCTGGAGAAACTTGATGTCTCCTCTGAAGCCATCCTGGCCAAGAATGAGAAGTACAACGGACCGCAGAAGGCCACCTATGACCGGGTGATCCTGCGCAATACTGAGCCCGCCACCCAGAAAATGAACGTTGAGCGCGGGGATTCCCAAGTCGCCCTGGGTCTGTCTGGAGACATGGCCGAATCGTTGGCACCCGGGGTGAAGATCGAGTCAGTGCCCTCCGCCACGGTGGTGTTCCTCCTGGTGAACGCCGACCCGGCGGTCTCCGACTTGACCTCCAAACCGGATCTGGTCAAGGCCATCAAAGCCGGAGTTGACTATGACGGGCTGCTGGAGATCGCCGGTCTGGGCGCGGCCCAGGCGACCGGCCTGGTTCCGTCCGTGTTCCTGGGCGCCCTAGATGAAGGCGATGCCCTCAAGTATGATCCAGACGCTGCCAAGGCGGCGGTGGCCGCCGCCGGCGCTGAAGGTCAGCCCATCACTCTGTCGTTCCCGAACGATATTGACCCGACCGGTCTGAACATGACCACCCTGGCGGAACGGCTCCAGTCACAGCTCGGCAAGGTGGGCCTAAACGTTAAGCTTGCCCCGGCGCCCTTCGCTACTGAGATTGACGCCTACCGGTCTGGCACCGAACAGATTGGCCTGTGGTACTGGAACCCGGACTACATGGACCCAGCCAACTACCTGGCCTTTGGCCCCGGTGAGACGGTTGGCCTGCGTTCCGGTTGGCCAGAGGGGGCGAACGCGGCCATCGAACAACTGGTGTCCGCCGGATACACCACCGGAGATGAGACCGAACGCCAAAAGGTGTTTGAACAGTGGGGCAAAGCGATGAACGCGGAGTCGCCCTTTGTGCCGCTGCTCCAACCTGGCTCGAACGTGGCCTACCAGCCTTCTGTCACGGGTGTCCATTACAACCCCGTGTGGCTGATCAATGTCGCCGGACTCGGAGCTAACTGACCCTGGCCCCGCCCTCGGGCCCGGCGGTGAAGCCGGGCCCGTCCGGCGCGGGCCCGCCCACGCGGTTCTGTGGCGTTACATTGGCAAGCGGCTGCTCATAGCGGTTGGCCTGCTGTGGGGTATGACCCTGGTGACGTTCGCGTTGACGAACCTGGTTCCGGGTGACCCAGTGGCGGCGGCACTGGGCCAGCGCGCCGCGGATGACCCAGCCATTGTGGAGCGGTTCCGCCAGCAATATGGCCTGGACCAGTCGTTGGCTGGGCAGTACTGGGATTACCTGGTCCGCTTAGTCCATCTCGATCTGGGCACATCCTGGCAAACACACAATCCGGTGGCCCGGGACTTGGCCAAGGCCATTCCCGCCACCATGGAGATCGCCTTTGGGGCCATCATCATGGCGGCGCTGATTGGCATCAGTTTTGGAGCTTGGTCGGCCTACCGGAAGGGCAAGATGGCGGACCAGATCCTGCGCTTGGTCTCCCTAGCCGGTATTTCGTTGCCAACCTTCTGGGTGGCGATCGTGTTCTTCTACGCCTTCTATTACCGGCTGGGCTGGGCGCCCGGATCCGGCCGGCTCTCCCCGGGGATGCCGGCCCCGCCCAAGATCACCGGAATGTACACAGTTGATGCTTTGCTGACGGGTCAATGGAGTGTGTTCATGGACGCCTCCGCCCACTTGGTCTTGCCGACAGCGGTGCTGACCCTGTACACGATTGGCCTGCTGACCCGTTTCTCCCGGACTTCGTTCCTGGAAGTACTGGACAAGGGCTATATCGAGGCGGCCAAGGCGAAGGGCCTGCCGGGCCGGACCATCTTCTTCAAGTACGTTCTGCGGGCCGGAGCCATTCCCATACTGACTGTGATTGGGCTGGCCTTTGGATCGCTGCTGTCCGGAACGGTTCTGGTCGAATCGATCTTTGGATGGCCAGGACTGGGCTCCTATGCTTACCAGGCTGCATCCAGGCTGGACTTGCTGGCCGTGATGGGCGTCGGCTTGTTCGTGGGCCTGGTCTACCTGTGCATAAACTTGGTAGTGGACCTGGCCTACGGGTTCATCGACCCTAGAGTGCGGGTGGGATGAATGGCGCCGTCTACCAGATCTGAAGACGGTCCGTTGACCGCCGGCGGGGACCAGGCCGCGCCACGGCCGGGCCGGGCGGGTCACCAAAGCGCCCCAAGCCGCCAAGGCCCCCAAAACCACCCAAACCGGGCCGACGGCATCGGCAAACGCAGCTTGACCGGTAGGCTTTGGCGCCGGCTGCCCAAAGGAATCCGGACGCCCGTTGGCTTGATCGCGGCCGTGGTGGCGCTGGCCTGGATCGCGATGTGTCTGTTTGGCGCCCAAGTGGCGCCGCATGATCCGCTGGCCCAAGAACTGCCCCGCTTCACGCCGCCCGGATCGACCGCTTGGCTGGGCACCGACGAATTGGGCCGGGATGTTCTTTCACGCATTCTGTCCGGAGCGCGGGTGACGATTGGCCTGGCATTGGCCTTGGTCGTGATGTCGATGGTGGTCGGATCGCTCCTGGGCCTGGTGGCCGGGTACTTTGGGCGCTGGGTTGATGAAACGGTCATGCGGTTCACCGATCTGGTGATGGCTTTCCCCACGGTCATTCTGGCCATGGTGACGGCCGCGGCACTGGGCGCGTCCCTATTCAACGCCGTCTTGGCAGCCCTAGTGGTGTCTTGGCCGCAGTATGCCCGTGTAGTCCGGTCAATGGTTCTGTCATTACGCACCAGCGAGTTCGTGGCCAGCGGCCGGCTCTTGGGCTTTTCTCCCGCCCGGTCGATCCGCCTGGATATCCTGCCGAATGTGTCGGGGCCAACGCTGGTGCTGGCCAGCCTGGACATTGGTACGGCTGCGCTGCTGCTGTCCGGTCTGTCGTTCCTTGGCCTGGGCGCCAAGCCGCCCACGCCGGAGTGGGGCTCAATGGTCAGCTCAGCGGTCCAGCATTTCGACAAATGGTGGCTAGGGGTGTTCCCCGGCCTGGCGATCCTGACCGTGGTCATTTCCTTCAACTTCCTGGGCGACGCACTTAGGGATGCCTTCGATCCGGAAGCGGGTGAAGCGTGACCGCCGTGCTTCGGATTGAAGACCTGACCCTCGACATTGTTAGTTCCGAGGGAACCAAACCGATTCTTCGGGGCGTCAGCCTCGAAGTGGAGAAGGGCTCAGTGCAAGGCCTGGCGGGCGAATCCGGATCCGGTAAGACCATCACCGGGCTGTCAGTGATTGGCTTGGAGCCGGCTGGAGCCAAACTGACCGGGCGCATTTGGCTTGAGGACATTGAACTGGTGGGGCTAACTGGGCGCCGCCTGGGCGATATCCGCGGCCGGAGGATCGGAATGGTCTTCCAGGATCCGACCGCCTCATTGCATCCTCAGCTCACCATTGGGTCGCAGCTAACTGACCACATCCGCTATCACCTGCGGGAATCCAAGCGGGCGGCCCAGGCCCGGGCCTTGGACGCCTTGAACCGGGTCGGCATCACCGCCAGTCAGCGAATACTGAGCCGCTACCCACATGAGTTCTCCGGTGGCCAGCGCCAACGCATCGCCATCGCCATCGCCCTGGCCTGCGAACCTGAAGTGCTGATCGCGGACGAGCCAACGACCGCATTGGATGTAACTGTTCAGGCCGGCGTGCTGGCTTTGATCCGGGACTTGGTGGACACCTTGGACCTGGCGGTGCTGTTCGTAACGCATGATTTGGGTGTCATGAGCGCCATCGCGGACCGGGTGGCGATCATGCGCGGCGGCCAAGTGGTCGAGGCCGGTGACCGTCACCAGGTTTTCACTGATCCCCAGCATCCTTATACCCGCGCGCTGCTGGCCAGTCTGCCGGGCGCCAAGGGCGGCATCAATTCGCGCGCCGATTTGAGGCGGCTGGATTTGTCCGCCAACGCGATTGAAGGTGATGGCCTGTGAGTTCGGACCGTCCCCAGCCCATCCTTGAAGCCGACAATGTCTATGTTGAATACCGGGGAACACCGCCGGTCAAGGCGGTGCGTGGCGTCAGCTTGGCACTGTATCCCGGTGAGGTGGTTGGGCTGGTGGGGGAGTCGGGTTGCGGCAAGTCCACCATGGCAAGGGTCTTGACCGGACTGCTGAAGCCTAACCGTGGTGAGGTGACTTACCGTGGTCAGCCCTTGCGCCCGCTGGGCCTTGGCCGGCGGCCGCTGGCGGAAACCGGCATTCAGATGGTTTTCCAGGATCCCGGCTCTTCGCTCAACCCGCGTCGGCGGGTGGAGGCACAGATCGCGGACGGCCTGCGGATCGCGGTCCGGCGGGGGGCCTTGGGTTTGGCTGACGAGGGCTCCGGCGAACATTCTGATGAGGCTTCCGGCGAACGTTCCGGCCAGCGGCCGAACAGCGGTGGCCCCTCGACTCCCGCTGAATGGCTGGTCCGGGTCGGCATGGAGGCCGATGACGCCCGGCGCTATCCCCGCAGTTTCTCCGGTGGGCAGCGCCAACGGATCGCGGCGGCCCGCGCCCTGGCGGCACGGCCGGACGTGCTAGTCGCCGACGAACCAATCTCCGCGCTGGACGCCTCGACCCAGGCCCGCGTTGCCTACCTGATGACAACCCTGGCCGCGCGGCAGGGCACCAGCTTGCTGTTCATTTCGCACGATCTGTCGGTGGTGCGCTTGATAGCCGACCGGCTAGTCGTCATGTACGCCGGGCGGGTGGTTGAGCGTGGGCCCACCGAACAGGTCTGGAATGATCCCCGCCATCCTTACACTAAGTCGTTGTTGGCGGCCATACCGGTGCCGGATGGTGCGGGAAAGCTGCCGGCGGTAGGGCCAGCCGGGGAAATCTATCCGGACCACGAGGCTACCCGGTGACTGAACTTGGGGCCTCGGTGCTGGCCAGCCCCCGACTCTGGCCAGCACCGAGTTGGGCACGGCTAATTGGCAGTAATTCGGCAGCGGTCCTTCAGGATTCGCTTCCACCATACCTGCGGTTCAGGTAGAGAGCCCATTTTGGCTGACGTGATTTTGGTCACATTTGGTCACCCGTAACCGTGTTTATGGAGCCCCCAAGAGGCTGAAAATAGGCAGCCTCCTGATAGGAGATTTCTAGGCTGAAGGGGGTGCTGGCGCCGCCACCGGCAGCGCGGCGCCACCTGCGCCCAACAGTGGGGCAAGTTGACCGCCCGCAGTCCGGACCGAGCAGATTCCCAGACCGGCGGCATCGGGCAACGGGGGTACAAACTGACGTGAACTTGCGCCCGAACACAGTTGACGTCAGTTAGGCACCTCATCCCAAAAGGCGCCCAACCGGGCCAACCCGCTGACCAGGGATGACGCTGGCACCGTGACGGGCGGCATCGGGCAACAGGGGTACAAACTGACGCGAAGTCGCGCCCGAACACAGTTGACGTCAATTAGGCACCTTCCGGCAAGACCCAACAAACCGCCGATGCCGCCCAACCCAGCCCCAGGAATCTGGAGCCCCGGTATGAGCGAACCTCATAGTTGACAACGGGCACCGGAAACCCCGCGTCAATGAGAATAGGCAGGCTACTGATAGGAGATTTCTATGCTGAAGGGGGCGCTAGCGCCGCCACTGGCAGTAGCTGGCGCCACCTTTGTGACCTGGGCACCTTGGTGCTGGAGCGCGATTACCGCGTGCCGGGAAGCTATGCCAAGTGAAACCTTGTCCATCCGCTTGGCCAGGATCATCGACATAGGACCGCGCTTGGTGTGAATCAGTCTGACCAGCCCGTCTTCGAATTCTATGCGCCAAGGCTGGTCGTTCATTCCGGAAGGAGCTGCCCTAACGGCGCGGGCCACGGGATTGTCCTCGCTGGAGATGGCGTCTAGCTCTAGGCGATTCAAAGCGTCCTCAGACCGGGGTGGTTCCGAGGTGTCGCCGAATGCCAGCAGGATCGTGAAGCCGGGCTGCTTGCGCTTTAGCCGAGGCATTCCGAGCCAGTGCGAGCCTAGGCCACGGGCCTGGATGGTGAGATCCGCCAGTTGCAAGACGTAGCCGGCGTTGGCGAAGCCCGCGTCATCTTGGGCGGTGAAGGCCGCCAGATGGTGTGGGGCGCTGCTGCCAGAGACTTGTTCCGGGCCGACTACCTCGACGCGGACAGTCTGACCATCAAGGCAACCAGCCTGCCGGGCCACGTCGAGGATCTCCTCGACCACTTTGGCGTCTAGCGGCGCCGGGTCGAAGCCATGGATTGAATGACGGGAGAAGATGGTGGAGTAGAGGTCCATACGCTCAACTTAGCGCTGGTCGCCCCCAAAACCACCGGGAAAGGCGCCGGAATCTCCTTCCGCGATTCGCCGGGGCCGGGAAATCACGCCGTCAGAATCGGCGGTACCCATGACTGTGACTGAATCGCCTTCTTTGAGACTGGACACGTCACCAGTTACCGTGACGGGTGTGTCATCCGGCAACTTGACCGTATAGGTCTTGCCGTCCGCGGACTCCAGGGTGAGTTCGCCGTCACCGATGGAAGTGATCTTGCCGGTGGTCCCAAACTCGCCACCACCAGCACCGCCACGAGGCACAGCACTGGGCATTCCGGCCCCTGGACCGCCAGGTTCGCCGGACGGAAATCCGCCCCCTGGCCAGGCCCCAGACCGTGGCCCTGCGCCAACGCCCGGGCCGCCGGCGGCATCAGTGTCAACCGTCGCCCGGCCTGTCAGAACGCCGCCGCCGAAGGCCACCACGGCGATCAACGCGCCGCCGAGGATGAAGGTCACGAGTGACCGTTTGTCAGTGCCGGAGCGGCCACTCGGCCCGGATGGAGGAGCGGCACTCGCGGGCCGTTGAGACAAAGTTGCGACCGGCCCGGTCGCCCCAACCGGACCGGCCGCCGTCCCTGGGGCAAACAATGCCTCAGGGACGCCCGGCGCGGCTTCGGCGTCCCCAACGCCTTCTTTACTCGCGCCGGACAAATCAGTTGCCGGATCATTATTTGTAGTCATTCTCCTACCTCTTCCTATTGTTGGAACTCTATTGTCACGGCGCGCCTCATCCGCGCCTCATTCGTGTCTCAGTGCGTCAACAGGCTTCATGGCGGCCGCCCCGGCGGAGGCCTCCAGCAGTGGCGCTTGGGTAGTGACGCGGAAAGTGGCATCCGCTGGGGCTATTCCCAGCGCCCCAGCGATCACGGCGGTGGCCTCCGATGCCGCCGCGCTGGCCGCAGTTGAAGACGTCGCCTGGAGAGTAATTGAGCTGAGCGTCCCGTAACCTGTCAGCGACCGCTGGACGCGACTGAGCGGCGCGATGAGTGATGAATTGGCGGAACTGCCGCCGGCTGTGTCCTTGGATTTCATCACTCCGTGGACGGTGAAGGGCACGCCGCCCACTATTAGTTCAGCGCCCACAGGATCTGAAGGGCCAAAGATGTCGTAAGCCAAATCGGCGCCGAGCGCACATACCTGACGTGCGTCTTCGGCATCGGCGGAGATGGTCCGCGAGACCGTACCCAGGGCGACTGGGGTGGTGCGGCGGGTGGCGGTGTCTGTGTCGGCACCGGCGGAAGGCCGGAAGGAGACCCAGCAGATCGTGAAGATGGCGGCAGCGGCCGCCAAAGCCAGAATGACGTTGAGCCAGCGGAGTGGTCTACGCATATGTCAATGCTGGCGGGCGGACCTGGGATGCACCTGCAAATGGGCTGTGGACTTCCTGGGAGGATCGGCCATTGCCGTGCTCAGGGGTCCAGATTGCGTCCAGATTGCGTACTTTTGGTTCTTCTGGTGCGCTCTTGACCGAAACTATGCGTACTATGCCACCATGACTTCGACCTCGCCACAGGGGGAGCTGGCTTGCCAGGACGTGTGTGCCATTGACGCGCGCTCGCGGGCCGGTCCAAGGCAGTGGCGCCGGAGAGACAGGGAGGTCGGAGCCGAGGGGCAGTAATGTCAGGCCGGCGCAAGGAGTCTGTTGGGCAAACCTTTTGTCCAGCGGGCCCCAAGGCCGGGCGATACCTGCCACAGCCCCTGTGTCGCCCGGCCAACAACGCGATTCGGTGGCGCCGGATTCCGTCTGGCCGCTGTCTGGCCGCGGACCGGCCGATGCCTGGTTCGGGCCACTAGGATGGCCAGGGTTGACAGAGATACTGATCGTGGTGGCCGCCAGCTTTGGCGTGGGGTTCGCGTCTGCCTTCATTCCGCCGGTCAATGCTGAATTACTGACTGTTGCCGCGGTGGCGACAGTCCCCTTGGTTGGCGGCATAGCCGCCGTCGTGGCGGTGACAACAGGGCAAACGATCGGCAAAGTGGTGGTTTACGAGGCGACACGGGCCGGCCGCCAGGTCGCCCAGCGGCACCGGGAGCGGCTGCCCCTGGGCACCGAAGTGGTGGAGGACCTGGACCCGGCGCGGCGCGAGGAGCCGGTCCGGCGAGTGCGTCCGCGTTGGCGGGCGTTCAAAGCTTGGGTCAAGCGTTGGTCGGATCGTGGGCTGTCGCTGATGAACACCCGGGCGCGCTGCCTGGGCATCCTGGCCATTTCCGCCACAGTGGGCTTTCCGCCTCTTTTGCTCACCACCGTGGCGGCCGGCGCAGTCAAGATGCATCGCGTCGATTTCATCCTGGTGACGCTGTTCGGCCGACTAATCCGGTTCGGGGTGGTGGCCTGGCCGATGCTGGCACTGCGGTCCTGACCCCCTGCGCGGTGGGTGGAACCGGGCGCCAGGGGGTCAAATTGACCCAAACTTGCGCGCGAACAAACTTGGCGTCAGTTCGGCACCCTGTCCAAGAGGGCCCCATCCCAGGCCAATACGCTGCCCTGCACGGCATCTCGATTGCCGACTTCGCGCGCTCCTCGCTCATGGAGCGGATTGAAGACGAGTTCGATCTTCGTGAGCTGGAGGCAGCGATCGCCGCCAGCGACGGCGAGTCGATCAGCCACGAAGAATTGATGCACAAGTACGACCTGCGATGAGATACGCGGTCAGGTATGACAAGCGAGCCGACAAGCAGCTTGAAAAGATGGACCCCGGCGTGCGTCGCTTGATACTCGCCTACATTGACAGCCGCCTGGAGGGCACGGAGAATCCGCGGTCCTTGGGAAAGGGCCTGTCTGACCGTCTGCTTGGGCTTTGGCGGTATCGGGTTGGCGGTTGCCGGGTCATCGCGGAAATCAGGGGCGCTGAAATCACGATCTACATTGTCAAGATTGGCCACCGCCTCGACGTTTGCGCGGCGTGAGGCTCGCGGCGGGGCAGGCACGGCCGCCGCCCTTCGCGGTGACGCGGCCGGACGCCCAGCCCCTTTTGGGCATCCGTGAGGGCGCATTCACCGCGACATCCACGTTTCTGGCTTTTTCCAACCGCGAGCAGAACACGAGTGTCACGTTTGGTGCTTTTCTTGCCGGATGACTCACCGTGGCACACAATGAAAGCCCAGTTCACCGCCATGCCCCTCCGGAGGGCTACAACCCGAAAAAGCACCAACCGTGACAACGGCCGCCTCACCAGCCGCAGAAAAGACACCAACCGTGACAATGGCGCCCGGTCCGCGTCCGGTCCGCGTCCCGGCGCGAACCCACCGCGTTCTCACGGCCATGGCAGCCAAACCGGAGCCGCACCGCCGGCCCCTGCCTCGAACCCGGACCCCGGCGCCGGCCCCGAACGCGGGCGCGGAAGCCAGCCCCGAAACCGGGTGCCGCCAGCTCAGCGAGGCTCCACGCCAGAGGTGAGCAGGCCGTATGTGAAGGCATCCGTCAGGGCCTCCCAGGAGGCCTCAATGATGTTGGTTCCCACGCCAACGGTCCGCCAAACGGCGGACCCGTCAGTTGATTCAATGATCACGCGCGTGACCGCATCCGTGCCACGGGCAGAATCCAGAATGCGGACCTTGTAATCCACCAAATCGATTTGAGAAAGCTCCGGATAGACCCCGCCCAAGGCCAGCCTCAGGGCCGCGTCCAGGGCATTGACCGGGCCATTGCCCTCGCCGGTGGCGACCAGGCGGTCAGAACCGGCCCACAGCTTGACGGTCGCCTCGGCCGCCGATGTCGCCTCCGGGCTGGACCCGCCGCCAGGGATGGTCTCAGAGATGGTCCGCCAGGACTCGACGCTGAAGTACTGGGGCCGGCCGCCAGGTAATTCGGAACGCAACAAGAGTTCGAATGATGCGTCGGCGGCGTCGAATGTGTAACCGGCGGCCTCCAAACTCTTGACTTTATCCGTGACCCGCGCCAGCAGGGCGTCCTGTCCGCGCAGGTCAAAGCCCAACTCTTTGCCCTTGAGTTCGACCGATGCCCGCCCGGCCATTTCCGAGACCAGCATCCGCATGTCATTGCCAACCTGGACCGGGTCGATTTGCTGGTAGAGGTCCGGATCCACCCGGATGGCGCTGGCGTGCAGGCCAGCCTTGTGAGCGAACGCGGACGTGCCAACGTAAGGCTGCCGGGCGAACGGCGCGATGTTCGTGACCTCGCTGATCGCGTGCGCCACCCCGGTCAGATCAGCGAGTTGCGCCGCGGATAGCGCTGGCCGGCCAAGCTTGAGAACCAGATTGGGAATGATCGCCGTTAGGTCGGCGTTGCCGGTGCGCTCACCGTAGCCGTTGATGGTTCCCTGGACGTGCTTGGCCCCGGCCGCGACGGCCGCCAGAGAGTTGGCGACGGCACAACCGGTGTCATTGTGGCAGTGGATGCCCACAGTGGCCGATGCCGCCGTGCCAGTCTCAGCGACAATCTTGCCTATCGATTCGGGTAGCATCCCGCCATTCGTGTCGCATAGCACAACGACTTCGGCGCCGGCCTGAGTGGCGGCCTTGACGCAGCTCAACGCGTACGCGGGGTCAAAGCGGTAGCCGTCAAAGAAATGTTCGGCGTCCAGGAAGACCCGCCGGCCTTCCCCCACCAGGAAGCTGACTGTGTCCTCGATCATGGCTAGGTTTTGGGGGCCAGTCGTTTTCAGCGCCCGCTCAACATGACGGATGTCAGACTTAGCGACCAAGGTGATGACAGGGGCTGCTGAATCCAGCAAAGCCCGGACCTGTGGGTCCGCGGAGGCCCGGGCGTCCGCTCGGCGAGTGGCGCCGAAGGCGGCCAGGGTAGCGTGCTGGAAGGTCACCTCTTTGGCCAGGCGGTTGAAGAACTCGGTGTCCTTGGGGACGGCACCGGGCCATCCGCCCTCAATGAAGTCGACTCCCAGCCGGTCCAGCAAGGCGGCGATCTGGAGCTTGTCCGCTACGGACAGGTTCATGCCTTCTTGCTGTGCGCCATCGCGCAGGGTGGTGTCGTATACGTGCAACTGCTCAGCCATGTTGATTCCTTACATTCTCAGGGCAATAAAAAACCTCCCGCCGGACGGACAGGAGGTTGCGCACCAGACGGGACTGCCGCCTGACGCGCTACGTAATGATGATGACCTGGAAAGCCATGACTAACATGGTGCCACACTCCAGCCCAGATGCGAAACGCCCTGACGTGCGCCGTGGGTGGGGCGCGCGAAGCGGTGGTGTTCGCCTGGCCTCGGCCACCTCGCGTGGAGGCGGCGACTTCAACGGGCCGGAGTGGTGGCCGGGCGGCGGCGCGGAACGGGAATGGACCGGGGCGCGGCGGAGTGGCCGGTTGAGCGGCCATAGGCGGACGGGAAGTGGTTGCCCGCCGCTAAGGCGGGCGTGACGCCATCTACCAGGAGCATCAGGTCAACTGGCAGCGAAGTGGGCAGGAAGGTGAAACCATCGCAGGCCCCTTGGTTAGTCCATTCGACGCACCATTCGGCCAGGCCAGCTGGTGTCCCCACATAGCGTACGTGGTCACCGCCCAGGCGTTGGCCGATTATCTCCTCCGCCAAGTCCTTGCGGGCATGGGCGTGCGATTCGTCAGTGGCCAGGGTTACGGTCATGTCTACCAGGACTTTGATGGAGCCTGGCGCCCGTCCGGCGTCCTCCGCGGCTGACTGGAGGCTTTGGCGTTTGGCGGCGGCATCGTCCAAGGAAGTGGCGGAGATGCGGGCGACCTGGGCCTTGTCCGCGGCCAGGGCGGCCGATTGGGGCGTGTCGGCGCGCATCACCGTGGCCGGCCGGCGCCCAGCGGCCGGGCCTGGGTCATTTAGGGGAGTGGACTTGCCCGGCCGTCCATCCGGCCGGTCCTTCGCCGGCGCCGACCCGCCAGGTCCGCCGGGCCCGGAGTGAGCGCCCAGCCGCTGTCGGCGCATGGCCCGGGCCGAGGCCGCCAGTTTGGTCCGCGGCTCACCATCTGACCAGGTGTCCTGGACAATCGCGGCCAGCAATTCCCCAGAGTGGGTCCTGGGCGAAGGGTGGTCAAGTAGCTCTAGTTCCCAGCCGTGCCGGCCCTCGGAGGCGATCTCCAAAGTGACCAGTGCTTCTATCAGTGAGGACGGCTCGACTCGGCTGGAGCGGACCGCGGGCACCAGGCGGATGCCCTCGGTGGCTGTGGCCAGGCGGGTGGCTAGGCGAATCGAGTCAAGGCCGCCGCGGCGGCGGCCAGAGAATGGCGGGTTGCCTGCCAGGGTGTCGTCAATGCATATGTAATCGAGCACGCCACGCTGGGCGGTGCGGGCGAGGCGGGCTGTCATGCCCAGGTCAGGGACGGATGGTGACCGGTCGTCATCGAACTCAATTGGGTTTGGGAAGCGGTCAACTGAGCTGACCAGTTCCGAGCCCAGGTAGATGCGACGGCTTGTGGTGGCTTTATGCACCTTGGCTCACCGCCTTCGAGTGGTTCGGAGCTGTGAGGGGGCCACAGCCAATGGACTTGGCTGGCCCGGCGGTCTTCCGTACCACGTGGCGGTCAAGAAACGTTGCCCTGGGGAGGCGACGGCATAAGACTTCCGGCCGGTTGGAGCGAGGCTCGCTCCAGTTCGACAGTATGTCGCGATTTGGCTCGTGTCAATGCGTATGCTGACTGTTAACCCTTTGCAAACGCTCGCCACGATTAGAGGAGGCCAAGTGCCTGAGCAGGCCAAAGTTGCGTTGGTTACATGCCGTGAATTCGCTGGGTTGGACGCCTACGATGCCGTCCTGGTGCCCAGGTTGGCCTCCCTGGCGATAGCCGCGAAGGCAGTCGTCTGGGATGATCCGGCCGTCAGCTGGGACCAGTACGATCTCTCCATTGTGCGTTCTACCTGGGATTATGCTGGGCGCCGCGATGAATTTTTGGAGTGGGCACGGTCGGTGCCGAGGCTGGCCAACCCGGCGCCGGTGCTGGAGTGGAACACCGATAAGCACTACCTGGCGGACTTGGAGAAGAGGGGTGTGCCGGTGGTCGCGACCACTTGGCTGGAGCCCGGCCAGGGCCTGCGGGCCCGGGGTTTGCACACCCGGATGCCGGCTTTGGGAGATTTTGTGTTAAAGCCGGCCGTGGCCGCTGGCTCGATTGGCGCCGGCCGCTACAGTGCCAACGATTCGTATGGGCGCGGTCAGGCGATCGCCCACGCTTTGCGCCTGCTCGATGCCGGTCAGTCAGTCATGCTTCAGCGTTACCTTCCGTCCGTGGACACTAAAGGGGAGACCTCAATGGTCTTCCTGGACGGCCAGTTCGCCTATGCCGTGCGCAAGGACGCCATGCTGACTGGGCCCGTGTCTTCGGAGCGTTTGTATCAGGCTGAGACTCTTCAAGGCGGCTATGAGCCCTCGCCGGATGAGCTTCAGGTGGGCACCAGCGCCCTGGCCGGGGCCATGGCCGCCTTGGGGAATCCCTTGCGTCCGTTCTTGTACGCCCGGGCGGACGTAGTCCAGGGGGATGATGGCGAACCGGTCCTGCTGGAACTGGAACTGACCGAGCCGTCGCTGTTTCCGGAACTGGCGCCGGGCGGGATCGACCGCGTGTGCCGGGCTATCGCCGGACGGCTGTCACCGGTTTGACCCGCGCGGTGCGGGACTGATCCCCGCGGTGCGGGACTGAATCGCGACCCGCTCCGCCCGCACCGGCGCCGGCGCGGACGCCAGCGCGAACACCGGCCCGGACGTCAGCGCGAACATCAGCGCGGGCGGACACTGAGGGGAACTCATCCTGAAGGATGACGGACTCATCCGATCTGCCTATCCACCGGCGCCTTGAGATTCATCCGCTGGGCGGTGGCCCCGCTGACCTCGGGAAACGTACTGTCTTTAAGTACGCGACTACTCAGCGAAGGGGAGAAGATGATTCAGGTCGAGGGCCTGACCAAACGGTTTGGCCAAAAATTGGCCGTTGACCACCTGAGTTTCACGGTCCCGCCGGGGCAGGTGACGGGCTTCTTGGGGCCCAACGGTGCCGGCAAGTCAACCGCCATGCGCATGATCATGGGGTTGGACCGGCCCACGGCCGGCCGGGCCTGGGTTGATGGGAAACCGTTCGTCAAATCGAGGGCGCCGCTCAGGCGAGCCGGGGCACTGCTTGACGCCAAGGCCGCCAATCCGAACCGATCTGGTCTGGCCCACTTGCGGCAGTTGGCCGCCACGCTTGGGATTGGCCGCCAGCGGACGGACCAGGTCATTGACATGACCGGCATTGGATCAGCGGCCCGCAAGCGGGTCAGGACCTATTCGCTGGGCATGAGCCAGCGCCTTGGGATAGCCGCCGCCCTTCTGGGCGATCCGGCCAACGTGATCCTTGATGAGCCGGTGAACGGCCTGGATCCGGAGGGGGTCGCCTGGGTGCGGCACTTGGCTAAGTCGCTAGCTGCCGAGGGCCGGACAGTCTTCATTTCCTCGCATTTGATGGCGGAGATGGCCTTGACGGCTGACCGTCTGATCGTGATTGGGCGGGGGCGGCTGATTGCTGAATCGACCGTCGATGAGCTGGTCAACGCCTCAAGTGCGGTGGTCACGAAGGTGCGATCACCGCAGGCCGGCGAGATCGCCGCCGCCCTGGCAGCGTCAGATGTCGCCATCTCCGGCGGTGGCCCAGGCGTCATCCTGGTCCGGGGCCTGTCGGTGGAACAGATTGGCCAGGCCGCCGCCAGAAGCGGTTGGGTCATTTACGAACTCAGCCCGGTGATCGCTTCGCTAGAGGAGGCGTACATGAAACTAACTGACACGGCGGTCGAATACCGATCAGCCGCTCCAGTCTTGCGAGGAGGCGTCCGGTGACCACTTTGGCATACCCGCCAGTCGCCCGGTCATCCCAAGGTGGCGTTGGGCACGGTCTGAGTTTTGGCGGCGTCTTGAAGTCGGAATGGATTAAGACCCGCTCATTGCGTTCCACCTGGTGGTGCGGACTATTGCTGTTGGGGTTGAGCGCTGTTTACACGGCTTTGCTGGCGGCGAGTTTCAGCCGTAGCACCGGTTCCGTCGAGTTGTCGCAGATGACGGCGGCGGATGGCTACCTGGTGGACTTGGTGAATAACGGCCTGGCGGTGGTTGGCGAGGTCGTCGCACTTGTCTTTGGGTCGCTCATGGCGACCACTGAATACGCTTCGGGTTCTATCCGTTCGACTCTTTCAGCGGTACCGCGCCGTGGCCTGGTCATAGCTGGCAAGAGTGCGGTCGTAGCTTTGTTCATGGCTGTCAGCGCCGCCGTCTCCTTGCTGGTTGGAGTGGCCATCTCGATGGCCGTGCTTGACACCTCCGCTTACTCTTTTGGCGCCGATGCCGTCAAGATGGCTTGCGGGATCATCGCCTATATCGTTTTGACTGGTCTGGTGGGGCTAGGGATTGGGTTTCTTCTGCGGTCTAGCGCTGGTGCGATCGCCGGCGGCGTTGGGTTTTACATGGTTGTGCCCGCCGTCCTGATGTCGCTTCCCCACAGCGAATTGATCACCTCGCTGGTGCAACTACACCCAGGCTATGCCGGCCAATTGGTTTACGCTTTGAGTTCGACTATTGTCAGCGAGGATGGCCAACCATTGCTGGGTGGTTATTGGGGCGGGATGGCATGTTTGGTCGTTTGGGGCGCCGCCGCGGTAGCGGCTGGCTACGCGGTCTTCCGCAAGCGGGACGCCTGAGCTATTCATCCGTCGCTGGCCCGCCGGGGTGTGTTCATAGGAGGGATGGACACACCCCGGCAATCGGTGAATACCGGCGGTGATCCGTGAATATGGGAAAGCGAAGCTCGGTGAGCGAGACCCAGACCGATCATCCGGCTGATACTGCCGGCGTTTCGGCGGCGGTTCAAGCTGACGCCGGCACTATGGCGGCGGTTTCCGGTCCACTCCGGCCGGGCCCGCCCGGGCCGGCGCTGCCCCAGCCTGGCCCGTTCCGGCGCTTCGCTGCCGGCCATCCGGTCCTGATGGACCTGGCGGTGGCGGCTTTATACCTGGTTCAGGTGGTTGCGCTGGCTAATCCGCCGCGGCGGGCAGCCTTAGTTCCTTCCGGGCCGCGGGCCCGCCTTGATCCGTTGGTGGCGAGCCTCCCAGAGCGGGCCATCGCGTTCTACCTGCTGGGGTCGGTGATCGCGGGCGCCATCGTGCTGCTGGCCTGGCGCCGGCGCCATCCGTTGTGGTTGCTGGCCGCCGCGATGGCGATCGATTTCCTTGACTGGGCCATGACCGGCGGATCAGATTCCTGGTTGCCGCTGTTCGCGCTCTTCGCGGTGGGGCAGCGGACCAGTCCCCGGGCCGCTTGGATTGGGCTGGCGGCGGCCTGCGCTGAAGCGGAGTTGTCGGGTTCATTGTTTGGCGGGCGGGGGCCGGCTGCGCCAGAATCGATTGCCGGGATGGCGATCTATGTGATGGTTGTTTCGGTGTCTGTGCATTTGGGCAACCGGAGGCGTTATGTGGCGGCGCTTATTGACCGGGCTGAGCACTTGGCGCTTGAACGCGATCAGCGGGCCCAGATCGCGGTGGCGGCCGAACGGGAGCGTATAGCCCGTGAAATGCATGACGTAGTGGCTCATTCGGTGGTTGTCATGGTGACCCTGTCGGATGGTGCTCAGGCGGCGGTTGGCCGCGACCCGGATCAGGCCCGCCAGGCCATGGCGCTCGTATCAGAGACTGGCCGCGGAGCGGTGGCGGACATGCGTTGGCTGCTGTCAGTGTTACGTGCCGAACCGGATCTCGCACCACAGCCGGGCCTGGGCCAGCTCCTGGGGCTGATTGATTCGTTCAGGGCCGCTGGCCTGCCGGTGGAGCTCTCCTTGGCGGCGGCGGTTCCGCCAGATCAGGCGCTGGAGCTGGCCTTGTACCGGATAGTCCAAGAATCACTGACCAACGTGTTGCGGCATGCCGGTGGCACCAGGTGGGTCCACGTTGACATCACCGAAGAGGCGCCGTTCCTTTACCGGGTGGTGATCGCCAACGGTCCGCCGGAGGGCGCACCGGCTGAGGGCGGCAGCTGGGAAGGGTCCGGTCAGGGTCTGGTTGGCATGAAGCAACGGGCAATTCTGTTCGACGGCGAATTCATGGCCGGTCCGGCCCCTGACGGTGGCTGGATCGTTGAAGCGACGTTACGAAAGGAGCGGTCAAGATGACTGCGGTCATCCGGGTGCTCTTGGTTGACGATCAGCCGATGATGCGTCTGGGTTTCGCCATGGTCTTGGCCGCGGAGGAAGGTATTGAGGTGGTTGGCGAGGCGGCTGATGGCCGGGCGGCAGTGACCCAAGTGGCGGCTTTGTCGCCGGATGTGATCCTGATGGATGTGCGCATGCCAACGGTGGATGGGATCGAGGCGACCCGCAGCATAGTTGAGGCTCATCCGGCCGCCAAGGTCATCCTGTTGACCACCTTTGACCGGGATGAATACGCTTTCGCTGGTCTGAGAGCGGGGGCCAGCGGCTTTTTGCTCAAGGATGTCCGCCCGGCGGAGTTGGTGGCCGCGATCCGGGCAGTTCAGGCCGGCGATGCCGCTGTGTCGCCCCGGGTGACCAGGCGCATGTTGGAGATGTTCGCGGCCAGGCTGCCCGTCGAGGGGGGAGTTGGCGGCGGTCCTGACACTTCCGGCGGTGAGGCCCCTGGGGATGGCCCAAAGCTCAGCGCCGCTGAGAATATGGCAGCTTTGAGCCCAAAGGAACGCGAGGTATTCGGCCTGTTGGCGCTTGGCCTGACCAATGGGGAGATCGCTGACCGGCTTTTCGTCGCAGAAGCGACAGTCAAGACGCATGTCGGGGCGGTTCTGAAGAAGCTGGGGCTGCGGGACCGGGTCCAAGTGGTGATCTACGCTTACCAGTCTGGGCTGGCGGCCCCGGGTGAGGCGAACATTTAGCCGGCCGGAGCCGGCTCCGCCGGGGAGCAGGTGGTAGGACTGTTCTTATGGAAGTACTGTTGGCCGCTACACCGATCCTGACCATCCGTTCCGTCTCCGTTTCCTCTCTGGAAAACAACGTCTACCTGCTGACTTCTTGTGAGACCGGCAATCAGGTGCTGATTGATGCCGCCGATGACCCAATGGCGATTGGGCGGTTGCTCGGTTCCGCCAGCTCGGACGCTGGGGAGCCCAAACTGAGCCTGATCATCACGACACATTCTCATCCGGATCATATCCGGGCCCTGGCGCCCCTGGTCGAGGCGACCGGGGTGCCGGTGCTGGCGGGTGAGGAGGATGTCGCCGCGATTGAGGAACAGACCGGGGTGCGGGTGTCCCGTGGCCTTAGGCACGGTGACCAAGTGGGGGTGCCGGGTCTGTCCTTGACGGTGATCGAACTGCGTGGCCACACACCCGGGTCGATCGCCTTGGCTTACCGTGAGGCTGATCAGCCGGCTCACTTGTTCACTGGTGATTCGCTGTTTCCAGGCGGGATAGGCAACACTGACCGTGACTCTTCGCGCTTCCAGCAGTTGATGACGGATGTGGCTCGGAGGATCTTCGACAACTACGACGATGCCGCGATTGTCCATCCTGGCCACGGCGAGCCCACCACTTTGGGCGCTGAGCGCCCCTCCTTGGAGGGCTGGTGGGAGCGCGGCTGGTGAGTCCCTCTTTCTTGGGACTCACCTGTTTGGCCCGATTCCGTGGGGCTGGTTCGAGCACAAGAGTTCCTGTCTCCAGGTGGCTGAGAGGGTGCGGGCAGAGCGCGGCGCCTTTGACAGTTGGTGCAGATGTGGGTGCCGCGGCCGGCCACGCGGGTCTTGATGATTGTGCGCCCGCAGCGCTCGCAGGGCTGGCCTTGACGCCGGAAGACCTTGGCGAAGTCCAGGTAGGCGCCCCGGCGGCCCTCAGCGTCCACGTAATTGCGGTCCGTCGAGCCGCCCAACGATAGGGACAGCTCCATGACGGCTACAGCGGCGCCCAGCAGCTCCTTAAGCTTGCGGTCTGAGACGGCACCGACCGGTGTCATGGGGTGGATCCTGGCTGCCCAGAGGGCTTCATCGGCGTAGATATTGCCAATTCCGGCGATCACCGATTGATCAAGCAAGGTGGCCTTGATTACAAGGCGCTGGTGACGGCGAATCCGGCGGCGGAATTCGGGCCATGCATCCGGATCGAATGGTTCGGGACCCATCCGTGCGAGAAGCGGAATGCTTGCCACGTCTTCACTCGCCATGATGGCGAGCCAGCCGAATTTGCGCTGGTCGTTGAAGTACAACCGACCGCCGTCATTGAATTCCAGGATCACCCGTGTCGAATTATCCGGTAATTGGCCAATTAAAGAATCACTGGGATGGCCGGCCCCCCAAGCCTGGTCTGGGCCGCCGTCGCGCCCCGCTGTGGCGGGTTGCCGGTAGACCATCTGCCCGGTCATCTTTAGGTGCGCCACCAGGCAGCTGCCGCGGTCCAGTTCGAGTCCCAGGACCTTACCCCGCCGCCAGGAGCCAATGACACGGCGCCCAATGAGTTCCCTTGTATCGCCCCGCAAGCTGGTGGGCTCCAAGGCGTGGATGGCGTTGACCGTCTGGCCGGTCAGGAGAGCGTCAAGTCCTCGGCGGACTGTCTCGACCTCGGGGAGTTCTGGCATCACTCCAGCCTAATGTGCCCGGGGTAGACGGGCGGGGCCCGGCCGGCGGAGTGGCACCGGAGCGCTGGGGCAATGGGGTCATTGGCCGGAAGTGTGGCGAAGCCGTCTTAGCTGGTGGATTTTGACCGGGCCGGCGCGGTAGCCATCATGGGGAATGGCACTACCATAATGTGAATAGCTTCAGCCGTTGGCGCGATTGTTGATGCTAACGGGGCTGTTGGTCTTTTCCGGAAGAGCCATGGCCGGACAACTAGGGGGACAACATGGCAGTCTACCAAGGTTATAAATATTCTTCGCGGATGCGCACGCGGAGCTTTTTGGCGGCTTTAGCGACGGTTGCCCTGGCGTTGCCGTTATCCCTGGTCAACGTGGTTTTTGACAGTCCGGCGGCTCAGGCTGTCTTCGCGGAGGGCGGCAGCGGGCGATTCAAGGGGCTGATCGATTGGTTCCAGTGGGGCACCAGGGCGGGGGACTCGATCTTGGCCGGGAGGCCAGTCACCAACATCCGGGAGGTGTCTGGTATGCAGATTCTGACTACTTGCACCATCAGCAACCTCGGGAACTACGGCACAGACCGGATTCAGGTCAAGCAACCTGGCTCGTGGGAGAACGACGGGCTGGACGAGTTGTACAACGTTGGCGGCACCGGGGATAGGAATCAGATGCTGATCGGGATCGCCAATACCGATGGCGGCGCGCAGGTACAGTTTGATGTCGCGTGCTCAATGACCGTCCATGATCCCTCGAACGTGATAGCGGATGTCCAAGTGCCACTGCGCGGCCTGGTTGTGGCTGACGCTGAATCTTCGAACAAGGGTCAGGACGAGTGGGTTCGGGCCCGGCCCCTTCAAGAGGGCGTCACCTGGAGGATCATCGACACCTTCCGGGTCAGTAATTGCAGCGATGCCACCGAAGCCGTCCTGGCTAGTGACAACACTCTGACCCTGCGGCCCACCGGCGGTGAGTGCCCCAACGGTGGCCCAACGGCCGTGGCGTTCATGGAGGACGCGACATCGGCCCGTGTCGGGGTCAAGGGCGGCGGTAACTCGGCTATCGCCATAGGTGTGGTCAGCTTTGTGGATTGGCCGGACGGGCCAAAGGAGTACGGCACCGCTGGCGTGCTGTCCTTCCCGGAGTGGATCGGAGGCTCTTTGCGAAGGCCAAACGCTGGCCAGCAGGCCACGGTCACCAATGTATTTGGGACTGCGGGCAGCCCGTTCAAGCTAGCGGAACTGGGCGAGCCGGCGTTGCGCTTGGGCGACTTAATCGATGGTGAAGGGATCCAGCAGTGGAGCGCTAACGCTGACGGCGATGACAAGAACGGCACCCCCGATGAGGACCTCGCGGTGCCGAAGACCATTTCGGCGTATCGCGGCGGCATGGTGGTGATGAGGGATTTGGTCTGCCATGATGCCAACGGCGAAGGTGGTGTCTATGGCTGGATTGACTTCAATGGCAAGAACGGTTTTGAGGCCGCGGAGTTGTCTGGCCCGGAGCCGCCCGCTGGCCAACCGTTCAAGCCTGAGCCGGTTCTGTGCTTGAACAACCGTTTCACTTTGGCGTGGCTTATCCCGGCGGATGCCGTGCCCCAAAGCCAGGCCATAATCCGAATCGGGATCACCGATGATCAACGGGTTGTCGCGGAACCGATTGGCATAGCGATCCACGGTGAATTGGAAGACCACATGGTGGGCTTCACGCTTGATCCGTACACCATTTCCAAGCGATCCACGGCGGGCCCCAGCGTGCGCCCCGGAGATGAGGTTACTTACACGGTTGAGGTCGCCAACCCGCTAAACGCTGACCCGTCAACTCCTCCGGAGACCATCACCGTCAAAGATGACCTGAGCGGGCTTCTGGACGGAGACGCGACTTGGGTTGATGGCGGTACCAGCGACAACGCCGACCCGCACGGCGAGTTCTCGCTGGATGACAGCAGCAAGGAACTGACCTGGACGGGTCCGCCGCCAGCCAAGGGGCAGTCAGTCATTCTGCAGTACAAAGTGAAATACCAAGATGCCGGTGGGGGCACCCTTGACAACGTGGCCTGGGTAGACAATCCCGGCATCACGGATACTCCGGAATGTGACGTTGATCAGGCATCCGGACGGGATCCAGTGACGGATGAACCGTGCGCCGTCAATGATGTCAACACTCCCCATCTGCGGATCCAAAAGACCTCTACTCACAAACCATCCGACCGCTCTAATTCTGAGGTCGCGTACACCATCACGGCGACCAACGAGGGCCCTGGTGCGTACACTGCCGACAACCCGGCGGTGGTCCTGGATGACTTGACAGACGTATTGGATGACGCCACATATCAGGACAACTTGAACTACAGCCTGTCTGGCACCCCGGATCAGACCTTGCCGGTGATTGGCTGGACGGGGGCGCTAGCGGTGGGCCAGACCGTCACTTTGACGTATTCGGTGCTGTTGAATCCGGGAATCCGGGCGAATTCGACTGTTCGGAACGTGGCTTGGTCTCCGCTTGATCCGGACAATCCGGTCACGCCTACCTGCACCAGCAGTCCGGATCCGGACACTGGGGCAGTTTGTGCGGTTGAGTCGTTTGACCGGCCCAATGTTGCCATTACCAAGGTCATGGAGGACCCTCCCGCGGACCCAGTGCCGGGCGCGGTACTGAAGTTCAAGGTCACCGTCACCCAGACTGGTAAGGCCGACTTCGAACCGGCACGTCCGCTGGTGATCGCTGATGACTTGAGCGACGTTTGGGATGGCACCGCTTATCAAGCGGACGCGGCCGCCAAGGTTGACGGCCAGCCGGTGGGAACCGTGACCATGGACCAAAATGCCGCCCGCCTGTATTGGACTGGCCCACTGGCAGTGGGCAGGGTCCTTGAGATCACCTATTCCTTCGTTTTGACGGGTCACGGGAATGGCATCATAAGCAACACGGCCTGGGCTCCAAGGGGACAGACGGCACCCGGTACCGGGGTCGCCGCACGGGTGCCGGAGGACTGCCAGGTTGACGCGAGCCACCCCGAGGCCGGAGGAGTCGACGGGTACACGGGCGAGCCCTGTGCCCAAGTTCGGGAATCCCGCCCGCTGCTGCGGTTGTCAAAAACCCATCAAACGGACGCTCTGAATGGTCCGTTACCGGGGACCAGAGTCCGTTATACGATCACCGGCGTCAATGTTGGCGCTGCCGGCTACACCACTGTGCCGATCTGGGATGACATTACCGACACCCTGATTGACGCGGACTTAGACCTGGGCTCACTGGCAGCTTCGGTCGGTTCCGTGCCGACCGTGGAGACGGATGGCGGGCGGACCATCATCAAGTGGGCCGGCGCTTTGGGCACGGAACCAGCCAACAACACCGTCACCATTACGTACAGTGCCGTCCTCAAGGCGACGGGAGATGGCCGGTTGCGGAATGTCGCTTGGGTGCCGCGGGTTGATCCTCCCAGCACGCCTAACTGTGACCGTGGCCCCAGTTTCCCGGACGATGACGACACGCGCGAGGTTTGCGCCGCGGATGAGTTGAACCGGCCCTTGCTGGAACTGGGGAAGGCGTCCACCGGCGATGACGTCCGCCCCGGTGACACGGTTCATTACACGGTCACCGCCAAGAACGTTGGCCAGGCCGCATTCGTTCCCGGTATGCCAGCCCTGGTGCTGGATAACCTAACCGGCGCCCTGGATGATTCCTCCCGGCCCACCGCGGTAACCGCTTCTCTGAGCCCGTCCTCTGGTACGCCAGCGGACCCCGTTTTCGTTGAGGCGACGCGCAATTTGCGTTGGTCCGGGAACTTGGCCGTGGATCAGACTCTGACGATCGGATACGACATGCTGGTCAACGGTCAAGGTGACCTGAATATCAAGGACATTGCTTGGGCCCCGACTGACCGGACGGTCTTGGTGCCGCCCGCCTGCGAGGACGCCGGGGGTGATCTAATCCAGGCCGGAGTGGATGCTGCCACTGGGCAGCCGTGCGGCGCCATCAGCCACCTGCTGCCGCGGGCCAAGATCACGAAGACAGCCAACCCTGGCACTGGTACCGCCAAGGTGGGGGACTTAGTGACCTTCACCATCGCGATTGAAAACACCGGCCGGGCCGATTTCACCACGGAACATCCGTTGGTGGTGATGGACTCCTTGGTCCAGACTTTGGCGGATTCCACCCTGGTCAGCCAGCCGGCCTTAGATTATCCGGCGAAGGGCAGCTTGTCGTGGGTCAGCGCGCCGCTGCCGGTGCTGAAGTACAGTGGTGCGCTGGCCAAAGGCGACACCGTGAGCATCACCTACCAGGTCGAGTTGAACGCTCAAGACGATGGCCATATAGTCAACCTGGCTTGGGCGCCAACGGTGGCGGACAGTCCGGCACCGCCCACCTGTACTGCGGTTGACTCAGAAGGCCGTGATCAAACAACTGGCGAAGCGTGCTCTCTGGTCCAGGTTGATTTCCCGGTCCTGCGTGTTTCAAAGTCTTATGACGTTACCCGGGACCAGAATGACCCGGATGAACTCCATTACACCGTCCGGGTGACCAATATCAGCCGGGTCCCGTTCACTGACGCGACAATCTTGGACGACCTCTCCGACGTGGCAGCGAACACGGACTGGGTGGAGGGCTCATTGGAGGTAAACCCCAACGTGGGCACTGCCGTTCACCAGGGGGATCCCCAGAACACGATTTCCTGGACCGGCCCGCTGGCCGCCGCGGGTCAGCCTGGGGCCACAGTCATCATCAACTACCAAGTAACCGTAAACGGCGGTTCGTCTTCGGCGATGCGCAACGTCGCATGGCAGCCGGCATCACCAGGAGGCAGTCCAACCCCGCCGGACTGCGATCCGGCGCCAGGCGGCGCAGACCAGACCACCGGTGAGCCTTGCGCTCTGTCCGAGGCCCCACTACCGGCTGTCCAGCTGTCCAAGACCCACCGTTTCGTTGACTCCGGCGGAACGGCCCTGAGCCCTCAAGAACCGGTCCCCGGAGCCCAAGTTGAGTACACCATCACAGCGGAGAACATCAGCGAGGTGGACTACACGCTGACTTCGCCTTTGGTGTTACAGGACGACCTGTCAGACATACTGGCAGGTGCCCAAATGGTGCCGGACTCCTGGAGCTGGGAGTTCGCTAACCCCACCGGGAACCAAGGCTCGGTCAGATATGCCGGTGAGCGACTGACCTGGACCGGGCCTCTTCGCCAAGGCCAAGTGCTGACTTTGAAGTTCAGGGTGACGCTGAGTAGCGGCGGAGTGGGAACCCTACGCAACGTGGTCTGGGAGCCGCATGATCCGTATGACCCGGCCCCGGAAGGCCCTAGCTGCGAGGGTACGGTAGTCCGCGATTCTGAAACGGATGAGGCCTGCGCCGCCAACGAATTCGCCCGACCAGCTTTAGCCCTCACCAAGATAGCCACGCCCTCACCCGGCGCTGGCCGCCTCCAAGCGGGGGACACCGTTACTTATCGGATCACGGCTACCAATACGGGACAAGCGGCGTTCACGGCGACCAACCCGGCCCGGGTATTTGACTCACTGAAGCAAATGCTGCCGGGCGTGACATACCAAGACGACGCTGCGGCATCGGACAACGGACAGGTGGTTTACGAGGCGGACACCTTGAAGTGGAGCGGGGCGCTGGAACCCGAAGCCAGTGTTGTTATCACCTATTCGGTGGTTTTGAAAGCCGTTGGCCCATCCACGCTCGTTAACACGGCCTGGTTCCCAACCGACCCAGGCGACCCGGCCGTGCCCACCTGTACCGGTAGCGGCACGGTCCGGGGGTCGCTGGCTCCCTGCGCCACCGTCAGTTCGCCGCGCGTCCTGGTTCACCTGGAGAAGACCGCGCTCGCGCCAGATGTGCCCCGGCCGGGGGGAGAGGTCACGTATGTCCTGCGGCTAACCAACATAGGAGATGGCGACTTCACCGCCTCTCAGCCCGTCTACTTGCTCGACGACCTGACTGACCTGCTGGCCAACGCCGAATGGAAGACACAACCGTACGTTAGTGAGAGTCCGTCCACGGGACCGGGAACCTTGGCGTATTCACCGGAAACGAAGCGGTTGAGCTGGACCGGAGCCCTGCCGCACGGTGAGACAGTGGCGATTGTCTATTCGATCACGCTGACTGCGGGTGGGGACGCCAAGGTGGACAACATCGCCTGGGCTCCGGTCGCACCAGACGCTCCCGTCCCCCAACCAGAGGACTGCCCGGTCACGCCGGATGACCCAGATCCCAACTCGGCTGGTCGGTGCGCCGCCGCGGAGGTCCCCCGGGCCAGTCTGGTCGTTACCAAACGGCCGGTCGGTGTCCCAGAAGTGCCGCATACTGGCGACATATTGACCTATGAGATCAGTGCGCGGAACACCGGCGCGGCCGCCTTTACAACGGCCTCGCCGGCGGTAGTTTACGACGATTTGAGTGGCGTATTGGGCGGCGCCAGCTATCGCCATGACGCCAAAGCGGAATTCGCTACCGGCCCGGGCACGCCAGCCCAGCCATCCTATGTCCAGCCGTTGCTTAGTTGGTCTGGGCCGCTGGCGGCGGGGCAAGAGGTCGTGATTACTTACACGGTGCGATTGACCGGTTCCACCCAAGCGGTGCTCACCAATACCGCTTGGGAGCCCAACAACCCGCTGGGTCCGGGCGCGAAACCGGCGCCGGCCTGCGAAGATTCGGAAGGCGATTCGCTGAACGGAAGCGTTGACCCGGTTACCGGAGAAATGTGCGCCAACTTGAGACAGGACCGCGGATTGCTGTCAATCACCAAATCGGTTGATGACCAGACGCCTGTGCCGGGCAACACGCTGACTTATACCATCACGGTTACCAACGTCTCCGGGGTGGATTTTACGGACGGTCATCCGGCGACTGTGTGGGATGACCTGGCACCGCTGGCGCAAGAGGCGGATTATGTGGTCGGTTCGGAGACCGCGACCTTGGGCCAAGCGGAATACCATTCTGACATCAGGGCCTTGCGTTGGCAGGGGCCGGTCCCGAGCGGTGGCCAGGTCAAGATCACCTATCAGATCAAAGTGACGGCAGAGGGCGACGGCCTTTACCGGAATGTGGTCTGGGTGCCCTTTGATCCGACCGATTCAGCGCCGGAAGCACCGCAGTGCGAGGGCTCAGCGGACGGACAGCCGGTAATTTCGGTCGCGACCGGCCAGATCTGCGCTGGGTTGAGTCTGCGCGGACCGCTGGTGGCGTTGACCAAGAGTTCTTATCCGACTGGCACCGTAGCGCCCGGCGAAACCATCAGTTACACCATCCGGGCCTCAAACGCAGGTTTGGCGGACTTTAGCGCCGCGGAGCCTATGGTTATAGAAGATGACCTGACTAACGTGCTCGATGACGCCGCTTTAGTCCCCGGATCGCTTACGGCCATCTTGAATGGTGTTTCCGTACCCGCCCCGGAATTGGTCGAGGGAACTAACCGTTTGCACTGGTCAGGTCCTGTTCCCCAGGGCGGGAATCTGGTCATCAATTACGTGGTGAAGGTCCACGGCGGCGGCGATGGCTATGCCACCAATGTGGCCTGGGAGCCCCTTGATCCGGCCAACCCGGTGACGCCTTCTTGTGCGCTGCCGGTCCGGGCAGATACCGTTTCGGGTGAGGTCTGCGACGCCGAGACTCGCCCGTTGCCAAAGCTGTCGGTGACCAAGGAATTAGTCAGCCAGCCACCCTATGATCCCGGCTCGAAGCTGCGCTATGAGATCACCATCAGCAATATTGGCCCGGCTGATTTCACGGTTGGCCATCCGGCTGTGGTGATTGACGATTTCTCCGACCTGCTGGATGGGGCCACCTTTGATGGCGATCAGGCTGTTGATCCCGCGATTGGCACTCTGGTCTACAGGGCTCCTAATCTGATTTGGTCTGGCCGGCTGGACCGGAGCGGCGGGACCACCAGCTCTGTGAAGCTGACCTATTCGTTCACCAAGGCGGTGGCTGGGGATGGCCTGATCCGCAATGTCGCCTGGCAGCCGGATACTCCCGGTGTCCCGGCCAATCCTGGGCCGGTTCCTGATTGCGACCAGCCTTCTGGGCCGGTTGATCCAACTACCAACTCGCCTTGCGGCGTCGTTGAAGAGCATTATCCAACGCTCACCATTGTCAAGGAGTCGGATGGACATAACCGAGTGCTGACGGCCGGAGACACCGTTACCTATACCATCCGGGGAACCAACACCGGGCGGGAAGACTTCACCGCTGAGGACCCGGCCCGGTTGATTGACGACCTGAGCGAGTTGCTGGACGGCTCGCGATTCAACAACGACCAGACGGCCACCATCTCCGGCGCGCCCGCGGATTCACCGGTCTTGTCTGGGGGCGGCCGGCTGACTTGGACCGGGGCGTTGCCGGTTGGCCAAACGGTGGAAGTAACCTTCTCCGCTACTTTGACCGGTGGAGGCAACGGTGTTGGCCGGAACGTCGCTTGGAGCCCAGCTAATTCCGCTGATCCTGACCCGGCGCCGCCGGCTTGTGACCAGACCACCGGGACGCTTGACCCCAACACCTCGGAACCGTGCGCGGCTGACGAATGGGTCCGTCCGGTCTTGGCCGTCTCGAAGTCACTGGACACAGAGAACCCGAAGCCCGGCGACAAGGTGACGTACACCATCAGGGCGAGCAACAGCTCGTTCCAGGATTTCACCGAAGAGGTTCCGGCGGTGTTTTTCGACGACATGTCCGGCCTGCTTGATGACGCCAGCTTTGCAGGCTTGTCTGACGTTGAACTGACGGCGGATCAGCCTGGCCAACTGACCTACGACGAACCATTCATCCGCTGGCAG
This sequence comes from Bifidobacteriaceae bacterium, assembly GCA_031268215.1. Lineage (GTDB taxonomy): Bacteria > Actinomycetota > Actinomycetes > Actinomycetales > WQXJ01 > JAIRTF01. The sequence continues at coordinate 5,764 of JAIRXP010000085.1, read as the reverse complement.
GGGCCGTTGGCCCAAGGCGAGGAAGTTACTCTGCGAGTGACCGTCTTGCTTCTGGACACTGGTGACGGTGTGGTCCGCAACCTGGCCTGGCGCCCTAATTACCCATCCCAGGCCGACCCGCCGGCCTGCGACCAGGAGGCCGGCAGCATTGACCCATCAACGCAGCAGCCGTGTGCGGTGGACCAATTCGACAAGAGTGGCCTGAAGGTGACCAAGGTGGCTACGCCTGCCGATCCAATGCCTGGCGAAGAGGTGACTTATGAGGTCACATTGGAGAACACCGGAGCCTACGATTACACCAATAGCGACCCAGCTTGGGTCTTTGACGACTTGTCTGATCTGCTGTCGTTAGCCGAGCTAACCACGCCGCCAACGGCCAATCCGGCCATCGGTGAGGTCTACACGGGCCGTCTGGGATTTGACGGAAAGTTCTCCTGGAATGGCCCCTTGGGTCGCGATGAAAGCGTGACCCTGACTTATAAGGTCACGCTGGAGGACACCATGAGTGCGGCCTGGGCCGTCAACACCGCCTGGACGCCCCGCCGGCCAGCCACCCCGGTGACCCCGGCCTGTGATTCCACCGCCGATGGCGCCGTTGAGGGTGTGGATGTGGTGACGGGTGAGGCCTGCGCTAGGGTGGCCCTGACGCCGCCGGTCCTTGACTTCACCAAGAGTTCCGTCATTTCCCGGCCTGGCGAAACGCAGGCGCCGCCCTACGCGCGGCCCGGTGATCAGGCCGAATACACGCTCACCATTAGGAACCAGGGCACCGGTTCATATACTGGCGCACATCCGGCGGTAGTGATTGACACTTTGGCTGACGTGCTCGATGACGCTACCTGGGATGGCACGGCCCAGATCGTTTCCGGTGGGGGAGCGTTGGAGTGGAATGGCACAGATAGCCGCCTGAGCTGGACTGGTCAGATCGCGCCCAATGGCGTGGTGGTCATCACTTACTCTGTCACTCTGAAGGCCGGCGGTGACGGCCGCCTGTCGAACTTGGTTTGGGTGCCGGTTGATCCGGATGATCCAGGTGACCCGCCCAGTTGCGACCAAGTTACTGGTGCCTGGTGCGCTACTGACGAATTGCCTATGCCAGAGTTATCAATCGTCAAGTCAACTAAGCAGATTCCGGCCGGCGGCGATCTCCAGTCTGGCGTCAAACTGGAGTACACCCTGGACTTGACCAACACCGGCCAGGGGGATTTCACCGAGGCGGTACCGGCAGTGGCCTGGGATGATCTGACAGGCATCTTGGACGATTCCGTCTGGTCCGGTTTGGTCTCTAAGCCGGCTGACGGAGCGGTTACCTGGGCCAGCCCAGTGTTGTCTTGGATTGGGCCGTTGGCGGCAGGTGACTCGGTGAAGCTGGTTTACGCTGTGACATTGACTAGCGGCGGCGATGGCGATTTGAGGAATGTGGCTTGGTTCCCGGCGGATCCGGACCACACCAGCCCGCCACAGCCGGCCTGTCAAGTGGTAGTGGACGGCATTGATTCGGCGACGGGCGAGCCGTGCGACCGTGCGGACTTGGAACGTCCCATTTTGGAGATTGTGTCCAAGAGCGTAGATGGCGGCAATTACGCCCGGGCGGGCGACTGGCTGGATTATGAAGTGGTGGCGGTTAACCGCGGGCCAATAGCGTTTACGGAGCAACGTCCGGCGGTGATTGCCGACTCGCTGGAGGGCGTACTGGATGATTCGGAGCCCTTCGATGTGGCGACTGCCTCGGATGGGGGCGCCGGGGGAACAATCAGCTACGCAGAGCCGGTCCTGATGTGGCGTGGCCCGCTGGCACCTGATGAGCGAGTTGTACTGACTTACCGAATCCAGTTGGCCTCCGGTGGCGACACTCTAATAGAGAACGTCACCTGGGGACCGAGTGACCCGAAGACCGCGGCGCCGCCGGCACCTGAATGCGATGATCCGGACGCGGTCCGCAGCGGCGGTGGCTTGCAGCGGTTCAGCGGCCGGGGGACCGATCCGGTGACTGGCGAGACCTGCGCTTGCGTGGAACTGAGCCCACCGGTCCTGGAGGTGACCAAGACTTCGGTGCTGGAACGGCCGGGCCAATCGGTTGCCCCGCCTTACGCCCGGCCGGGTGATGAGGTGGTGTACACCTACCGCGTCCGGAACACCAGTCTGGGTGCGTTCACGTCCGCTCACCCGGCGGTGGTGCTTGATTCGCTGGAGGATGTCCTTGATGATGCCGCTCCGTTCGACATCGCTTCCGCCTCTGACAACGGAGCGGGAGGGACTTTGAGCTACACCGAACCGCTCTTGAGTTGGTCTGGGGCATTGGCGGCTGGCCAGGAAATAGTGGTCACTTACCGGGTGCGGCTGACTGATGCCGGCAACGGCAGCGTTCGGAATGTTGTCTGGGCCCCGTCTGATCCGGCCAGTCCGGGCGCTACGCCGACTTGTGATGAGCCGGTTGGCGAATGGTGTGCTGGAGACACGGTGCCAATGCCAGAGTTGTCGGTTAGCAAGTCAGTGTCGCAGTCGCCGGCCAACGGCAATTGGCAGGCTGGTGTGCGCCTGGTTTATACGCTTTCGTTCAAGAACACTGGCAAGGGTGACTTCATCGACGCGGTACCGGCGGTGGTCCGGGATGACTTGACGGGCATCTTGGATGATTCGGTCTGGGAGGGCATAACCTCCAAACCCAGTGCGGGGAAGGCGGTCTGGTCTTCACCTACGCTGGTGTGGACCGGGCCCCTCGGGTCCGGCCAGACCGCCAAGCTGAGTTACGCAGTGGTCTTGACCGCGCAGGGAGATGGGCACTTGCCCAATCTGGTCTGGTACCCCAACCAACCTGGGCTGTCCTCGCCGCCGCCTCCCGGCTGCCAGGCGCCTGTTGGCGGCCTTGATCCGGTGACCGGTGAGCCTTGCGCGGTGATTGAGAATGACCGGCCTATCTTGGAGATTGTCTCGAAGTCGCTTGATGGGGCGGAGGGAAGTCTTAGCCAGGCCCGTCCTGGTGATTCGGTGACCTACCGGATTGTGGCCGCTAACCGTGGCCCTGCGGCCTTTGGCGGGGCCAATCCGGCCGTGGTGGCGGATTCGCTGGCCGCGGTCCTGGATGACGCTTTGCCGTTCGACTTATCCACCGCTTCTGATGGTGGTGGCGGCGGCGAGTTCAGTTATGACCGGCCGGTGCTGTCCTGGGCTGGTCCGTTGGCGCCGGGTGCTGAGGTGGTCTTGACTTACCGGATCACTCTGACAGGCGGTGGCGATGGCGTCTTGAACAACCTGGCCTGGGTGCCTCCGGATCCGGATGCGATCATTTCTCCACCTACTCCGACTTGCCCAATGGTTACGGGTGGTCTGGGGCTGAAATACCCCGGGTCTGGCCCAGAGTGCGGCTCGGTTGTGACGTATTTCGCGCGGGCTAGGGTGGCCAAGTCTGTGGCGGCTCCCAATCCGGTTGGCACTGGCAGCGTATTGAATTACTCGATCCGCGTGACGAATGTGGGTCGGGTTCCTTTCACCGCGGACCTCCCGGCTCAGGTGATAGATGACATGTCAGGGCTGGCGAAGAATGCGTCCTATCTGGACAACGCCAGGGCCAGTTCAGGGACCCTTTCCTACAGCGAAGGGCGTTTGGTCTGGACTGGCCCACTGGCTGTGGGCGCTTCCGCCGCCATTACCTATTCGGCTCGGGTGACCGGTTCCGGCCAGCTACGGAATACCGCTTGGACGGCTGGTTCGAGCGTCGATGTATGGGTTGATTCGCCCCCGGCGGAGTGCCGCTTTAGCTGTTCGACTCTTGTGGTTCGGCAGGGAGGCAAGCTGCCTTTCACCGGCGCGGGCGGGTTGTCTTGGCTGGTGCTGTTGGCCTTCGCCGCGACCGGCGGTGGGATCCTATTACTGGGGTGGCGGCGCCGTCGCTACCAATAGCGGCGGCGGTCGCCTTTGGGGGCCGATGCCGCCGGGTACGGTTCCAGGAGGGTGTTGGACAACACTCTCCGCCCGCGTTGACGCGGCAAACAAACACTGTCGGAGGACCAGGCCGCGGCGGAACGGGTTGACCTGTCGCCATGGCATCTGGCCCAGGAGCCGTCTGGCTCGAGACGCCCTGGCTCAAGACCCGGCGGCCCGCAACAGGTCAATCCAGCCGGCCCCTATTAGGGCGCAGGCCGGGGCGAACACCACTGTCAGGGTTTCGATCCAGTCGCCAATCCGCGACAGGCCTATGGATCGGTATCCTCTGCCGGCCAGAATCGAAGCCAAGAACAGGATGATGGCCAGGCCAGAGGCCGCCAGGGCGGCACTGGTGGTCAGGCTTTGGTTGTGACCCAATGTGAAGGCCACCTCGATGGCTACCAGCCCGGCGCCGTAGCGCGCCGCCATCCGCACCAACCGGTCGCTGGTCACGCGTGGCGCGAGGGCTAGCCCCAGAGCCACCATCACGCCGCTGGCGATTGTCAGCCAGCGGTACAGGGGGGTTTGAGGCGGGCCCTCTAACAGCGCTGGAGTGAATATGACGGCTATCAAGCTGATGCAAATGGCTGCGGAGCGCAGACGGATCCTCGATATCTGGGTCAGGTGGTCGGTTGCTTCTGGTCTGATCTCGCCGGCTGTCCCAGGCACGGGGCCGCGTACTGTCCATTTGCCGGTGGCGTAGGCGGCAATATTCACCAACTGCTCCATTGGTGCGGTCACGGCCGCTGAAGACGCCAGCCGTAAAGCCAAGGGGGCGAACCCCGCTATGGCGCTCATGACCGTTGCCGGCCAGCCGAGGAGGGCTGCGAGGGTCCAGCCGACGGCCAGGACCACGGTGGACACCGCCACTGGCCCCATGGCCGGACGCCACCGCTCAGGACCGGCGAAATCTAGGACCAGGCAGGTGGAGCTGATCGCCAAGGCGCTCAGCGTCAGGTATAGCGTGTGCCCGCTCCAGGGGCCGGACCAGGTGCTGGCCAGGTTCCAGGTGCCGGCGGCGACTACGCTCAGGCAGGCCAACACCGCTAGGCCGGCCACGTCCGCGCCGCGTGGCCCCAGGGTCTTGGTTGGAGGCGGCTCGGTCAGAACGGGCGGTGCGGGTGCCTCGCCTGGTGTGGTGGCGTTGACTATGGTCAGGACTTCGCCTTCATGCAGGACATCGCCAACGGCCGCTGTCAGGTCTATTCGGTTGCTAGCTGAATCCAGCGCCAAGACATTCAGGCCGTCTGCCCTAAACCCGACCATTCCCAGGCAGACATGGATGGGAAGGTCTCGGGGCAACGCCACGTCCTCGCGTCGCGAGGACGTGGCTATGGTCAGGCAGAGGGCGTGGGTCATGACCAACGGCCTCTGAACCAGCGCCGCCCAAGCTCCAGTGTGTTGATGGTCAGGCGGCAAGCGCTGGTCATGGCCCTCCAATGGCTTGGCGGATCCTTGAGATCCGGAGTTCTTGAATCTGGTTCCGCTGAAGTTCCGGGTTGACAGTGTGGCGGACTCGGCGGCGGTTGTTGGTAGCCTAGTACCAGTTAACGCCTGGTGGATACCTCAACTGCCGGGCAAAACCCAGGATTCCTAAGCTTTAAGGAGTAGAGGTATGGCGGCGCCAAGACGTAAGCGTGCAGAGCGACCGAAGGCTCCGCCTGCACCACCGCGCGGCAAGATCACACTGGAGACACCCCCAGAGTTGCCTCCCTCGGACGAGCCGTCAGCCCTCCTGGCGAGCCTGCTGCCCATGGCGGGTTCGCTTATGTCGGCAGTGATGGTGCTCATGAGCGGTTCTGGCCTCAGCAGTTACCTTGGGGCAGCGATGTTCGTGTTG
>JAIRXP010000052.1 GCA_031268215.1 Bifidobacteriaceae bacterium | reverse complement strand
TCAGGGCGAAAATATCCGGGACGATGCGGACCATGAAAGGCGCCGAAGCTTTCGCTTCGATCCGGTCCTACCTGTCGACCGCCCGGAAACACTCCCAACGGCCCCTCGCCGTCCTCGCATCCCTCACCAGCCCAAACATCTGGCTACCGGCCACCCCCTGAACAGTCACATCCGGGGTAGGGTGAGGAACCAGCTACTCCAGTTACGGGGATTGACACTTTCGAGATTGCTATACCTGGACGGCAAGCCCTCGGTAAGGAACCGGCTACTTCAGTTACGGGGATTAACGGTAAAAAGGGGAGGCGACGCAAAAGCGTCGCCTCCCCACACTAAACAAACCCGGCCAATAAACCAAACACAATAAGCCATGTCAACACCACAACAGAAACCACTCAACCAACAACGCCCAAACCCCGCCTAATACTTGAAACCCGAACAACCAGCCAGTAAACTATAAACATGCCCCCAAACCACCAACACAACAAAGAACACGGTGAAGACGAACGCGCTATGGTGCGAATTTATCAAGACCTGACGGCTAGACAATTACAGTCATAACTCGCCGGCCGACACCCATCGCAATTCCCGGCGGAAAGGTCGTGCCGGAAATACAATAGGGATATGCGAATACCAGAGCCCACCCCGGAAGAGATCCGTGTCCTGAAGAACTACAAAAGGAAAGCTCCGGAGATATTAGTGCAAGCAAAAGCCGAAGCGATACTCCTCGCCGCCAGCGGAGTCGGCGGCGACGTGATCGCCGATTTCACAGACCGCCAACCGTCCACAATCGAGGCCTGGACCCGGGAATGGGACGCCGCCAGACTCGCCTGTGTCGTCACCGGCCACACAGGGAACCTCAACGCGTCCAAGCTCACCGAAGCGCAGCGCGCCGAGGCCGCCACCCACCTCGCCCACCCGCCGTCGGACGGGCAGGGCGTCCCCGCCGCTTTCTGCTATGCCGCCCTCGCTAATATGCCGAGTCGTTGCGCGTATGGCCTGGTAGCGGCCTGATTGCGGGGTGGATCTGTTGGCGTAATCCGGTGGGTCTGGTTGCGTTGTGTTGATGGTTCCATCAACACACGAAAGGACAACCATGATCACCGTTCATGTCGTAGGCGCTGGTGGGGTGCGCGCTGACGGCCCAGTTTCGAGTCACCTCAACGACTTCCAAGAAGAATTGCTCCGCCTTGGGTTCACGCCTTTGTCGGTTCGTCAGCAGGTCCGGTTGGCCGCCGACTTGAGCAGGTCCATGAGTCAGGCCGGATTGTTTCTGGGAGAGCTTGACGCGGGGTTCGTGGACGAATACCTGGAACGGCGGCGCGGCACCCGCACAGCGTTCCATTCGCGGCGGGCGCTGGCGCATCTGCTTGGCTGGCTCGCTGGCAACGGGCTGATCCCAGCCGCTGCGGCCTATCCCGCTCCGGCCGTCCAGGATATGCGGTCGTCGCGGCCTTTCACTCCTACATGCTGAACGAACGGCGGTTGGCGGCTACCACGGCCAACGCGAACACCGCGAGGATCGGGCGGTTCGTGGCCGGTCAGGCGCGAAACGGGGGCATCGGCGAGCTTACCGCGCAGGCGGTAACCCAGGCTGTGCTCGACGAGGCGGCAGACCACGGACCCGCGTCGGTGCAGAAGCTCCGCTACACGCTCCGCTCGTTCTTGAAGTTCTGCTTCATGACGGGTCTGACCGAGCACGATCTGTCTGGGGCGGCACTCGGGGTCAAAGTGCCCGTCCCTTCGCCTCTGCCGCTCGGCGCCACAGTCGCGCAAGTCCAAGCTGTCCTCGGCTCGTGCGACTCCGGCAGCGCTATGGGAAGGCGCGATTTGGCAGCGTTGAGCCTCATTTGCTCGCTCGGGCTGCGCGCCGGGGAGGTCGCCGGACTCACACTGGACGACATCGACTGGCGGCGCGGGGAGGTCTTGGTCTGCGGCAAGGGCGGCAAGTCCGAGCGTTTGCCGCTTCCCGACCAAGCTGGCGCCGCGTTGGCCGCCCACCTCGCTGACAGGCGGCCCGCAAGCGAAACGCGCGCGGTGTTCCTCCGCACGCGCGCGCCCATCCGGCCGCTCACACGCGTAGCCGTCAGCGGTGTCGTGGCGCGAGCTTGCGCGCGAGCCGGCATTGAGCCGTTCCGGGCGCACCGGCTGCGCCACACTCTCGGTGAAAGGATGGTTCAAGCCGGGGTTCCGCTGGACGCGATAGGCCAGGTCTTGCGGCACTGCGATCCTGCGACCACCGCGAACTACGCCAGAGTCGGCGTCGAGCAGCTACGGGCGGTGGCCCAACCTTGGCCAGGCCAAGGAGCGGTCCGATGAGCGCCATCGCGGACAGCGCCGAAAGGTACCTGCAGCTGCGCCGGGCGATGGGGCACAAGCTCGAAACACCAGGGCGCCTTCTGACACAGTTCACCGAGTTCATGGACGGCCAACGCGCCACCACCGTGACCACGGCCCTGGCTGTTGCCTGGGCGGGGGCGCCGGACGACGGGCAGGACAAGCCCCCTCGGAGCAGGCCCGCCAGGAGGCTCGAAGCGGTACGCGGCTTCGCGCGCTACCAAGTGGCTTTCGATCCCGGCACCGAGGTCCCTCCCCCTGGGGTGTTCCCCTCCGGGTACGGCCGCGTCAGCCCGCTGATCTTCACCGCGGCCCAGACAGCAGACATCTTGGGGGCGGCAGGCCGCCTGAGCCGTTTCGACAGATCTGTCGTCTACCCGGTGCTGTTCGGCCTCTTGGCGGCCACCGGCATGCGGATCGGCGAGGCTCTCGCGCTCACATCGGGAGACGTCGACCTCGAACAAGGCGTGCTGACCGTCCGGCGCGGGAAGTCCCCGAACCCCAGACTGGTGCCGTTGCACCCAACCGCCACCCAAGCGCTGAGCGGCTATTCCGAATGGCGCGGCAATACCAAGGACCCGACGGCGCCGCTGTTCCGCATGACCCGCAGCAACCGCCCAATGGGGTACTCGAACGCACATTACGCTTTCCGTCAAGCCTGCACCTCGGCGGGACTGGTGTTGGGCGTCACTTGTTTTGACTAGTTTTGAGTCGTTGTTTTTGGCGGTGGTGGGGCTGGCGTTGGGGCGGGTGGCTGCGGCAAGGTTGTGACGACCATTTGAAGACGGACCCCC
>JAIRXP010000043.1 GCA_031268215.1 Bifidobacteriaceae bacterium | reverse complement strand
GGCACGATGCTGTCCGCCCGGCTAGCGTCCGGTGGGGAGGCGCTGGGCGGAGCGGACGGGGGTGGCCCGAATGGCGAGCTGGGCATACCGCCCTGCCCCCGCGAACTGCGCCGGGGCAGACCGGTATCAGTAGTTGGGGGATCCAGCCGGACCGGTTCAAAGGAATTCACCGACGATTCCATAGCCGCGTCTTCCAGCTTGGGCTGAGGCGGCAAGACCGCCTGCGCCCCTAGCTGATCCATCGGAGCGCCGGCAACTGGCCTGTCGTCAATCAGGCTGCTGGGGATCCGAACGATGGCTGTTGTACCGGTGCCGTCAGAGGACTGACCAGGCGCGAAGCTGACCGAGGCCCCCAGGCGCGTGGCCAGCCGCGCAACCACAGCGACACCGAGGCGGCCATGGCTGAGGTCATCCGGGTTGCCGCCAGCTTGCATCATTCGGTTGGCGGCAGCAAGCTCTTGAGCGCTCATGCCGACGCCAGCGTCAGAGATTGTCAGGACGACATCGCCAGAATGGTTCGAGCTACCGACCTCTACCGCTGTGCCTTCGGGGCTGAAGCGGGTGGCGTTCTCCAGCAATTCAGCGATCATATGGGCTGCTGGCACAACGGCGTAGGCGCGGATCATTGGATCCCAGTCCAGGGAAATCCGGATCCGTTCATAGTGTTCAATCTGTGACAACGCGGTCCTGATCACGTCCGAGGCTGACAACGGCTCGCGCACAGATCGCTCTGGTTCACGCCCAACCAGGATCATCTGCGTCTCGGAACCCCGGCGCATTCGCGCCATCAAGTTATCCAGAGCGAACAGCGAGAACAGCTTGTCCGGGTCAGTCTCCGACTGCTCGAGTTCGTCAAGGATCTTCAGAGCCCGACCGACCAAAGAGATCTCGCGCCGCGCCGCAGTGTTGAGGGCCTTGGGCAAGGAATCATCCGCGACGGGAGCCGCCGCTTGGCTGACCGGCTCAGACCCAGGCAGGCTGATAAGCGGCTGGCTCATGGTTGGCGGCTCTGAGACGGGGGCTTCTCCCGGCAGACCCTGGCCCGCCGCCAGCGCCGGAGTGGCCAAACCGTCAAACGCGGAGACTGACGGCGGTTGCGGCCCGGGCCGCGCTTCGCCGGCCTGAGCCGCGAAGGGCGACTGTTCGACAGGAAGGTCCAAAGACGGATAGGCGGCCGGCACCGGGCCGGCCGGTGGACCCGCTCCGGTGGGTGGTTCGGGCTGGCCGGTGGGTCTGGCCTGCGCGAGCGCCTCGCTGGGGATCCCTTGTCCTAGCTGAGCCGCCAACTCCTTCACGGCTGAATGCACGGACTTGACGCCGTTCAGCATGGCAACCAGCACGATCAGGCCAATCACAGACACGATCAGAAGGACCACGCCGATTAGCTCCACACCGGGGAAGCTGGCTGAAAGGGCCAGTTGGTCTGGGCCGGTTCTAGCCAGATAGTTGGCTGATTGCATTAGCTGCATTTCCCTTCCAGGCATTGTTCAAGGCTGAAGCGTCTGGTCCAGGCGCCGCCAGCCTTCTCATTCAGGTCGCTACACACGTACTTCTTCCCGTCGCCATGGTACTTGTAGCTGGTCTCTTTGAACATGATATTCGCGCCATCCGGCTGGCTGCCATAGCCGCCCACTTGATCCGCAACGTCACAGTCCTCGTACTGGGGCTGGCTGAACCAGATCCAGCGCTTCCGCGACTCATTGAAGAGGCCAGGCCGGCCCCAGTTGGTGCCGTGGTGGCCGATCTGCCCATTTTCTTGCCATCCTTGGCCCCATTGCTTGCCGTTCCGGTCCGTCCAGATGATGAAGCCTTGACCAGTCTGGAACTTAACCACGTTCCTGTCTACCACGATCACGGCTCCAGCGCCGACAAAAGAGGACGTGTACTCGAAGATCTCTTGACCCGGATTCAGCAAGGCACTGGGGTAGCCCTCATAGCTCCGGATTGGCGCTCCCCAGCCGTACATGGTTCCGTCTTGCGCCAGGGCCGTGACGGCCGTGAAGGAGCAAGACAGGCTGACAATCCCCGGGTTCTTGCCGCCAAAGTCCACGTAGCCCGGGTTGTGCAGGCAAGTGTCCCTGGCCGTGGCGGGGCTAGTTGGGCATTTGCGGCCAATCGCGCCGTAATCACTCATGCCCCAGGTCACGACCCGTCCTGTGGACAGCAGTGCGGCGCCGAAACTGATGCCAGAGTGGACCTGGACAATGTGTTCATCTGGGTTGTTGGCCCTGAACCACTTGCTCAGGGCGACTGACTTAACCGCGATCTGGCCTTGGCCCTTGGGGTAACTCGCAGCGTTGCCTTGGCCGGAGTAGCGATGGGGCTGATCGCCTTCGGCGCGCTCCCAGTCCGACAGCGACCTGGTCCCGCCGAAGTACCAGACTTCGCCGTTCTCTAGGAGCAGCCAGTAGGTCGTGTAGCCGCCTTCTAACTGGACCGGCCGGTTGCCCTCTTCTGTCAGGGCCGGCAGACCCTTCACCTGGAGGGCGCCATAGGTATTGTTACCGCTGGTTTGCTCGCTGAGATCGCCTGGCCCCACTCCGCCGTACTGCTCGCCCCCCCACGAGTACACCACGCCACTCTCCGTGACAGCGGCACCAGACATCTCGGTGCCAGACAGAATCCTCACTGGGTCAGCCTGACCCAGCAGCGGCTTGCTCTGGTCGTCCCAAACCCCGCCGATCCGGATCCGCTGAGGAGGCCAGGACACTCCGGTGCCTTGGCGGTTGCCCTTTACGCCACCCATGATGTCGTTCTGGGCCGTGTCTTGCGGGTAGGAGTTCTTGCTGCCGCCAGTGCCGTCTCTATTGGCATACGAACCCCAGCCCCAGACGTGGCCGCTGGTGTCCACGGCGTTGTAGTTGTAGATGCCGCTGGTGGCCTCCGCGATGGCCCCGTTGGGTAAACCGGTCACCTCGTAGGGCGCGTGGTTGTCTGGCTCGGTGAACGTGTCACAGGTGGTGTTACGGCCCATGGCCCCGCACTTGGACCAACCCCACATCCAAAGGCGCCCGTCTACCACCGTGATCCCCGATTGCAAGGACCGGCGGTCCTCGCGGGGCCGGCCTTCAATCAGTGTTGAACTGGAATCTTGCAGGACCGCCGGCTGGATGGCCGGCTGGACGGCCGGAGCCGCCACGGGCAAGATCCCGGCCTGAGCCGGCTCGCCGGACGGCCTGGCTCCGACCACCGTCATGGTCCCGATGATTGCCGTCGCGGCGATCAGGGCCCACGCTCTGCGGGCCCCTACCACCGGACGGCGGTCACGGACCGGCCTATTTGTCATCCTTGCTTCCTACGGTTGACGACGGTGGGACCTCATCCTTGGGGACCAGGGCGAACGTGAAGCCCTCGATCTTGTAGGAAGACGTGTCCTTACCGGTACTGGAACTGTTGGAACCCTTTGAGTCGGAACCCGGGTCGACTGGCTCCGCGACGCGGAATGAGATGCTGGTGATCAAGAACATTCTGGCGTTGTCCGCCTGAAGCGCCGTGACGAACGCCTGAGTCTGCGCCAGGTCTCCTTTGAGTTCGATGCTGAAGGAGTACTGGTACAGCCCTTCGGGTGGTTGCGGCACCGTTGGCGCCGCCTGGCCGCCAGGGCCGGGAGGAAGTGCTTGGGCTAGCGTCAGCGCTACAGCAGGCTGATGGTCAATCCCAACGAACTTGGCCCCTGAGGCCTCAACCAGGTCTTGCAGGTACTTGGTGAAGGTCGATATGTCCGGGCCGGTTGGGAACTTAGCCCTGTTCTGAGCAACCTCTTCCTTCATCTCATCCAAACGCTTGGCGTCTTGAGCCAGGCGGTCCAGCTCCTTTTGAGCGGCGACGTTGGTTTTCTCGATCGCCTCCGCTTGTTCAACGAGCTGTTTCCGCTCCGCGAACGCGGGGTCATAGAGCAGGAAGTAGGCACCAGCAACGAAGGCTAACGCCAAGATTGCCGTCAGTGCGATAACGGCGGTTGACCGGTGGTTTTCCATCAGCCCGCACCTCCTTGATTCGTGGGCTCAGGCTGCGCGCCCATTTTGGCGGTAGCCAGCCATGCTAGAAACTCCGGCGTCAAGTACTCGTTACCACTCAGGCCGATCAGATTCACCTGGCCTGAAGCGTTCACTCTGTAGGTTTCGCCGTCCTCGTCGGCGTCATCGGCGCCGGCACCGCTGTCGGAAGGGGCTTCGCTGCGAACGGAAGCCCAATCCACGTCCTCAACGCCAGGAATGGTCTTGATGCTCTCGATCCATTCCGCCACGCCCGCTACCGACGGGGCCATCAGGACAATATCGATGGAGCCAACCGGAGCCGGCGCCAGGATATTGCGCGGCGGCGGCATCGCCTCAGCCGCTGACATGCCGCGCAAAGTGATGCTTTGAAGCTCCGAACCCTGGGGAGTCTTGGCGAATAGACCGTCAATCAGCTCTGGCCAGTTGATCTCATATGACATGGAAGCGATCAGGGCGTCCTCCGTCATCTTGAGTTCTTCTTTGACCCTGATGACTTCCGCATACTGCTTCTTCTGGTCCGCCAGCCGTTGGGTCTCCACCTGCGCCGCTTCGAGACGGCTTTGGGCTGCTCCCTTCCACACGCTGATGCCAACGTAGACCGCGGCGAGGGCCACCAAGACCAAGGCCAAGGTAACTGCCGCCTTGGTGAACGCGGCCTTGCCACCTTGGCGGTTCGACACAGAGGACGGAAGCAGATTGACAGATGGGACCCGCGGCCGGGTCGACATTGCCGTGCCGGCCGCGCCGCCGGGGCCGCTTGGCGCGCTCATGCCGCCACCCCCATCGCTAGTCCAACCGCCACGGGCAGCGACATGCGGCCTTCTGGAGTCATGCTCTTGGCTGATCTTTGAACTGAGAAGCTCGAGTCTAGAGCTGAGAAGGAAGCCGGCAACCGCAGGGCGGTCGATATGTACTGCCCCAGCCCGTTGAGCATGCCTCCGCGGCCGGAGATCACGACGTGCTCAACGGTGTGCCCAGATGACTGGCCATAGAAGGAGAACGTCCGCGCCACCTGTTCAACCAGGGCCTGGCACTTCTCCGCGATGACGGAGAAGGCCCCTTGGGCCTGCGCGTTGCCCTCGCCCGGGTTCATCAGAGCTACCTCGATCTTTAGCCGCTCCGCGTGGTGCTGGGGGATTCCCAGAGTCCGCGCGATCTGGTCAGTGATCAGTCTGCCACCGGTCGGCAGAATGCGCGTGATGACAGGCTCGCCGTTTTGGGCCACGACAACGGTGGTCATGTCCGCGCCCACGTCGACTATGCCGACCACACCGTGCTGGAACTGGCCCCGGGCCAGGGCCCGCACCAGTCCAAACGCCGCCAGGTCAACCCGGACCGGCTTGAGACCGGCGTCCAGCACCACCTCGATGTTGCTCTCAACCGCTTCGGTGGGGACGGCCACTAACAACCCAGTGACCTGGCCTTCCACTTCATACAGCGGATAAAAGTCAAGCTGGCACTGGTCTACCGGCACCATGATCATGTCCTGGACCGTGAAAGGCAGTGCCTTGCGCAGCGAGTCAAGCGGCGCCGAGGGCAGGGTGGCCTCACGGGCCACCACCCGCTGGCCGCCAAGGCCCAGGATGACGTCCTTGGTGGCGAAACGGTTCCGATTCCAGAGGTTCTTCACCGCGTCAGCCACCTCCGCCCGCCGCGCGACTACGCCGTCCCGCACGGCTTCCGGCGCCAAGTCAATCTCAGCGTAACGCTGAATCACTGGCGACCGCTGAGGATCGCTAGTATCCAAAGCCAACTCAACGGCTCGCAATTGGGTGTCGCCTATATCTAGGCCGACCACTTGGGCCCTTGCCATTGCCTCACCTTTCGTATTTGGGACTTTTCACACCTTAGACCTGCAACAACTGACGGTACATCTCCCACAATGGACCGCCGACTACACACCCTAATACGGCCCCAGCGCACATCCAAGGACCAAAAGGAATGGCTGTCCGCCGGCCTCCCCTGTTCTTCAGCATCACACCAATCCCCCAAAACGCGCCCAGGAAGAACGCGCCCAGCGCTCCAACGATCAGCGGGCCCCAGCCTTGGTAGGCGAGCACCATGCCGATCAGGCCGGCCAACTTGACATCTCCCCGGCCCATTCCTCGCGGCGCCAGTGTGTGAATCAGCCAATAGGCGACAAACAGCCCCAGCCCCCCTATTCCAGCGTTGAGCAGGGCCCTCCAGTCGCCAGTAATCCAGCTAGCGACTGCCAGCAGTGCCGCCAAGACCGGGTAGGACGGTAACACTATGGCATCCGGAAGGCGCCCAATCCTAGAGTCAATCGCTGTCAGCGCAACCCCAATGGCAGCCGCGTAGAGATAGGCGGGGATGGCTGCCAACGGCTCCAGAAAAGCGGCCACGACCAGGAATAACACCGCCGTGGCGGCCTCCGTCACGGGATAGAGGGGAGAGATCGGTTCCTTGCAGGAGCGGCAGCGGCCCCGCAACACCAGCCACGAAACCAAGGGGATGTTGTCTTTGGCGGTCACTTGGTGTCCGCACTTCGGACAGGCCGAACGCGGCCAAAGACTCGCCCCTTCTGGCACTCGGGAGATAACGACCGTCAGGAATGAACCGATCACCAGGCCCAAAAGGCCGCCAGCCGCCCCACGGGCGATCATGTCAAGCGTTTCCGGAGTCATGGTTTGAGCTCCTCGGCCGGGTCAGACTTTTCCATCCACGGAATGAACCAGGTGCCGTTGCTCAAGGGAGAGAACAACAAGGGCTGACGTTGGGTAAGAGATTCGTTATAGGTGTAATTCTTCCGATATCCAGAGATCAACTCCGGTTGCGCCCCATCAGTTTCCCAGGCCAACACTCCGCGGAAGTTCTGAGTAATTGAACCGTAAACCTGAACCGTGCCCAGGTCCCCGCCAGTCTTCCAGTTCTGGAGGCGGAAGCTGCCATTGCCAGCCAGCAAAGCGGCCTCAATCCGTAGGACCTCCGGGCCCGTTTCGTAATCCTTGGGCCAGCCAGCGGCCCGCTCTGGCGCGGAGGGCGTGCTCCACAAGTAGCCCTCACCAGGGTTGACCACCGCCCTGTAGGTGCGCAGGATGGGGTTGTAGATCTCGATTGATCCGGCGGCCATCAGGCCCAGAAGATCATTGCTGTCATCTTCCGTCAGCAAGTCCCCAGTGATGACGATGGACGAATCCGAGTAGACCGTCAGGACCCCGGAGACCTGGCCTTCAAGCCAAAGGTTGCCATGTGGCCAGTACTTTGACACCTGTTCCATGGCGATCTCCGCCTGGTAAGTCTGGCCGGGCGCGACTGGGCCGTCCTGGTCTTCGGCCTGATAACTCCCCAAGGGCAAGACGCCGTCGATCTGCCCGGCAGGGATTGGCCGGTTGAGGTTCTTCTTTTCTTGGTCGGTCAGACCAGTGTTAGCGGCGCTGACGTCAATATCCTTGACGTAAACCAGGCCATCCGGGGGTACGGGCACAGTCGCTCCAGAGGAAGAGGCCAGAGCAGCGGGCGAACCGCACTCCGGCTTTGGTTGGTCAGTAGTCATCTTTGACCATACCGTCATTTCGCCGCCGTCAAGCAGGATCCGGGTTGGCCCTTGGTACTGACAGCCCATGGTGCCGATGGCTTGCCGGTCCGGCGTTCTCACAACGCGCAATGGGCTCTGGTACCGGGGCGCCTGGGTTGGCCACAAAGCGCTGCCGTTGACACAGTTCTTGTAGGTGTTCGGGTCCCCCGCGACGGCCCTGAGGCAGGCCGGGTCCGAAGTGGTGAAGTCACCGGAGAACCTGGCCCCGCGGGCCTTGATGGTGTCGTTGGAATGGACACGCCCATTCAACTCATCCCAGGACTCGAAGCTTGGCTCAGCACACCGATGCACAAAGCCGTCGACGGAACGATAGAACCGGGTTGGTTTGGTACGGGTTGGATCCCCGGAGCCGTCGTCGATCTCCCAAGCGTGGCCCAGTTCCTTGATGGTGGCCGCCTCCGGCCAGCCAGATCCGCAAACGGCGGACGTTGGACCATTCGGGTAGGCCGTGTAGTCGGTTGGATCGACCACCTCGAAATCCGAGAGGTACAGGAACATGGGAGGACTCTGCATGGCCAAGCGGGCCCGAACCGAGCGGAGCACACCGCGCGACCGGCCGGTGGCCACCACATCCAGGCTTTGAGCGACCTCCCAGTAGTCGGTTATGACCAGATGGAACTCCTGGAAGCTTCCCCCGGTCGCCTCGCCAAAGGAGGCCCACCGCGGTTCAGCGCCGCTCCAGCCGCAATCAGCTGCGAAATGGTCTTTCGGGTCCGAGGTACCTGGGCTCTGGCAATAACTCCACTCCTGGTCCTTGGTACCCCCAACGTTGCCCAAGTAGTTGGAATCCGCACGCAGGCGACCCAAGAGATCATTCAGGCCAGATTGAGCTGCGGCCAGAGCCAAGTCATTGTCCTGTTCGTAGCGAGAGTACTTGGTCGATGCCCTGAGATAAGCCAGGGACCCTAGCACCACCGCCATCAAGACCGTCAGCGCCACCAGCACGGCCACCATGGTGACACCGGCGTCCGGTGAGCCGCCCTTACGGACCGGGATGGCCGGCCTACCATCTGACAGCATCACAGCAGCCTCCAATCCGCCACGGTGAAGCGTTTGAAGACGGTCGCCTCAGCGCTCACATCAGAGCCAGGTTTGTCTGGCTCAGCGCCGACGGTTATGAGTATTTCCACCGCCGCCAGGCGGCCCAGGTCCGCCGCCGCCACTGAGTGGCCGGCCGGTTGGACTGCGTTCTCACCGTCCCGCACAAAGTAGGAGAACAGCGGCCCGTCCTTGACGCCGCGGGCAACCACTAGGTCTTCGAACAGATCATCTGAACAGCCCGGTGCGCCGCGAGCGCAGAAAGTGGGCTTGCCGGCTGGATCGACTTGGGGGGTTTGGCGGCAGCGGTGCAAGACGCCCGGAGTGTCCTCAGTCAAGTCCCAGCAACTCTTCCCCAAGACAACCGTCAGGCGGCTGACGATCCGTCCTTCTGTGTGGCCGGGGATTGGCAGAGCCGAAGTGAACACCATCCGATCCGCCCCAGCGGCTTCAAAGGCTGGTTCTAGCGGATCTTCTGGCCGGGCGGCCGGCGGTGGCGCCGCGTAGGTCAGGGCATCACCCAGCCAAACGGAGACTTGGCGGACTCCATCAACCCGGCTCTGCCGGACGATGTTGGCGCGATCATGCCTGACCATGGAGACCGTCACCATGGTGACCATCGCCAGAACCACCGACCCAATAGCCATGACAGTGATCAATTCGGCGAGGGTCATACCGCGATCATCAGCCCGGCGCTGGCACGCCGGCCAAGCTCTAGCTCCACCAGGTGAAGAGAACTTTGGCGAATGAGCCGAGCTTTTCATACCGGGGTCCCCGCAAGAGATTCGGCCACAGGCCGAAGATTTTGTGGGGCTGCCTCCACTAGGTGAACAGAACCTTGAGGAATGAGCCGAGCTTTTCATACTGGGGTCCCCGCAAGAGATTCGGCCACGGGCCGAAGATTTTGTGGGGCTGCTAGCTAGCCGCACCATCACAGCACCACCGTCTGCGAAAGGACGGCGCCGGGAGCGAGGTCAACGGTTCCGCGGGAAGTACCGCCGATGTCGACCGAATAGGATCCCGGCACGATGTCCCGGAAGTCCGCCGCAGCGCCGTGTAGCTGCTCAGTCTGGGTCACGCCCCCCTCAAACAGTGGCCGTAGTTGGACCACCTGGACCGAGGCGGGCGCGTTGGCTACGGTCAGATACAAACGGGCCGCGAGGGAGTAGCCAAGGAACGCGTGCGCCAACGAATCGCCTGGCTCGATTGTGATCGCGGGCGACACCGGCTCAATCTGGCCGTCTGCGGACAAGAACGTGCCTGTTCCCCCGTAACCGAGCAGTTTGGCGGTGTACTGCGAACCAGCAGGATCCGGCTTGACAATGAAGACAGCGCAACCAAAGGCGTTGGTCGTGAGGGTGGGCGTCAACACTCCTGGGCCAGATAGGAAGACCCGGATCCCCTGACGGGGCCCGGCGCCGGCCGCGTCGCGGCCGTTGACGCTGACGACCAGTTGGGCTTGGCCGGCGTCCAGCCCCACAGCGGCGTTGGGCTGTGGCGGGAATACCTTCGAGGCCACGTGAGGCCGAGCAGCGGCGCTCATTCCTTCCCAGGTGACGGTGACGGTGACCAGTGTCCCTTGGGCCGTGCCCGGCGCGGAATCCGCGCCGCCGCACTGCGGTTGGCCGCCAGAACCGTAGGGTGCGGCCACCCGCACCACCCGGTACCTTTGGCCGTCCATTTGAATGGCGAATTTGGGATCCGGCCCGCCCGTGGAGGCAACCCGTAATTCGGGCGGCACGTTAGGGTTCTCCGTTTCTCCTTGACTGATGAGTTCCCTGGCGCCATCTGGCGAGGAAATGATGGCCTGAGCCGCGTAGTCCAGCTCGCGCTGGGCCAAACCGGCCGCACCGACCCGGGCGCGGTTGTCCGCGCTGGTGGCGGTACCGCCGGCTATAGCCGCCGTGGCGGCGACGCTAAAGACGCTCAGCAGCACGACTGAGATCATAACCTCGACTAGTGAAGCACCCCGGTCTTCATGCGGTTGACTGACGGGCCGCCTTGCCCGCCAACGGGGTCCCGCTGGTAACACTTCTAACCTCTTTCCAACTGACCCCTGGCGAAGGGGCTGGCGTGAACGGATCAGACCACCATGTGGTCCAACCTGGGCACACACATGATGCTACCGCTCCATGTTGTCCAATGACAACGGCAAGCAGTAAGCGGCTAGGTAGGGCACACCCACGTGCTCAACGCATGGGTGGCCCGCCTGTGTCCGTCTCTGATAGGCCTAGCCAACACCGGGGCCGCCGTGCTCGGGCCACCCTTGGAGTTCTCAGAATTAGGTGCCGACTCTTTGTCTGCCGGGCTCCGGACCGCATCTTTGCGGACCGTCAGGCCGGCCGGACCTTACCCATAGAAAAAGGGGGGCAGAATAGACGAAGTGGGGCGCCCCCCCCGCTTAACGTGTGGGCGGCCCACTTCTCTTGCTATCTTGCCAGGACCCCATGAATGGGGCCCCGCCAATCACAGCGTTAGCAAGCGTTCCCTGCAGCAGTCATGTCCGCAGCGCCCTTTAGCGACCGGAGTCCCTTGGTTGCCGAGACAACGTAGTACTTGTTCTTGCCGTCCGTATCAAATGCCCAGAAACACCAGTTGGTCTTGCCGCTGCCCTTGTAATCCCACCAGACCCCCTTGGCGTCATCGACTTTGAACCCCTTCGGGATCGGAGTCACCAGGTTTTCGTCAATGGCCGACTCACCGGTGTCTAACAGGTGGAACGTCCCGGTGGCGGCGGTGCCGGTGCCGGTGACTTTGACCGAGATAGTGGGCTCCGTGTAGTTGTCGGTCCACCAGGTGGCCAATTCCTTGCCCATGGTCTCCACGATGGCTTCAGTTTTCGCGTCTTCCGCTTTGGCCCTCTGAGAGAGGAACAGCGGGATGGCGATGGCCGCCAGGACGCCCATGATGATGACCACGATCAGCAACTCGACCAGTGAGAAGCCTTCGTCGTTTTCTTT
>JAIRXP010000024.1 GCA_031268215.1 Bifidobacteriaceae bacterium | reverse complement strand
GAGTTGAAGACCCACCAGCGGGGCGCCCGCGAGGTGCTCCGCTCGAAGTCCCCGGGCCTGGTCCTCCAGGAGATCTGGGGGCACTTGTGCTGCCACTACGCGATCCGCTCGCTGATGGCGCCGAGGCCGCCGCGCGGGAGGGCCTCGACCCGGACAGGGTCTCGTTTGTGGCCGCGTTGCGGATAGTCCGTCAAACCGTCGCCCAACCGGGCGCTTTCCCCCCCTGACGGCCAGGGCGACCAGGCCGGCTGGCTCGGGTTCGTCCGCATGCTCATCCGCCGGCTGAACCCGGCGCGCCGCCGACGGGCCGCTCCCCGCGTGGTCAAACGCAAAATGTCGAAGTGGTATGTCAACAAGGCCACGCACGCGGCCTGGCCGCAGCCGGCCAAACCAGCCGCCTACCGCTCCGTCGACCTTAACTGAACGGTATTGGGTCTAGCGCCACTAGGTGAACAGAACCTTGACGAATGAGCCGAGTTTTTCATACTGGGGTCCCCGCAAGATCTTCGGCCAGCGGCCGAATCTCTTGCGGATACTTAGCATCCTGTTAACGTCAAATGTCCGCAAAGGAGCAAGAACCGGGCAGCTCGCCCCGGGCACCGTCAGCAGCGTGCCGGTTTCGATAGCTGCCTGGCAGCCGCCCAGCCGAATGCGACCACCGCCAACACCCAGCCGACCGGACGGTCCGGAAGATGATTAGGCACCGCCCACCACCATGCCCCGCCAAAGGCGTCCCGGGTGCCTAAAAACCAGCAAACCAGCACGTACACGCAAGAAGGCGCCCAGGCGACAGACGGCCACGCCACACTGCCCGCTATCAAGCTGATCGAGAGCATCAGCAAGTGATTGCGTAAGAACCAGGCGGAGACCCAGGGTTGGAATCCCCCCAACATGACCTGCGCGGCAGCGTGAACCGCCACCGGAAAGAGCGCCAGGCTCACCACCCACCGGAATCGCACCAGGCCAAGCGGGCGGACCGGGAACGAACACTCAATTTCCCCGGGCGGAGCTAAGAAGCCCGACGCTAACGCTCCGGGCACGCATGATAACCACACCAGCCGGAAAACCGACCTGTCTTGACTGAATGGTACGCCGTGCAACTCCGGCACAGCGAGCACCGCAACAACCAGTGTGACCAGCACAAAAGCCCCTTGGGCGACCCATCCGCGGGAAGCCAGGAAACCACCCAGGAGCGACCCGGCGGCGTGCCGCTTCAACATCCAGCGACCATCTCTAAGACCCTGCGAACCTCATCCTCCGCGACATCCCTGCCGTCCAAAACCTTCCGCCAGGTGTCCCGCGCCCAGTCCGTCGCCGCGATGCAGTCCTCTGTGGCGTTTCCCGGCAGCTCGGATCCGGCAGGCAGTGACCCCACCGGAAGGGACCCGACGTAGGTCACCAAGTAGTCTGCCCAAAGCCCGGTTGGGTCCACCAAATCGGTGCCGAGGTACACCAACTCATCATGGTCCTCGCTACTGGCGGCCTCATCTTCCGCGTACAGCAGGGTGACATCGCCACCCACAAACATCCGCAGGTAGGGATCCGCCCGTTCCATCGCGCCGAAGAACTCATCGTCGATGGCGCGCAGGTCGCGTGGTAGGCAGGCCGTGGAACCCGCACCTATCTCACGGCAAGTCCATGCGTCAGGCCCCCGCACCTGCCACAGCCCATCCCCAGCACCGGCCGGGCCAATCACATACAGGAACACCGCGCCGGCAGCGCAGCTAAACCCGCCGGCCATATCCAGCCAACGGCCGGGCCGGCTTTGCGCGGCAGTGGCCGTCATGGCCCACAGCACCAGAACGGCCGCCGCCACGGCCAAGATCTGGACCGCCGCCAGCGTCACGGTCCCAGCGAACGAAAGCCCCACGGCGGTGCCGATCAACCCAGTGGCGCCGGTGAAGGACACAAGGTCAAAGATGGTGTAGGCGGGAAAGAGCCACAGCGCCCCGTAGACCAGCAAAGGCGCGATCACCGCCGCCGCATAGGACCGAGCCAGTAGTCCACCAACCCAACCCCACAGGAGCAGCGCGAGCGTTCCAGCCAATCCCACTGCCAGCCCCGGCAGGGAAGCCGTGCTGACGGGCGAACCAAGAACTGACGCCACCACGGCCGTCGCGATCCAAGAACACACCGCACCGGCGGCGGCACCCAGCCAAGCGTGCCACGCTTCGGTCCAGGCATACCGTGCTTGGCCACGTCCCGGCCATGCCGCGGCCCGTTCCAGCACACCTCCCTTATGTGCCGCGACGGCCTGGGCCACACCGACTCCGGCCGCCAGCGGCCAAACCAGGATGACCGATGAATTGACCGATTCGCTCAACTGGGCGAAAGACCGCGCCGAACTTGGCACATCGATCAGTCCCACCACCCAGGTGCCAAGCCACACCCCGCCCAGGAGCAGAGCCGGCGCACGCTTCACTCTTCCACCAGCTTTAGGTAAGCATCTTCAGCGGCGGATACCCCCTCCGCTTCTCGCCCCAGGGCCGCCATCTCCGCCACGGTTCCGGCCCACTTTAGGGCGCCCTCATTCATCACCAGAACGCGGTCAGCTCCCAGGGCCACATCATCCATCAAGTGCGTTGACACCAAAACGATCCGCGATTGCCCCTGGCTCCGCAGGAACGCCCTAATCCGGACACGCTCGGAAGGGTCAAGCCCAACGGTTGGTTCGTCCAGAATCAAGACCCGCGGGCTATGCACAATCGCGGTCGCCAGATGGACACGTTGCTCCTGACCACCGGAAAGCGAACCAAGCTTCCTTCCGCTGTAAGGAGTGGCACCGGTCACGTCAAGCGCGGCGGCCCCAGCGGCCGCCCTTTCGGCGCGAGGCACACCATAAGCGGAAGCGACATACTCCACGTAGTCACGGGCCAGCCACCCCTTGGCCCACCGAGGATCTTGCGGCAGATATCCAACCACCCGGCGGTACCTGTTCAATTCGCTCCATGAGTCGAGCGCCCGTCCGTCGAATCGCAATTCACCCCCACGCGGCCGCATTACACCAGCCAGGATCCTCATCAGGGTTGTCTTACCGGACCCATTAGGGCCAATCAGCCCGGTCACGCCGACAGGCAACTCCGCCGTAACGGGCCCCAGAGCCCATCCGCCCCCATACCCAAACCTGACTCCACGGAGCGCTACCAAGTGTAAGCCGAACTGCAAGTGTCCGGCCGCAGCTTCGTGTTGGCGCACAGCTGAGCCGTTCTAGTCCAGCTCCCCCTCTGGCTCGTGCCAATTTTCAGCGTCGCGGAAAGCGTCGTGTCGAGGCTCTTGGCGGTCGTAGCGCTCTTCTCTTCGGTTCCAACGCTCTGAGTCACCGGTAGTGTCCCGGCACCAAAAAAAGGAAGCAGTTTGAAAACTGATGTGCCTACATGGAACTTGCCATAGAAACCCTGCAGATTTTTCTCCGATTTGGTCTGTTTGATCTCTAGACGCACCCTATTGGTCCACACACCATTGGCGGTTTTCTCTGAAAGCAGCGCTTCCTTGTAGCCCTGGATCGTCACGGTCCCGGAGCCTTTCCCCCACGTATGGGTCTTGTTGACCTTCGCCGTCATTGGCGTTGGCTTGGCTGAATCTGCAGAGGCCACCGCGGCCCCCAAATCGAACACAACGGCCAGCGCAAGACACGCTAGGCCCTTCAATGACCTCTTCACCATTAGGCTATCTCCCGACTTTGAGTCCGTAGTACCCACCGGGTGGCCACATTAGCGCTTCTCTAACGGTTGGGGCGTGCCAGTATATTAGTTTGCTCGTCTTGGGGTTGGGTGGGACTATCGTGTTATGTCAATCGATGATGTTACCCAGTCGGTCCGTGACCGCGCGGAGTCCTTGTTTCCCCATTTGGACGAGCGGCAGCGCAGGCTGTGGATGGGGGCGGAGGCCAGGCAGATCGGTCACGGCGGGATAGCTAGGGTCGCCGAGGCGACGGGCGTGTCCCGCCCGACCGTGTCCAGGGGAGCCGCCGAGTTGGAGGCCGGGCAGGACCCGCTCGGCGGCAGGGCCCGCCGGGCGGGCGCGGGCCGCAAACGGGCCGCCGACAAAGACCCTGGGCTGTTGCCCGCCCTGTTGGGGTTGGTCCGGCCGACCGAGCGTGGCGACCCGGAGTCCCCGATCAGGTGGACTACCTTGTCGACCCGGCGCCTGGCGGCTGAGTTGACCGCCCAGGGGCACAAGGTCAGCCCGAAAACCGTCGCGGACCTGCTCCACGCCGAGGGGTTCTCCTTGCAGGGCAACGCGAAGACGGCGGAGGGCTCCCAACACGAGGACCGGGACGCCCAGTTCGCCTACATCGCCTCCCATGCGAAGGCCCGCCAGGCGGCCGGCCAGCCGGTGGTCTCGGTGGGCTCGAAGAAGAAGGAGCTGGTCGGGTCGTTCAAGAACGGGGGCCGGGAGTGGCGGCCGAAAGGGAACCCGGCGAAGGTGAACGTCCACGACTTCCCCGACCCGGCGTTGGGCAAGGCGAACCCGTATGGGGTGTACGACACCGGGGACGACTCGGGATGGGCGTCGGTCGGCACGGACCACGACACGGCCGCGTTCGCGGTGGCGAGCATCAAGAGTTGGTGGGACGTGGTCGGGCGGGCCCGCTACCCGGGGGCGTCGTGTTTGCTGGTGACCGCGGACGGCGGCGGGTCGAACGGGTACCGGGTCCGGTTGTGGAAGACGGAGCTGGCGAAGTTCGCCGTCGAGTCCGGCTTGGAGGTGACGGTGTGCCACCTGCCGCCGGGCACCTCGAAGTGGAACGCGGTCGAGCACCGGCTGTTCTCCCACATCAAGATGAACTGGCGGGGCCGTCCTCTGACCAGCCACGAGGTCGTTGTCAACACGATAGGGGCGACCACCACCAGGTCCGGGTTGAGCGTGCGGGCCGAACTCGACACGGCCGAGTATCCCCTGGGGGTGAAAGTCCCAGACAGGCAGATGGAGGCCCTGGCCGCGAGCGGGGTCTGGCAACGCCGCGCCTGGCACGGGGAATGGAACTACACCATGAACCCCACGCCGTCACACGACACGCACACTAAATAACTGGCAGGCCCTTGGTGGCTGGTCTGGGGCGGGGCGGTCGGCACCGCCCGGCCCGCCGAAGTGGCGCTGGAAGCCGCGGTGCCCGTGCTCAAGCAAATCGCGGCCGAACGGGGATTCACCCGGTTGGCGGTGTTCGGATCCGTGGCGCGGGGCGAGTCCCGTGAGGGTTCGGACGTCGACCTGCTGGTGCAACCGCCTGAGGGAGCCGTGATTGGCGACTTGTTGGAACTGAAGCGGGTGTTTGAGGAGATTCTGGGACGGCGCGTCGATGTGGTGACCCATGGCGCTCTGAAA
>JAIRXP010000004.1 GCA_031268215.1 Bifidobacteriaceae bacterium | reverse complement strand
GTGACGCGCCGTATATTCTGTGTTGGGTTACTGTCCGGGGCGCTGGTTTAGTTCGCGGAATAACCCCCGACTATATCAACTCCTTTATCATCCAGAAAGCGGGCCCTGAATAGTTACTGCATTTCTTCAGTCGCATACGTCATGTCGAAGTTGCTCTCGGTTGCCTCGGGTTTTCTGCTGTGGGGGCCTGGCCTGGGCCAGCGGACACGCTCCGCAGGTCATTGACAATGGCCGTGCGTAAAGCGGAGGACCGACTGCGGCAGGAACGCGGTCGGGAGCGTTACGCATTGGTGTTCCATTTGGTTGTTTGATGGTAGGTCCGGACGGTGGTGTAGCGCACGGGTTGTGGGCAAGGCCCCGTTGAGCTAGGGTGCGGGCGACGCGAGGGGGGCAGTGGGACTCGTGCCGGAAACGGCAGTGAGCTGGGGCCATCGCTTACTCATCGTTTTAGATGCAAAGCGACGAGACCCCGCCGCAGTCATCGGCAACGACAATCGACCGGTGAACAGGGACAATGCCAACGATTGCAGCTCACCGCAAATCCCCGAAAAGGTTGGGAATCAAAGCGGACGGTCATCGGTTCGAGTCCGATAGGTGGCTCCAATCCCATCGGCCGCCCTGCTTGGCGCCGAGGCCCCTGTGCGATGTGTGTCTCAGGTTGTCCCCGGTGCGAGGACTTGCAGCGCGGCCAGGCGGGCGGCATCGGCCATGCGTGTGTCGTATGTGACCACGGCCGTGAGGTCCGGGGTCAATGCCAGGGCGCTGGCGAGGTGAATTGCGTCGAGGCTGCGCAGGATCGCCGGGGCGAGGCCTGCGGCGGCCTCTGCGATGGAGTTGTCGAGTGGCAGCAGATCCACCGCTTCGAGCGCGGCCCGTGCTTGGCGGGTTGCGGCGTCCCCGCCGGACCTGACGGCGCGGAGAAGCTCGGTCTTCGTCAGGATGCTGCTGGCGAATTCGGCGCCGCTGATCCACAGGCGTTGGAAGGCGGCGCTGCTGGGCTCTTCCTTGACCATCTTTACGAGCGCGGACGTGTCCAGGTAGTAGAGCGGCATCAGCGTTCTTGTTCCCGCATCCGCGTCAGAACGGCGCCGAAAGGCTCGGTTTGGTCGGCGGGCAGCGGCGGCGGCAGGCTGGACGGGGACTTGGCGCGTGGGATCAGCCGACCCGCGGCCGCCATCCGGTCGCGCCAAGTCCCTGGCAGCGGGGTGATTTGGGCCACTCCGGTCCCGCGGTCGGTGATGACCACGATCTGGCCGTTCCGCGCCGCTTCAATCGCGGCGGCCGGGTTCTGTCGCAACTCCCGTATTCCCACGCGCATCATGATCGTCATTGTAGACCATGGCCCGTTCCTCGGCCAGGTGCGGTCAGGGCGACGTGTGAAGCCGAGGTGTCGCCGATTCAGGCCGCGCCAAGGCGCAGAAACCTCAGGAAAGGCCCCCTTGGACGGAACGCGGTCGGCTGCGATCCTCCGTTTACCCTCCACTTTGGGTGGTAACCAGTGACAACCCATCGCAGGCAAACGCAACATAAGACAGCGATTCACCTGCGGCAACGCCAACTATTGGCAACCCTCCACAAACTATTGAAAATAGTGGTCGGCTAAGCGGACGGTCATCGGTTCGAGTCCGATAGGTGGCTCAATGTTTGCCCTGGTCGAGAAGGGCCATACCGGGCCACCGGTCAATGTACCGCGAAGCCCCGGAGTGCCGGCCTCTACAGGGGCGAGGTCCAGGTCAAGCCCGAGAATCTGGCGAAGTCTCGGTCGAGTGTCACCCAGGTGGCGCCGTGCTCGATGGCGACGGCGGCATGCTGGGCGTCCGCCACCAAGTTGCCCCGAGCGTCCGCTTCGCGGCACAGCCGGTCCACGATTTCCCAGTGCCGCGGGCCAGGCCCCACCTCTTGTGTGCCCGCCGCTTCGCGCAGCGTCGCGACTTGTGCCAAGGCCGTTTCCAGCGGAGTGGGCGGGACAAAGACCCGCGGATGCGTGACTATTCGGACAGCCCCGCCCAATACCGCTGCGGTCAGCCCCAATGGCTCCGGTCGTTGGACTGCCTTAGCCAACCATGCGGCCAATTCTTCATGGCGCGGAGAGTCCGCCCTCATCGCGCCGATCAGGACGTTGACGTCGGGGATGATCACAGTTGGTCCATCAGGTCCGCGAGCGCGGACGAATCCGTCAAATCGACGCCTGGGCGCAGGCCATGGCCGCCGAATGGTTCCAGGCGGAACGGCTCCGGGTCTTGGTCAGCCTCACTGTGGTGCCGGAGCAGGTCGCGCAGCGCCTCCTCGACAAGTGCTGTCACGGTCCGCTTCTGGCGGGCCGCCGCCAGTTTCACGTCGGAGTAGAGCGTGTCCGGAATGATCAGAGTTGTTCGCACGCACATAAGCATATTGGCCATATGCTAATATGTCGAGACGCCTGGACGGTTATCGGTTCGAATCCGGTAGATGGCTCCAACTCCGTCAGCGGCCCTATTGGGCCGCGGGGAACACCGGGGCGATGTGCGTCTCAGGTTGCGCCCGGAGCGAGGACTTGGAGCGCGGCTAGGCGGGCGGCATCGGCCATGCGGATGTCGTATGTGACCGTGGCCGTGAGGTCTGGGATCAGTGCCAGGGCGCTGGCGACGTGGATGGCGTCAAGGCTGCGCAGGATTGATGGGTTGAGGCTGGCGGCTCGGCACCCACGGAACGCGTGGCAGTAGCGCCGGATGTACTTGATCGGTGCATCCAGTTGAGCGGTATTTCGAACGAGCGTTGCCGATGGTGGGGCGGTATGACAAGCCGCTGATCCGTAAGCAGGATGTGGCGTTGGACGACGTGCAACTGATTCGGTACAGCAACACGGTAAAGGCGGAGGCCCGCCGCTGCCTAAAACGACACGTCACCCGCCAGCTCTACCGCCAACTCCGGCGAATCACGGCCTGACAAAACCCATAGAAGGGTCAGGTTAGAAGATGGCTTTTCTGGGTTTGTCGCAGGCCGTTTTCGGTTGGTTTGATGGTTTCCGAGTCAGTCAGAACGGCGGGGCCCGCAGCCACGGGCAGGGAATCAACGGACAAGTCTTGCGCGCCCGATGCCGTCCCAGGCGGAATCCGCTGTGAGGGCCGGCAGGGCGAGGCGATCCGCGAGCGCCAGGCAAATGCGGTCACCCAGCGACAGGAACTTGTGGTCCCCCCAATAGACCGCTGCCGCCTCGGCGTCCTGTAAGGTCACGGGTTCGACCGACAACTGCGCTTCAAGAAATCCTCTCGCCGCGGACCAGTCTTCGCCCTTCTGCCTGGTCTTCTGAGCCACCTCTGCCCAGTTGGCGGTGCTTATGGCAGCTCGGCCCGCCAGGACCGCCTCGGCGACCGCCTCGTGGCCGTCTTCCGCGAAGATCATCGCGATGACGGCCGAGGCGTCCAGGACACACGAGGGTTTGGCGGTCACTCGGTAGCATCCTTGGCAGCCTGGGCCCGGCGTTCGGCGATCAACTCGTCTGTCACCGAATCCGGCTCGTGGAAGCGCGCCTGGATGGCGTGGAGCACTTCGGCGGGCTTGCCGATCAGCACTCCGTCAGCTGTCTCGATGAGCAGAAGCTCATCACGGTCCCGCCAGCCCTTGGCCCTTCTCACCGGCTGGGGCAAGACCAGACGTCCGTTGGTCGAGATCCGCACCCGGTAGTGCGATTGGCGAGGCGAGACAGCCGTTGGATTCACAGGGCCCAGGTTACCAGTCCGTAAGTCTTGGTGGAATGGCACTGGTCATTTGCCCAGCACTTCACTTGGGAAGGACCAACGCCCAGGGGTCCGGCCGCGCGCTGACAGAGCCAACTATCGCAGAGGGGGATGTCGGTCTGGTCAAGGAAACGGATTAGCTATGACAGAGGTCACCGTAACCGCGGCCGGGAGTACGCTGCCAGCACTTATTGAACAGTCACGCGAACAAGGAGTGGTGTTTACCCGGCGCGGGAAGAGGGCCGCCGTGCTGGTTGATGTCGAAACCTTCGAGCGCATGGAGAAAGCTTTGGAAGATCCGGTTGGCGCGTCCGCGTTGGGGACTACCGTGTCATTTACACCATCGAGGACCGAGTGCTGCTAGTTGTGGTGATTTCGGTTGGCCACAGGCCCGAGGTCTCCAAGCGTTGACTGATCGGCAGACCCGTTGAGGTCGACGTTGCGGCACCGTCATCGTGAAGCGCGTCGAATCGGCCTGACCGGGTAGAGGCGTTACCTCTCGGATCTTCTGCAGAGATGCTTCGCACGCCCTACTTCTTGAGCGACGACGAACGGCCACGGGGAACACCGGCGCGATGTGCGTCTCAGGTTGCGCCCGGGGAAGCTCGGTCTTTGTCAGGATGCTGCTGGCGAAATCGGCGCCACTAGTCCACAGGCCCTGGAAAGCCGCCCCGCGGCCACCATCCTGTCGCGCCAGGCTCCTGGCAGCGGAGTGACTTGGGCCACTCTGGTCCCGCGGTCGGTCGAGGTCCTTGGCGCGATGGGTGCGATTGATAACAGTTGATAAGACTGATAGCGTGGGCAAATGATCTCAGCAGAACTCGGTTCTCCGCTTGAGGCGTTCGTCGAGACGCTCGTCAAGACTGGCCGCTATCACTCCAAGAGCGAGGTGCTGCGCGAAGGCGTGCGCTTGGTGCAAGACCGCGAAGCGCGCTTAGACGCGCTCCGCGCGCTGGTGCAACCGGCCGTGGTCGAGGCGGATGCCGGTCTGACTAAGGACGCGGATGAGGTCTTCGACCGCCTTGAGGCGAAATACCGCCAGATGGCGGTCTGAACAGAGGCGACTGTCCGGATCACCCACGCCGCCGAGGCGGACCTGGAGGAGATCGGCGACTTCATCGCCCAAGACAACTCGGTTCGAGCCCTGTCATTCGTCGCCGAACTGCGGACAGCATGCGCGGAACTCGACCAATTCTCCGAGGCGCACCGCTTCGCGGACGGCTTGGCGGGAGAGGGTGTCCGCCGCTACACGCATGGCCGCTACCAGATCTACTACCGTGCCGATGGAAATGCGGTGGACGTGTTGCGGGTGCTGCATCAGGCCCGTGACTACTTGAAAGCGGTGAGCGGGCGGTGATTTGGCCCCATTTGGCCACGGGGCCCTGCGCGATGCTCTCCTCAGGTTGCGCCCGGAGCGAGGACTTGCGGCGCGGCCAGGTGGGCGGCATCGGCAATGCGTGTGTCGTATGTGACCACGGCTGCGGGGTATGGGATCAGCCGCCCGGCAGCCTTTCGATCAGCCAGGCGACATCGGCGTGCAGCGCGGCGAGCCCTTGGTCGAAGGTTGCTGGCTGGGCGCTGCGCATCCGCGCAAGCTGGGCCAGGTATGCGTCAGTCGCTTGCCGATGGCCAACCACTCCGGCCACCCACACCGCACGGTAGGGCAGGTCGTCCGCCCAGAATTCGTGGTGCGGGTCCTCATCCAGATCCTCCAAGAGTTGTATCGCCTCGGCCGCTGTCGCGCCCTCGCGGATGGCGAAGCGGAATAGGGCTCCTTCGGTGATGGGACAGGTGGCGTAGGGCTGTTCCAATCTGCTGCGCCAAGTGATGGCGGGAAAGTGATGCGTATGCGCAGGCGTCTTGGCGGCCACGGTCGATTGGGCCCACGGCCGGACGAGCTGTCCTTGCGCGCCTCGACTCCGCCCGCTTGGCATCGTCTCGATGCGCGGGCGCAAGCCGAGGGTAAGACTCGTTCCCAGGTGATCTAAGACGTCCTTGACCAGGCGGCGACTGTGCCTTAGTCGCGCCCGCGCTCGCCGGCGGCGGCGACGTAATGCAAGGTCTGTAGCTGTTGCGGTGAGATGCCCATCCGGGGGCTGGCACGGTAGAAGTCGAGCGAGTCAAACAGGTCAGAAAGCTGCGGCCGGGCGCCGGAGGCAGCGTCCAGAAGCACCATCAGCCCGCGCCCGTCCAGGACCGGTGAGGCTTGGAACTGATCGTAGGCCTGGCGTGGGTCAATCTCTAGCCCCTCGACCAGCGAGCTACCCAGCAGAATGGATAAGGGGATTGGCGCGCCGGGCAGCACCGGCGGTTGAGTCAGAGCCCGGTTGCCGGCCCGGACCATCATCAGCGCGAAGGTGATTCCCGCAGCGGCTGTGAGCGACCGCATCACCTGATCCAGCGTGGCTAGCCGGCCTCGCAAGGATGGTTCGCCCATCAGGCCTAGGCTAATCAGGCCCGTGACATGCTCGAAGATGAATCCGGCGTACCGCTGTACCACCAGGGTCATGGAGGCCGGCGCGACCGGCGATCCGGCAATCATAAAAGCCGAATGCCGTTTCCCGGCGTTGAAGTCGCGGGCCGCCAGCCGGTCCAATTCCGCCGCGTCCCAGGCGCGGCGGGCAGGTTCGGTCTGGCCAAAGGTCCAGTTGGCCAAGTCATCCCGACCAGTGGCAGTGTCCCATGCAGTCATCAGCAATTCGACCATCTCCCCTGGCAGCGGTGCCGCCCCCGGCCGGTGGCGGGCCGTCGCGCTAACCATCAAATGCGCACAGTCTGACCGGTCCGGCCGGATGTGGGCGGAGGCCAAGTCATCCAACGTCGCGGCGCGAGCCAGGTCAACTGATTGGTCCGGGCGGGCCAAACGCCGTCCCGTCAGTCCGTTGCGCCATTCGCCCCAGCGGTCTTCGACCGCCCAACCTCCTCGGTGGTAACGCAGGGCCTGACGCATGGGCTCTGACAGTTCAGTGAATTCCCCGGACACGATCACGGGGCGGTGCCCATGGGCAGCGGCCTGCCGTAGGAAGGCCGCGTGCGACGGCGTGAACCAAACCGTCCCAGGCCCGACATCGGTCTGAACGGTCTGGCCGATTCGCCGGTCGGTCAGCAACTTTGCCAATGCGGCCTCAAGCCCTGGGCCCCGGGACGCGCCAATACCTGACCGTGCCGTCCAACGAGCCGGCGAGACATCTGGCATGGCTGGCTTCCTCCCCCCTAAGGAAACGCGTCATGGGCTCCCGGCCGGCGGTGATGAGAACGCCTGCCTGGTCGTGAGACTCCGCGTGCCTTCCGTGTCTCTGCTAGTCGTCGCTTCGCGCCAACCGCTGTCAACACGCTCCTAGGCCCGCGTCCCTGCCCGTGCGGTGTCACCTTCCAGTCTAATCGCGTTCAGACTCGGATCGGGAACTCCCCGGTTCTGAGGCCAAAGTGCGGCGGCCGCTCAACGGGACGGATCGTCATCGTGCCCCTAATCCGGCGGGGGTGCCGAACCGCAGCCAAGTTCGCGCCGTGTCACGTTTGGGTCAATCTGACTCCCGTGTGGCCGATGCCGTCCACGAGGTCATGAGCGTCATCGCAGGTCAGGGGCTTGGCCCGGTTAGGAGCCGTCTTGGACGGGGTGCCAAACTAACGTCAGGTTCAAGCCGTCAAGCAGTTTGGGTTAGTACGGCCCTCCGAATACTGGTCTATCGGTCCAACTTGGGCTCTTCGCTGCTGGCAGCTTCCATTATCCGCACTGCTTCTTCGAAGCCTTCCTTGATCGCCTCGAGTTCCTTGGCGGCCATCCGTTCGCGGATCCGGTTCACCGCACCTTCCTCAGATACGGCCTTCCGCTCTTCTCCGTCCGTCATCCAGTAGATGCCGTCGTAGGTATCATCTGCGACGGCCTCGCCGTCGCGGACCACCATCCAGAGTTCTCGGCGCTCAATCTCAGCCTGCCGTTCCTGGGCGCGTTGCGCGGTCTCTTGCATCACCGTGAACGCCTCGAGCGCTGCCTCAAGCCCCTGCGTGACGCGGACCGCTTGGACGGTAGGCGGCACAGTCGAAGCCTTTTCCTCTTCCGAGGCATGCTCCAGCCAGTGTTTTTCAAGCCGCTCGGCGTCTGGGTAGGTTTCGACCACGGCGTCCCGCATCTTGGCCGCTGCCGGGCTCATCGCCTCAATATAACGCTGCAAGTGTTGGAGCGCGTTGACGGTAGCCCTTAGACCTTCCAATTCACTCATCGCTGGACCTGCTTTCAGTTTCGTCTTCTTCTGGTGTAGATAATAATCGTGGTCAAGGTGGCCAGCGACCGGATGGGCTAGCCGCGAGTCTGGCCGAGGTGCCCTCCAGTTCGTGGCCGCCAAGCATCGGGGTTCGCGGCGGCCTGAGGCGGGTAAGTTGGTTGCCATGCCTGCCCGCCGCCGCATTGATACCACCGCCGGCCGGGCCGCCCTGGCGGCGTGGTCAGCGCACCCGCCTAGCGACCCGGTGGACCGTGCCACTATGGCCACCGCCGTGCGTTTCACCCTGGAAGAGCTGGCGGCGCGGGCGCCCGGCAACTCGGTGGAGGTTCGAGTCCCGCCGTTCGCGGCCGTCCAATGTGTGGCTGGCCCGCGCCACACCCGGGGCACGCCACCAAACGTGGTGGAGATGGCACCTGAGGTTTGGCTGGCCTTAGCGGTGGGCCGCTCTAAGTGGGACAAGGCCATCACCTCCGGCTCTGTGCTAGCGTCCGGCCGCCGGACGGATCTTTCGGGTCTTCTGCCTTTGTTTTGTGACGGCCCGCCTGGTCCGGGACCGGCTTAGAACACGGACGATGCCGCTCAGTTGGGTCAACCACGTGAGTATCTGCCCCAGCGTGGCGATTATGGGGCGGATCCCATAACCGGCATACCAGTGTCCTCGTAATACCAGTTCAAACCCCCATCCGCATGCGCCGCCGGCTCTCCCGACGCCCACCCGAACACCACTGCGCTGGCCAACGCCACAGCGAGCCGCCGCAGCCTACGGCGGCGCGGGCATCCATTTGGGCGTACCCGTCAGCCACGTCACTAGTCAACCCTCCGTTGAGTGATCTGAACGATGCCGTCAACCGCTCAGCACCGGGGATAACCCACCAATACCAACGGGTTGGGACCAAACATCATCGTTAGGACACCACAACCCTTGGCATTGGCTTTGTACTACAGGTTTCCGGTCGCTTAGCGAACTCCCGGAACGCTGCCCCAACCTGTCGGGTCGCCCAACCGTCAAGACCAGAACAACACAGATTAAGCTACCGAAGAACCACCTTGAACGCAAGCCAAGACCGCCAGCTTTCTTCCGAAACATTGGTCATCCCGAGGACGCCCACAGTCCAACCAGGCCGCCAATGGCTGGA
This sequence comes from Bifidobacteriaceae bacterium, assembly GCA_031268215.1. GTDB lineage: Bacteria > Actinomycetota > Actinomycetes > Actinomycetales > WQXJ01 > JAIRTF01. The sequence goes on along the minus strand of JAIRXP010000004.1, from coordinate 83,354 downwards.
TTCACCGGCGAATCCGGGCCCGTGACCAGCACCAATACAGCCAGCGCCAGGGCGCACCAGAAGGCTAGCCAGCCCGCCCACCAGCGGACCTGAAGCAACTGCGGGGAAGCCAACTGGGCCACCCAGGCTGCCGCGGCCGCCCCCGCCAGAGCCCAGGGCTGTGCGCTGAGCCCCAAGAAGTCCAATGGCAGAGTGGATTGCTGGGCCGCCAGCCCAAGAGCCCAGTCATGGCTGGCGGAGCAAGCCATGCCGCAGGCGTCAGAGAAGAGCCCAGAGGCGGCGGTGAACAGCGCCGCCCCAACCAAGATCCAAGACCAGGCCCGAGCGGTAGCGGCGTGCCGCAGCGCTTCTTGGGCCCGGCGGGAGGTTTCGAGCGGCCGTTCGCCCGGTTTGGCCCAGCGGCTGAGATCGATGGTTGGCCGCCCAACTGTCAGGCGCCGCAAGGCGAATGCCACGGTGTCCCCCAGGATCCAACCTGTCGCCAGCAGCAGGGGGCCAGGCCAGATATCCGCCCTTTCAACGAAGGCGTTGTTGGCTCCGGCCACCCAGCCCGCGGCGGCCGCCAGCGTTCCGGCGGCAATCAGCGCCCGCCGGGCTGGGCCGGACGGCGATTCCAGCAGCCAGTCAACCAGCGTGATGAGGCCCACTCCCAGCAGGCAGATGGCCAGCAGTGGCGACCCTTGAGTGATCAGCGTGCCTCCGTCGCGGCCGCCGGTCGCCACCACCCAACCGCCCACCACCGCGTAGACAACCCCCACCCCAATCCGCCAGGGCAAGCGCGACCGCAGGCGCTTAGCGAAATAGTTCCTCCGGGCCTGCTGCATCTCTGCCTGCGTTTGGGCTATCTCCGTTCGCGTGGTCTCCTCCTCGGCCCGGCGGCGGGAGGCCTCCGCTAGCTCACGCGCGGCGTTGTCAGCGCTGACAGCCTCGGTCAGGACCGCCGTGGCCGCCAAGAGTCCCAGCGCGCCGATGCCGCCAACTCCACCTCCAGCGCCCAACCGAGTTCCAGCCGCCACACCACCGCGGCCACCAAGCGAACCGGGCCCACCAAAGCCAGCTTTCCGGGCGGCATCGGACACTCCAAGCGTGGCGGAGGCGGGCGGGTCTTCGCTTACCCGCAGAGCCGTCAGGGCCAATCCCTCCAGCCAGAACGCGCCCGTCACATTGCGCCGTTCAATGGACCGACGCAAGTCGCTGATCAAGGACTCGGCCGGCTGTGCGCCCAGCGCGATAGCGAAGAATTGCGCCATCAACGCCCGTTCGCGCGTCTCGGCGAGCGAGGCGAGCTTCGCATCTGGGACGGTCCGCAACACGTGGAGCGTCTGCTGGTGCCATTCGTCCAGCCTCAGATCAGCTAGGCCAAGCCGTTCACCCAAGTCTTGGCTGGTGGTCCGCATACCGGCGAGGGCCCGCATGATCCTTTGGTCGCGGACCGCCATCAGCCAGTTGGCGGCCTGTTCGGCGCCGGGCGGCCCATCCGGCCGCCAATCTGAGGCGACGGTGATCGCGTCGCTCAAGGTGGCGTCATCCAGGCGGTGCCCCCGGAATTCGGTTGTGCCGTCCGGGTCCAGGGCCCCTTGGAGACGGACCAGGCGTGCCCCCGGGGTGGTTTCAAGGTGGAGTTCTTCCAGCGCGCGGGACCCCGCCGGGGTGGCGCTGAGCCACTGTTCCAGCGATGGATCCGGCGGGCCGTCCAACAGTTCCTCTGCCACCGGCCAGTCCCGGCGCATGGCGGCGGCCAGCTCTGGTCCAGTCGCCACCGGATGTCCGTTGAAGACGAATTTTATGCCGCCGCCGTCAATTGGGGCCGTTCCCGGGGCGCCAGCCACGGTGCCTGCGGCGGTGCCCGCTCCGGCCAGCCCGCTGGCGGGGACTGTCCGGTGGACTTCCGGATTGGCGCCGTCCAACCAGGCGGCGACTTGTTCATAGTTCCACCGCTGACTTGGATTATGGGACAGCAGGCCGTCAACTAAGTCGCGCCAACGTCCAGGTTCGAGGTCGGTGGTGGTGTAAAGGCCACGCATCACGATTGGCCGCAATCGCACGTCTGGGAGTAGCTGCCCATCCGGGCCGGCCAGCAGATGGCGTCCGGTCAGCAATTCAAAAATGACCGCGCCGAGCGCCCACCAGTCAACCGGTGCTTTCTGGACCCCTTCATGTACTTCTGGCGCCGCCCAGGCGAAGGTCGCTTTGATAGCGGTGAATTGGGTCAGCCCAAACTGGGTACGAGCCACACCGAAATCGGTCAGCACTAGGTCCAGCTCTGGTTGCAGCGTCCGGACCAGTACATTCTGGGGTTTGAAGTCGCGGTGGGTTATGCCCAATGTGTGGATGTGGTGCAGCGCCTGGGCCAATTCGCGCACAATATGGGGCATCTGATCCAGCGGAATCCGCCCGCCTAGCTGATGGCACAGATCTGCCAGGGTGCCGTAGGGGCAGTATTCCTGGACCTCCCAGGGGACACCGTGAGTTTCGCCGTGATCAATCAGCCGGACCACATGGGCCGGATCCGCCTGATAGAGGCGGGCCAGCACTTCGCGGTCAAGCTGATCAGAATAGCGGTACAGCTTGACCACGATTTCGGCGCCGGAGGCACGGTCCTGGCAGACGATCAAATCGGCCTGGCCGGCGGAGACGTTGAGTGCCCGCAGCGGCACGTAGTGCGTCGCCAACTCCGGTGGCAGGTTGATGCGCATCCAAGTCGAGGCGCCACCGGCCGCGGCTGGCGGCGCCGTCTCAAAGACCGTGCCGGAAGGCGGTGATCCGGCCGCTTCAAAGACCGTGGCGGACGGTCCGGGCGGTTCGAACGAGGTCGCGGGGGCCGCCGCTTGCTGGGCCGCAGCCAATGCTTCGAAGATGGTTGGCGTTGGGCGGTCGCGGTCAGCCGGAGGCGGCGCGGCGGTCATCGCCTGGCCGCTCCACTGCCTCCCGGGCCGTTACCCGCCGCGCCTGGGGCACGGACCTCAACACTGACCGTTTGGCCCAGCCGGAAGACTATTGGCAAGGGGCGCACCACCGGCTCAGGGCCCAGCCGCGCCCCGTCAAGCCAAGTCCCGTTGGTCGATCCGAGATCCTGGATCATCACCTCTGAGCCCTGGAGCGTGATGGTCGCGTGGCGGCGAGAAACTCCGTACATGGCGGTGAGCAGCGTGGCCAAGGGTGATTCGGACGGGTCGCGTCCCAACACAATGGGCTCGCCGCCGGTAACCTCGAGGCTTTGGCCGGCCACTGACAGTACATAGACAAGGCCCGTTTGCCCTGTTCCGGGCGCCAAAGCGAAGCCGCAGGCGGGGCAGTCAGCGGCGCCGTCCGGCAGTGCCTCCAGGCCGCATTGGGGGCACGATGCCGCGGGGGAGTCGCGCAGGACCGGTATTGACTGGGTGCCTACCCACGGTGGCCAGGCCGGCGCTGGCGCCGGGCCAGCCGGAGCCGTTGGCGGCGCCGGGGCGGCGGGCGGACTGGCATTGGCCGGGGGTCCGGCACTGGCTGGTGGCCAAGCCGAACCGCGGGAGCGGTCGGGGTCAGTTATAAACGGCACCTGGACCCCGCCGGAGGCCGGGAATGGGCTGCCGGCTTGGCCGGGTCCCCCAGCCACCGGAGCCACCGGACCTGGACCCGGAACCGGCGGAAGACTCGGCGGAGCCGCTGACGGGGCCGTTGGCGCTGGCCATCGCGCTGCCGCCGGCGCCTCCCAGGCGCCAGCCGCCGGGGGTGACCATGCTTCGGCCGCCGGCGACTCCCATGCACTGGCGGGCGGCGCCGATGCTCCGGCCGGGGGAGCCCAAGGCGCCGCACGGGGCGCCATCCACGGCTGTGCCGTCCCCGGGGTCAGCGCTGAAACGGTGGCAGATTTGGTGATTGGGCTACCACAATGCGGGCACATGATGGCGCCGGGCGGCACCTCCTGGCCACAAATCTCGCAGGTCAAAGCTAGTTCTGCCACGATACTGCCTCCAAAGCGACGCCACGGTCCGCCAGACGTTGGCGGATCCGATCCAGATCTCCCGGGCCGGGAAGGCCCACCATCAGTAGGTCGTCACCGTCAATCATCATCTGCAACTCGACCGTTTTGGGCCAAGGCGGGTTAGCGGCGGGTGGCCGCAGGTGAATGACTCGCTGGTTGGCGGACGCCACCAACGGATCGCCGCCCGCCTTAGGCGGGCGGTCCAGCCGGTATGGCCCGCAGACAAAACCATCCACCAAGTCCCACAGGCGTTCGGCCCGCCGCCGCGCCGCCGGCCAGGCGTAGCCGGTGAACATCAGGACATGGATGGACTCCAGCCCGGCGTGGGCTCTGACTCGGGACAGCAACTCCGCCAGGGGCTCGGCCTGTTGCAGCGGTTCGCCGCCGGTGATGGTTATGCCGTCCAGGCCGTGTTCGGTTATGGACCCAGCCATCAGCGCGGCCAGGGCCGCCGTATCCGTCACCGTGCCGGCGCCGCGGTCCCACGTGTCCCGGGAGGCACAGCCTTGGCAGCGCAGATCACAACCCTGGACCCATAGGGCTAACCGGCGTCCCGGGCCCAGGGCCGTGACCGGGGCTAGCAGCCGGTTGATTTCGATCTTCATTAGTTCAGGACCACTTCGTAGAGGTCTTCTCCGCTGGCGATGATGTCCGCGATAGTCATGCCGCCGGGGGCCGGTGGATCGGCGAAAATTGCCCGAGCCAGTGGATTGACCAGCACCGGTTCCAGCGCCAGCGCTATCCCTCGGCCGCCGCCGGCGGTGTACTGGGCGGACGTCATGGCGGCGACGGCCTTGGCCCGCGCGTTCTGGGTGATTTGGACGGTCATGCCGCACTCTAGGCCCACGCGGGTGAGTGCGTTGTCAATGAACCGATTCGCTAGTTCGATCGCGATTCCCCGCGAGATGGGCCCAAACACCACAATGTTGTCCCCAATCCGACCTCGTAGCTCTGGGCGGCCTAGGCCGCCCTGGACGCGAGGTAACTTGAAGAAGCGGTCCATGGTTCCGCGCATGAAGTTCTCATAGGCGGCCGCGTCCTCTTCGGATTCAACCTCGGCGAAGCCCATGGACAGGGCCTCAGCGGCGCCAATGTTTGACGTAAAAATGATCATGCTTTCGGCGAAGGAGACCGTCTCGCCACTGCCAGAAGTCAAGCGGCCATCAGACAGGATCTGCAAGAACTTGTCGAAAACTCGGGGGTGGGCCTTTTCCATCTCATCGAACAGCACCACCGTGAATGGCCGCCGTTTGATGGCATTGATCAATTCGCCGCCGGCGCTGTGGCCAACGTAGCCCGGCGGCGCACCGACTAGACGCGCGTCAGACTCCTCTTGGCTGAATTCGCTCATGTCAAACCGGACCATGGCTCTTTCGTCCCCGAATACCAACTCGGCTATGGCCTTGGCCATCTCAGTCTTGCCCACTCCGGTTGGCCCAGTCAGCACCATGACGCCGCGCGGTGCCCCGCCGGCGCTGACCTGGTGGGCGGAGGTCAACCCCAGCGCCGAACGCATCACCAGATCAAGGGCTCTTCGGACAGCCCGCGGTTGGCCCTTTACCCGTCTTTCTAAGGTGGCTTGGCCATCCATGATCCGTTCCCGCAAGGCCTCGCCTTGCCAGGGATTTTCCGAAATGCCCAGTCGGTAAGTGTGGGCGGCTTCCTCAATGCCGCCCTCCAGGCCGCCCGCGGCCAAAGCGAACTGGACTATTTCGACCATGCCCTTAAGAGTCAGGCCCTCAGTGGCGGCCACCAACCGTTCGACCTGCTGCCGGGCATGGCCAGAGGCGCCCTGGGCGGCCACCAGCGCGCTGGCCAGCCGCCACCGCGTGTCCAGGTCTGGCACCGGGATGGCGACCTCCCGGATGGCATCTCCCCGGCACATCCAGGGCGGCAGATCAGACGCTTGATCCGCCAGCCAGATGATTGGATGTTTGAGCGAGGAGCGGCGGAAGGAAGCGTGGAAGAACGTGTGGCCAGGCTCATGCGAACGGTTCGCGGCCTTCAGCGAGGCCAGCATGGCTCGCTGTAACGAGCCTTCTGGCTTGGCGGAATCAGTCAACTGGGAGGCGTAGTCAACCACCAGGGCCAGCCGGGCGTCATCGTCCGCCCGGGGCTTGCGGGCGCTGGTCACCCAGGCGCAGATACGGTCCAGGCTGGTGAAATCGGCGCAATCGATCGCGTCCAGGCCCGCCCCCAGGCCGGCGGCGAACTGCCCCGAGATCTCCTCCGGGGTAAGCCGGTCGCTGAGGCGTATCAGACGCAATCCGTCCAGTAGGTCATAGACCAGGATGCCGTCAAAGCCGTTGGCCGCCAGCACCCGGCCGATCGCGGTCAAGGTGTCAACAGTGGGGCCACTCTCGCCGTCAACCAAGTGGATGTCGCGGATGCCGCCATGAAGCACAAACAAGGCCGTAGCAGACAGGCCGGCGTGGATGGAACGCAACCATAGGGGCGTGGACCGGGCCCGGGAATCGAAGACGGCGCTGGCCGTTCGGGCGGATGGGTTTGAGGGGTGCGAAGGCAGCGAGGGGGCGGGCCGTTGCCCTGGGGCTGGTGGCTCTCCGGCCTGCCTAGGCTGGACAGTTGGCGGTTGCAAAGTCATGGCTTAAGGCATCTCCTGCGACTGTTCAAGGGCTTCGGATGGCCGATGACGCGCACCGGCTTTCCGTTTTTGACCGCCGGGCTGGGCGGTGGCTTGGGCGGCTCCATGCGTGTCCACAGTGCCAGGCTGGCGGGCGAATTCCAACTTCGCCTCAATTCCGCGGGCCGCTAAGGCCACCGGGAGGTTCATTACGTCGGCGCAGGTGGCGAGTTCGGCAGATGGACCCGACGGGCCTGGGGCATGGTTTGAAGCGAATACGCGACTAAAGAATTTTCCCTGGTCAGAGACCTGGAGGCGGAGGAAATGGCCAGGCAGATCGGCACGTTGGGCGTCAAACATGTGACGAGTATTCGGCGGGCTGGAGGGCTGACCAATGGCCTGTAGCGGTCCTCCAACTTGGTATCCCATCTCTGTCAGGATCTGGGCTAAACACTGACTGGTGTAGTCCGTCTCAGCCTGGACGCGTTCGGCCTCCAGCCAGTCGGTGACTTGGGAGCGGAGGGATTCGAGCGCCGCCGGGGTGGCGGCGCCGCCGGCCATCTGGCGGAGCGACTCGACAGCGGGCCCATCCATGTGAGCGATTCGCAAGACTATTCTTTCAGCCTCCGCCCGGATGCCATTCCGGCGGGCCTGGGCCTTGAGCTGATCGGTGATGGAAGCCTCAAAGATCAGCAACTGAGCTTCGGTGTCAGGGCGGGGGCCGGCGTTAGCGAGGTCGCGGGCACGGCCCGCCACGGCCTCGATCAGTTCAGGGTCTTCCAGCCCACTGGCCGTGATGAGCGCCCGCTGAAGCCGGGTGGCGAGTTCTACTCTGGGGTCCACGGTGGGTTCCCCGGAAGGTGCGGTGGTGACGGTGACGTTTAGGGCGGCATCGGCGGTGTTCGCTTGGCGCTCTCCCAGGCCCAAAGCCAACGGTATTTGCAGGGCCGCCCCGACGGTGTTCGCGGCCAGCGCCAAGTGGTGCCGGGCGCGGCTGGCTTCAGTTAGCTGGGTGGCGTGCGTGTTGGCTTCGGTCAAGGCGGACTCCCAAGCCCGCATCTCCGCCAAGCTCTCTCCGGCGGGAGCCACCGGTACGGTCAGATTCTCACTCAGGACAGCTAGCTGTCCGGCCAGTTTGTCGCGCAAGGCCAGACAACGGGCCCGGGTACGCATGGCTTCTTGGTGGATCAGTTCGGGCGCGGACAACACAATCCAGTGGTACCCCTTGGGTCCGCTCATCCTCCCGCTCCCGCCTTGCCGGATCTGGTTCCTGCCGTACGCGGCTCGGGCAGCGGTAAAACCCGCTTTCCTAATCCGCGACAGCGGCGGCAGGCAATCCTAAACGGGGTGCTCAAACCACCGATTTGAAGGCTACCAGCCGCAGACGCCGAATGGCGTTCCTTTGCGCGAATCTGCCCGGTAGGCGGCTGGCTTTTGGCTAGGCCTCCTGGCTCACAGTGTTCTCAACGCGGGGGAGATTCGAGAAAACCGCGCACCGCCGGACCGAGCTGGGCGAATTCAATCAGGAAACCGTCATGGCCATAATCAGAGTGGACCAGATGGACATCGCCAGCGGTGGGGATCAGGTTGGCCAGCTCAGTCGATTCGCGGGGTAGGTAAAGGCGGTCCGAATCCACGGCCACCACTAGGGCGCGGGCCCGCACCTGGCTCAAGGCGACGGCCACGCCGCCTCGGTCGCGGCCCACGTCATGGGCGCAGAGGGCCTCGGTCAGCACAATGTATGAGTTGGCGTCGAAGCGCAATGCGAGTTTGGCGGCGTGGTGTTCAAGGTAGGAAGCGACCGCGTAGCGGCCACCGCCGCCTAACGGTTCCTCACCGGCTTGCGGGTCAGCACCAAAGCGCCCCTCAAGCTCGTTAGCTGACCGGTAGGTGGTGTGGGCTATTTGCCGGGCGATCCCTAAACCGGTATGCGGTCCTTGGCCGTCCGGCTGGTCGTAGTAATCCCCGCCCAAGAAGAAAGGGTCATTGCGGATAGCGCTGGTTTGGGCGTGAGCCCAGGCGATCTGATCAGCCGTGGACTTGGCAGTGGTAGCGATTGGGGCGATTCGGGCGACCCGTTCAGGGGCCATAATGGCCCATTCGAGTACCCGCATTCCGCCCATTGAGCCGCCTATGACTAGGGCGAACTGATTGATCCCAAGGGAATCCGCCAAGGCGGCCTCGGCGCGCACTTGGTCGCGGACAGTTATATAAGGGAAGCGGGGCCCGTATGGGCGCGGCGGGCCGCTCAGCCCGTCTAACCGGGCGGACCCGCCCCGCTGGTTGGTCCTGTCTAGCTGGCTGGGCCAGGCCAGTGAGGCCGGGCCAGTGGTGCCCTGGCAGCCGCCTAGGACGTTCGGTGCGATCACGAAGTATTTGTCTGTGTCGACTGGTGCGCCGGGACCAATCAGATCCGTCCACCAACCGGCCGTCGGATGGCCGGGGCCGGCCGTTCCACGGATATGCGAATCGCCAGTCAGCGCGTGCAGCACCAGGACCGCGTTATCTCCGGCGGCGTTGAGGCGGCCCCAAGTCTCGTAAGCGACGGTCAAGTCAATCTGGCCACCGCGTTCCGGTTCAAACAGGCCGATCCGGCAGAAACAGCGGCGCCCGGCTGGGCCGCCCTCGCGCCAAGCGCCCGTGGCGGGCACCAACTGGCCGGGGAGGGGCGCTCGCCCCTCGAAGCCCGGCTCAAGCGAGCTGGTGCCCACCGCGGCCACGGTCATGCCGTCGCGGGGGCCGGAGTCGAAGTGATCTGGCGGGCGGCGGCGAAGCCCAGTTCAAGATCCGCCAGGATGTCATCAATTCCCTCCAGCCCAACGGACAGGCGGACCAGGCCGGGGGTGACGGCGGACAGGGCCTGCTCCTCGGCGCTGAGTTGGGAGTGAGTAGTGGAAGCCGGATGGATCACCAAAGAGCGCACGTCACCGATGTTAGCCACATTCGAGTGCAGTTTGAGCGCTGACACGAAGGCTTGGCCCGCTTCGGCGCCGCCACCGATCTCAAAGGCGAGCACGGCGCCCGGCCCTCGCGGAGCGTATTTTTGCGCCAATTGGCGGTAGGGGCTCGAATCGAGGCCGGCGTAGTGAACCCGCTTGACGGCATCGTGCGCCTCCAACCACTGGGCCACCCGCGAGGCGTTGGCAATGTGCCGTTCGATCCGCAACGACAGGGTCTCTATCCCTTGGGCCAGCAGGAAGGCATTGAACGGGGAGATGGCAGGCCCGATGTCGCGGAGGAGTTGGGCGCGGACCTTCAGGATGTAGGACAGGTTGACGCCAAAGACGCCCCCGGGGCCAAAGACCTCACCGAAGACGAGGCCGTTGTAGGCCGGATCGGGAGTGGTGAAGCCCGGGTACTTGCCGGAAGCGGCGTAGTCGAAGTTGCCCGCGTCTACTATCACTCCACCGATTGAGTTGCCGTGACCGCCCAAGTACTTGGTCGCCGAATGAATGACAACGTCAGCGCCCCACTCAATGGGATTGATCAAGTACGGCGTGGCGACGGTGTTGTCCACCAGCAGGGGCAGTCCGGCGGCGTGCGCCACCGCGGCGACGCCTTCTATGTCCAGCACGTCTGTCTTCGGGTTGGGGATGGTCTCGCCAAACAGCAGCTTGGTGTTGGGGCGGATGGCTTGGCGCCATTCGTCCAGGTTGGTTGGGTCGGAAACGAAGGTCGTCTCAATGCCGAAGCGCGTCAAGGTGTTGGCGAAGAGCGAATACGTGCCGCCGTAAAGCGACGCGGCGGACACAATGTGGTCGCCGGTCCCAGCGATGTTGAGGATCGCGAGGGTGGTGGCGCTGGCTCCGGATGCGGTCAGCAGCCCGCCCACGCCGCCTTCCAGGGCGGCGATCCGATTCTCAACCACCTCTTGGGTTGGATTCGTCAGGCGGGTGTAGATGGGGCCTAGTTCCTGCAGCGCGAAGCGGGCGGCGGCGGTTTGGGCAGTGGGAAAGACGTAAGAGGTGGTCTGGAAGATCGGCAGGGCGCGGGCGCCGGTGCCTGGGTCCGGGACTTGCCCGGCATGGATTTGTTTGGTTTCAAAGGACCAGTTCTGGCTCATTTTGTTCTCCTGGCTTGGTGGCTGTGGGGTTTGTGGATGTGTGGTCTTGGGGTTTCTTGGGGCCGGTCTTCAGGCCCGCGCACGGCCGGGAGTTTGGGCGCGCACCACCAAGTCCATGGAAGAACGGTGGATTGGCGCCCAGCGCCTAGATGCCTAGATCAAGGCAGGTCGAACGTGCGCTGGAGCTTCAGCGACACATTCGACGAGTTTGCATGCGCCCACACTAAGCTGCGGCACCGCCCTTTGGGAAGTCCTGTCCACATAGTGAGATGATCGGCTACTCGTGGGTGTTTCTGCCCCGAGGCGCGGCTGGTGCCCCTGGGGAAGTCCTGCCCGGTTAGGGACAATTACTGAAGCTGGCCGTAGCGGCGGCCGGCTAAAACGCATGACCTTTGGGCAGAATCAACCTACCTCGTCACAGTCCAGACGAAGCAAGGAGGAGATCCGATGACGGAACTCAAGGCGGGGGACCGCGCCCCCGATTTCACCCTCGACACCAACGACGGCGACTCGCTGACTTTGTCGAACCTGAAGGGCCGCAAGGTCATTCTCTACGTCTATCCGGCGGCTTTTACTCCCGGATGTTCACTTGAGGCGCAGGATTTCCGCGACGCGGAGGACGCGTTTGAACAAGCCGGATACACAATTCTGGGGCTTTCCCCGGACACGGTGGAGAGGAGTGCTTCCTTCGCTGAGAAGATGAAGCTGCCCTTCGAACTGGTGTCTGACCCGGGGCACAAAGTTCTGGAGGCTTATGGGGCCTGGGGAGAAAAGCAGGCCTATGGCCGCAAGACTATTGGCGTTATCCGGTCGACCTTCGTGATTGGCGAGGATGATCAAATCGAGGCCGCTGAATACTGGGTTCAGGCCGCCGGGCATGTTGAACGTCTGGCCCAGACCTTGGGCGTGGACCTCGCAGCGGCCTCGCTGCCTGAGTGATCTAGGGCGCCTCGGCGCCTCGGCGCCTGGGCGCCTGCGAGGGGCGTATTCGCCGTGACATCCACGCTTTTGGCTTTTTCCAACCGCCTGCGGTTGGCGACTGTCACGTTTGGTGCTTTTCTTCCTTGATGGCTCCGCCTCGCACTCGCTGAAAGCCCAGGTCACCGCCGTGCCCTTCTGAGGGCACCAATCCGAAAAGACACGAACCGTGACAGTGGTCGCCTCACCCGGTGTGGAAAAGACACGAACTGTGACACCCGTGGCGATCAACCCCAGTTTGATCCGCGGATCGGCAATTTCCGATCCAAGGTCACCGGCAGCCCAGCTCCGCCTGCGCCTACGTCAAACCTCGGCGGCGCGGCGGGGTGGGCGGTGGACATCCCCCCGGCAGTAGACGGCCACTGTGGCCGGATTGTGAGAAGTTGGACCTGATGGAAATGTGACTTGTGTGGTTCGTGAGGTACTCTGGACGCGTTGGCCTCTTCCCAAATAGCGTCCAAGGTCAGATCGCTGGCCGGGCGCGGTTAGGACCGTTCGATGAGTCATTCGCCCGGATTGCGGCGCGGCAAGGGTTGGTGGGTAGCCGCTGCCTTGGTGGCAGCCGCCCTGGTGACCACGCCAGCTTCCGCTGACCCCTCACCCCCGCCGGGGTCAGACGCGGCAGTCGAAGAAGCCAAGCGGCAAGAGGCACTAGCCAGGGCATCCGTCGCGGAAGTCGAGGCGATGCTGTCCTCGCTCGGGACGCAAGCTGAAGAGGCCGAACAGCGGGCCGGTGTGGCCGCGGAGGCCTACAACAAGGCCCAGGAAGAATTGGCCGCCGCCAACGAAGCAGTTGAACAAGCCCGCGAACAGGCCGAAAGCTCACAGGCCGCCCTAAGCCAGGCCCGCGGCGCCATGGCCAGAGTGGCGCTAATGAACGCCCAATCCGGCACCGAAATCTCAACCATCAGCCCACTACTCGGTTCAGATGGAATCGAAGAGGCGATGGACAAGAGCGCCATGCTGTTCGTGGTCGGGTCGACCGCTGACCGGGCCGCCTCCAAATACGCTCTGGCCAAGCAGGCCGCCGATCAAGCTGGGATCCGTTCGAAGCGGGCGGTCGAACTGCGAGCCGAAAAATCGGACGCGGCGGAGAAAAAGGCCAACGCCGCTCAGAAGGCCAGCGACGCGGCGGTGCAGGCTCATGCCGAAGCCGAAACCAATCATCAGGAACTGCTTCAGGTCCTGGCACAGAAGAGGAATACGACCGTCGCCGCGGAGGCCGCTGCTGAACAGCGGCGCCAAGCCGCCGCTAATGAGGCCGCCCGCCAAGCGGCGCAGCGGCCCAGTCAAGGCGGCGGTAGCCAGCCGTCAACCGGGGGCGGAACGGTCAATCCGCCCTCGACCGGCGGTGGCAGTGGCGGCAGCGGTGGCGGCGGTGGCAGCGGTGGTGGCGGAACGACCCCGCCGGCGCCGCCCTCAGGTGGCGGGTCAGAGGCGGCTGGGCAGGCCGCTGTGGCCTGGGCCCGGGCCCAGATTGGCAAGCCTTATGCCTGGGGAGGGACGGGGCCCTCGTCCTTCGACTGTTCTGGGCTGACGCAGCAGGCCTGGAAGAACGGTGGCGGCAAGTCCATTCCCCGGGTGGCCGCCGATCAGTACTCCCTAGCTCAGAAGATCCCCTATTCCTCAATGCGCCCGGGAGACCTGATCTTCTGGAAGACGGGTTCCGACCCGATCCACCACGTCGCCATGTATTCCGGCAACGGCATGATGATCGAGGCGCCGCGTTCGGGATACAACGTCACCGAAATCCCGGTGCGCTGGTCCGGCACAGTCCAGTACGCCGGACGCTACTGACTTCTGAAGCGAGCCGTCGGGTCCGCCAGGCCCTCCGGGCCGCAGGACCAGGGGGGAGTCTCAGGCCAGCCCAGCCAGCCCGGTGACGAACCGGTCTATCGAAGCCCGGGCCGAATCGGTCCAGATCGACGTGCCAGGATTGGCCACCACCGCGAAGATCAGGGCCCGCCCGGAGGTCGTTTGGACAATTCCGGCCAGGGAGGTCACCCCAGTCAGCGTTCCGGTCTTGGCTCGGACGTTACCGGCGGCGGCCGTCTCATTGAAACGGCTCGTCAACGTGCCCTGAAGGCCGCCGACTGGCAATGACCGCGAAACCGTCCCCAATTCGCCCGCGTCCGGCCGGGCGGCCAGCCCCAACGTGGCTGTCAGGGTCGCGGCGCTGACGGCCGAACTGTGGCTGAGGCCAGAACAATCGTCCATGACCAGGCCCGTCGTGGGTACGCCCAGGTCGGTTAGGGCCTGGCGGACCGTCGTAGTGCAGCCAGTGAAGCTGCCGGGCTGTCCCGCCGTGACCGCGGTCATCCGGCCAAGCGCTTCCGATGCCGTGTTGTCAGATTCCCTCAACAGGTGAGTTACCAAGTCGCGGACTGGGGCTGATTCAACCACCGCGATCTGTTTGGCGCCCGGCGGGGCGCCAGAGCGTGACACTTGGCCGGTGACGGCCAGCAGCGGCAGTCCCAGTGACGCGTCGCGGCCGTACTGGGCCAGTAGCCGGCTGAATTGTCCGGCGGCGGTCAGCGCCGGATCCGCCACGTAGGTCTTGCCGTCAAAGGCGTTGCCGGCCCGTCCGCCCATGATGGCGAGGGGGGCGGTTGGGGCGCCCCAGGTGGTGGTGGAGGACCATCCCCAATCGGCGTGGACCGCCGGGCCGGAGAAGATCTTGTCATCCAATTGGACCCGGACTGTCTCCGTGCCTTGGCGGCGCAGTTCCACGGCGGCTTGCCAGGCTAGATCGCCAATTCCGGCTCGGCCCATGACTTGGCCAGGTAGCCCCTGTCTGGGCGCCAGCATGGTGTCACCACCGGCTACCAGTGTGACCGTCCCACTGGTTGAATCCTTCCGGGCGAAGACCGCGGTGGTGGTCAGGGTGGTGCCCGGCCCCATGACTTCCAGCGCGGCGGTGGCGGTGAGTATTTTCAGGGTCGAGGCGGGCGCTAGGCTCCCGGAAGGATTGGCGGCGAATAGCTCATTCTGGCTGGTCAGGTCCCGCACCGAGACACTGGCTGCGCCAACATGGGCGGCGTCCAGGTGAGCGGCGGCCAGAGCTGCGATCTGGGTCTGGGAGGGCGTAGGGGCGGAGGGATCTAGAGGCTCGGCCACTGTCAGCACCTGGGGTTCCAGGGTTCCGCCGCCCGGTGCGGCCTCCACGGCTGTGATGCTGGGCAGGGACAGGCCAACCGCGGCGGCCAAAGCCGAGGTGACCGCCGTTAAGGTCCGCCGGCGGTGGCGCCGCGATTTCGCCTGCCCGTTCACATAGGCCAGACTAGACAATCGAAACCATTGTCCCTACAACGATGAGGGTCCCGCAGTGTCAAAACCTAGTTACCAACCAGCTCTCCGGACCGAGCATTTCGACGCCAAGGGTGAGCATCCGCTCGAGTTCGATGTCACCATTGAGATTCCCAAGGGTTCACGCAACAAATACGAGCTGGATCACCACACCGGCCGCATCCGACTGGACCGGATGCTCTTCACGGCCACCCGCTACCCCGATGATTACGGCTACGTGGAGGGCACCCTGGGGGAGGACGGCGATCCCCTGGACGCTTTGGTCTTGCTCGATGAGCCCACCTTTCCTGGCTGCCTAATCCGTTGCCGGGCTCTTGGCATGTTCCGGATGAGGGATGAGGCGGGCGGCGACGACAAAGTCCTGTGCGTACCGGCGCATGACACCCGGTCATCGTGGCGCTTGGACATTGATGACGTGTCGGAGTTTCATCGTTTGGAGGTCCAGCACTTCTTCGAGATCTACAAGGACCTTGAGCCGGGCAAATCGGTGGAGGGTTCTCACTGGACCGACCGGGCCGGGGCGGAAGCTGAAATCATCGCCTCAATCGCGCGCGCGGAAGACGCCAAGGCGGTCGGGGAGTACTGACCCGACGGCATCGGTCAACCACCCGCGGACAGCGACCGTCTGGCCGAACCTGGCCCCGGCGGCATCGTGATCTGTGCAGGGACAGAGACCGTCCGGCCGAACCTGGCCCAGTGGTGCCCGCGGAACGGACTCCGCCGGACCGGGAATGAGCCTGGTAAAGGCCCAGAACACTAAGGTTGACGGCGTGACCGCAGGTATTAACTCCGCTCTGGCCAACCGGATTGGCACGCTGGCCGCCAGGCCGGGGCCGGCCATAACCGCCGCTGAGGGCATTCACCTGGTGGCTGACCTGCGCAATCAGGCCGGCAAGGCCTTCGGGTACGTGGCCGAGATTACAGGACTGGATGCCGCAGCTAAGACCGCCGCCGCGACCGAGACCTTGGTGGTGGACCGGCGGGGCCTAGTGCGAGGCCTAGTCAATACGGCCATCGCCATGACCGGCCCAATGTGGGATCAAGAAGAGATGTCCTGGCTGGGCCAGCAGACGGCCGGCGTCCAGCTAGGGGCCTTGACCGGGTTGTTGGGCCGCCGCGTACTGGGCCATTACGACCCGTTCTACGTTTCGCGCCGGGGAGTGCCAGGAAGGATAGTTCTGGTCGCGCCTAACATCGCCCGCTTTGAGCGGGAGACTGAGGCTGACCCGCGCGATTTCCATCTTTGGGTGGCCCTGCATGAGGTCACTCACGCTGTCCAGTTCGCCGCTGCGCCGTGGCTGGCGGGTTGGATCCGGGGGCGCCTTGACGCTCTGATCGCCGCCGATGACGAATCAGCTAGCGCCGGCAACCTTGTAGACGCCGTCAGAAGACTGCCGGAGTTGTTCGCGGATGATGCTCCGTCCAATGCTGCCGCCCGCCTTCTGAGCCCTGAGCAGTCCCGGATTCTGGCCGAATTGACAGCCGCCATGTCGCTGCTGGAAGGCCATGCGGACGTGATCATGGATGCAGTCGGCCCCAAGGCCGTCAAGACCTTGGAGCAGCTCCGGCCCCGGTTCGAGGCCCGCCGGCTGGCCAGCGGTCGCCTGGAGCGGGCGTTGCGTCGCTTGGCCGGAATCGAAGCTAAGACCGCCCAGTATGTTCAAGGCGCGGCCTTTGTCCGCGCCGGACTGGCTGAACTGGGCCATGAAGGCTTCAACGCGGTCTTCAAATCGGTTGAGGCCCTGCCGACAGCGGTGGAAATGGATGATCCGGCGGTTTGGACCAGGCGCCTTGGCCAAGGTCTCTAGTTATGGCCAGGCTTGACCCGGCGGTGGCCGCTGGGCGCCTGGCCGTCCGGCGGGCCCTGGCCCAGCTCAGCGCCGGCGTGGCCGGCGCCCAGGACACGGCCAGCGCTCGTGCCCCGGCGATTGTCCGGGACATGCCTGGTGTCCAGGCCGTGGCGGGCGACGCCAAGACCGCGGGCGACACGGTATTGGTGGCTTGTTCAGGCGGCACCGATTCACTGGCCCTGGCGGCGGTGACGGCGTTTGAGGCGCCACGGCGGGGATGGCGGGCCGGTGCCACAGTGATTGACCACGGCCTGCTGGCCGGCTCGTCGGCGGTGGCCCGCCGGGCCCAGGATCAATGCCGGGAGCTGGGGCTGGACCCTGTGGAGGTCATTGGCGTGGAGGTTGGGCTGAAATCTGGGGAAGGTGTTGAGGCGGCGGCCCGTCAGGCCCGTTATGAAGCCCTGGAGGAGGCCGCCGGCCGCCACGGCGCGGCGGCAGTGCTGCTGGCCCACACCCTTGATGATCAGGCTGAAACCGTGCTGCTGGCCATGGCCAGAGGCTCGGGCATGACGGCCCTGACGGCCATGGCGCCGCGTCGGGGGGTCTTCATCAGGCCATGGCTGGAGCTAACCCGGGTCCAGACTGAGGCGATCATGGCCAGCACCGGCTTGAAGGCCTGGCAGGATCCCACCAACTTTCCCGGTGGGCCCTACGATTCGACCAGGAGCTTGGTGCGGGCCCAATTAGTTCCAACGGCTAAGGCCATTCTGGGGCCAGGTTTCGCCAAGGCGCTGGCCCGGACCGCCGCCTTTCTGGCCCAAGACCTCGATTACTTGAACGCTCAGGCGGCCGCGCTGCTGGAGCGCGCCCAGGTGCGGACCCCCACGGGACCTGGCTCGGCCTTGGCGCTGGACGCCGCCACGCTGGCGGCGGCCCACCCAGCGGTTAGGACCCGCGCCATCCACCGGGCCGCGGTGGCGGCCGGAGCTGATCCGGGTGGCCTCAACGCTTCCCAAATCGAGGCGGTGGATCGGTTGATCGCGGACTGGCACGGCCAAGGAGAGGTCTACTTGGCTGGCCGAATCCAAGCCGGCCGCAAATGTGGCAAGCTTGAGCTTCGCGCAATGTCAACCCCCGGCAGTTCCCCCAAGGAGGCTTAGGTGGATGCCCAAGATATCGGTTCTGATCTCCAGAACGTACTGCTGACCAGCGAGGAGATCGACGCCCGGTTGGACCAAATGGCCGCCCAAATTGATGCCGACTACGCCGGACGTGACCTGCTGCTGATTGGCGTGCTGAAAGGCGCGGTGATGGTGATGGGAGACCTGTCCCGCAAGCTCCATACGAAGTTGACCATGGACTGGATGGCGGTGTCATCCTATGGTTCAGGGACCAAGTCCTCCGGTGTGGTGCGGATTCTGAAGGATCTGGACACGGACATTCACGGACGCGATGTCCTCATCGTGGAGGACGTGGTTGACTCCGGGTTGACGTTATCCTGGCTATTGGCCAATTTGCGGTCGCGCGGCGCGAACTCAGTCGAAGTCGCTGCCATGCTGCGCAAGCCTGCCGCGGCCAAGGTCGAGGTGCCAGTTCGGTACGTCGGATTCGACATACCGAACGAGTTTGTGGTGGGCTATGGGTTGGACTTCGCCGAGCACTACCGCAACTTGCCATTCGTGGGTACCCTAGCGCCACATGCCTATCAGTGACTATGAGCGGTGGGGCGCCGGTGGAGACAACGTGGGTCGCACGCCACCAAAGCCGGGGCCCGCGAGGCTGACGGACCAGATCGCATAGCAAAGACACAGTGGAGAAAGCGGATACGTGGCACAGACACAGACCAAGAGAACGTTCTTCCGGGCGCCAATGTTGTGGTTGCTGCTCGGGCTGGTGGCCGTCTGGTTGCTGGTGGGTTCGCTGTTCCGGGGCGGCCCGCAAGAGATTGACACCTCACAGGGTCTGCGGCTGCTGGCGGATGACCAAGTCAAGGCCGTCAAGATCGTAGATGGTGAGCAACGTGTTGACCTGACTCTGACCAAGGCGTTCAAGGACAAGGGCACTTTAGTGCGGTTCTTCTACGTGGCGCCGCAAGGGCCAGCTGTGGTCAAGGCGATTGAAGAGGCGGATCCAAAGGAAGGCTTCAACTCCGAGGTCCCCACCCAGTCCTGGTGGGGGTCTCTGCTGATGACCCTGATCCCCATGGCGTTGATCCTGGGCCTGTTCTGGTGGTTGATGTCCCAGATGCAGGGCGGCGGCCGGGGCGGTCCGCTGAGCTTTGGTAAGTCGAAGGCCAAGTTGGTCTCCAAGGAGTCGCCTAAGGTGACTTTCGCTGACGTGGCCGGTGTCAATGAGGCAGTCGAAGAACTCGAAGAGATCAAAGAGTTCTTGGCGGAGCCGGACAAGTTCCAGGCCGTTGGCGCCAAGATTCCGCGCGGCGTGTTGTTGTACGGCCCGCCTGGCACCGGCAAGACGCTGCTGGCCAGGGCAGTCGCTGGCGAGGCGGGCGTGCCGTTCTATTCCATCTCCGGCTCTGATTTCGTGGAGATGTTCGTGGGTGTGGGCGCCTCCCGCGTGCGTGACTTGTTTGAACAGGCGAAGGCCAACGCTCCGGCGATCATTTTTGTCGATGAGATCGACGCGGTGGGTCGTCATCGAGGCGCTGGTCTGGGCGGTGGTCACGATGAGCGCGAGCAAACCCTCAACCAGTTGCTGGTGGAGATGGATGGCTTCGACGCCAGCACCAACGTCATTTTGATCGCGGCCACTAACCGGCCAGACATCCTTGACCCGGCCTTGATGCGGCCCGGACGGTTCGACCGCCAGATTACAGTCGGTGCGCCGGATCAGCCAGGGCGCCTGGCGATCCTGAAAGTCCACGCTCAGGGCAAGCCAATGGCGCCGGACGTCGACCTGGCTCAGGTGGCCAAGCGCACTCCTGGATTCACTGGCGCGGACTTGGCGAACGTGCTGAACGAGGCGGCGCTGCTGACCGCCCGCGAGGATGTCAAGCAGATCGCCAATCATGCGCTCGATGAAGCGATTGACCGGGTGGTGGCCGGACCGCAGCGGGTGTCCATGATGATGACCGAGGAAGAGAAGCAGAACACCGCTTACCATGAGGGTGGCCACGCGGTGGTGGCGGCCGCGCTGCGCAATACCGATCCGGTCACCAAGGTGACTATTTTGCCGCGTGGCCGGGCCTTGGGGTACACCATGGTGATGCCGGTTCGTGACAAGCATTCGGTCACCCGCAACGAGTTGCTGGACCAGCTCGCTTACTCCATGGGTGGCCGCGTAGCGGAAGAACTGGTCCTTCACGACCCGTCTACCGGCGCCTCGAACGATATCGAGAAGGCCACGGCCACGGCCCGCAAGATGGTCATGGAGTACGGCATGAGTTCCGGCCTCGGTTCGGTCCGCTATGGCCAGGCTGACGGAGAGGTCTTCTTGGGCCGCGACTACGGCCATCAGCGGGACTATTCGGAAGCGATCGCCGCCCAGATTGATGCCCAGGTCAGGGAGTTAATTGAGAACGCCCACCAAGAGGCGTGGGAAATCTTGCAGGCCAACCGTGACGTTCTGGATGCCCTGGTGCTGGAGTTGCTGGAGAAGGAAACGTTGAACGAGTCCCAACTGGCCGTCATCTTCCGCCAGATAGTCAAACAGCCTGAACGCTCGGTTTGGCTCAGTTCCTCAGAGCGGCCGGTCTCCTTCCGCCCGCCGGTCAACATGCCGGCGCGTAACGGGGATAAAGCCGCCGATGCCGTCGGTTCGGCTGAGGATGCCGCCGTCACGGCCGCCAGTTCCCCAGCCAGTCCCTCCAGCCCGCCCCCAGACGGGCCGGAGGGTAGTGATGGCTGAGCCTGGCGCCTTCGACCGGGGCCGTATCGAAGCGGCTATACGGGAGTTCTTGATCGGCATCGGCGAGGACCCAGACCGGGCGGGCCTAACTGAAACCCCGGCCCGGGTGGCGCGGGCGGCGGAGGAAATCTTCTCTGGGATGCATCGCGATCCGCGCGAACCGCTGGCAGCCCGGTTCGACCTGGGCCACCAGGAGTTCGTCCTAGTCAAAGATGTGGCCGTGTATTCGATGTGCGAACACCATCTGCTGCCCTTCCACGGCCTGGCCCATTTGGGCTACATCCCCGCGGCGGACGGTCACATCACTGGCCTGTCGAAGCTGGCCCGGCTGGTGGACGCCTATTCGAGGCGTCCGCAGGTTCAGGAGCGGCTGACTAGTGAGATCGCCGATGCGTTGATGGATGGCTTGGACGCGCGCGGCGTGATCGTGGTGGTCGAGGCCGAGCATTTGTGTATGACCATGCGGGGAGTCCGGGCCGGCGGCTCGAAGACCGTGACCTCAGCGGTCCGTGGACTCCTGCGTTCCGGAGCGACCCGCGCTGAGGCGATGTCGCTAATTAGCCACTAGAAAGGCCTACCCTGATGACCAGTTTCCCCCCGCCATGTCGCCCCAGTCCGCTGCCTCCGGCTTTGGCGGAGCTAGACCGGACGGCCGTGATGGGAATTTGCAACGTCACGCCAGATTCCTTCTCTGATGGCGGCCGGTATATGGAGCTGGTCGCTGCCCTGGATCACTGCGACCAAATGCTGGCGGAAGGTGCCGACTTGATCGACGTGGGCGGCGAATCCACCCGGCCAGGTGCGCCCCGGGTGGAGGAAGGCGAAGAACTGCGCCGGGTCATTCCGGTGGTCAAGGAACTGGCGGATCGGGCGGTGACGGTTTCGGTTGACACCATGCGGGCGAGTGTGGCCAGCGCCGCCGTCCAGGCCGGCGCCGCCATGATCAACGATGTGTCCGGTGGCCTGGCGGACCCGGACATGTTCAACGCTGTGGCAGCGGCGGGAGTTCCGGTGGTGCTGACCCACTGGCGTGGTCACTCCATCGGCATGGACGGCCTGGACCGCTACGACGATGTGGTCGCGGAAGTAGTCACAGAATTGTCGCGGCGGGCGGAGGCGGCCCAAGAAGCCGGCATCGATCCGAGCAGAATAGTCCTCGATCCGGGCCTGGGCTTCGCCAAGACAGGGGCTTCCAACTGGCCATTGTTGGCCAGCCTGGACCGGCTGGGGGAACTCGGCTTCCCGCTGCTGGTGGGAGCGTCACGCAAGCGCTTCCTTGATTCCGCCAGCCCTGGCCCGGGGGGAGTTGGGCCAGGCCCCGACGGGCGGGATCCCGCGACAGCGGCGCTCACCACCGTCGCCGCGGCTCAAGGAGCCTGGTGTGTGCGGGTGCATGCGGTCGCTGCGAACGCCGCGGCCGTGCGAGTGATCGGGGCCATAAGAGAGCACGATTTGTCCAGAAGCGGCCAAGTAGTACTTTGAAGGTACCTTTGTGACTTTCATTCAACACCTAAGTGGGAGCATGATTAGCTAATGGACTGGATGCTCGGGTCAGCCGGCGAAGCGCTGGACGTGATCGAACTGCATGGCATTACCGCCTACGGTTTCCATGGTGCGCTCCCCGAAGAGCGTCGTACGGGCCAGATTTTCCAGGCCGATTTGCGGCTTCACCTGGATACTAAGCTCGCTGGAGACTCCGATGACCTGGCCCACACCGTTGACTACGCTCGGGTAGCCCGGCTGGCGGCCGAAGTGCTGTCCGGTCCGGCCCTGAATCTGCTGGAATCGGTGGCGGCCCGGGTGGCCAAGGTGGTGCTTGACAGCGAAACCGTCGAAGTAGTCGAAGTGACCATCCATAAGCCCAACGCCGCGGTGGGAGCAGAGATCAAGGATGTCGCCGTGCATCTGCGCCGGACGGCGCATAGCTGGAATGACTCGACCTTTGTGGCGGTGGATTCCTCCATGTTCGAGGCGGTGGGCGAAGCCCAACGGCGGGCCGGGCTGGTCAGCCCGCTGTTCGGTGGCGAATTGCCCAGCGGCTCCGGCCGGGCAATTGAAGCCGGTGGCCTGGGAGCGCCGGGCGTGGGGCCGGACGTGTTCCAGCCTGACGTATCGCCTTATCCAGTGCTGAATGATGCCTCAATGGAGTTCAACCAGTTCAGCTCACCCCAGTACCTGGAACCGGCCCGCCGGCGGCGCGCTGAGCCTTCCGATTGGCCGATTTCCACGATTGATCAGGTGCCGGATGAACCGGCTGACGCGATCATTGGTCTGGGCGCCAATCTGGGGGAGGCGCTCGCCACTTTGCGTTCGGCGTTGGCCGATCTCCGCGAAGAGCCGGGTGTTGAGGTCGTGGCTGTCTCGCCGCTGGCTCGAACGGCGCCGGTCGGTTACAAAGACCAGCCCGATTTCTTCAACGCCGTGGCGCATGTCCGCACCAGGTTGGCTCCCCGGGTGCTTCTGCGCACACTCCAGGGGATCGAGGACAAGCACGGGCGTCAGCAAGGTGTGCGCTGGGGGCCGCGGACCCTTGATCTTGATTTGATCGCTTATGACACGGTGCTGGCGGATGAGGAGGAACTGACCTTGCCGCACCCACGGGCGCATGAGCGGTCTTTCGTTTTGGTGCCGTGGTCGTTGATGGCGCCCGGCGCTTTCCTGCCGGGCTTGGGCGGCGGTCCAGTCGCGGACTTGGCGGAAGCCGCCCCCGACCAGGGGTGTATCCGCTGGTTGGCCCCAGATTGGGACCGTCCGCCTGTGGACAAGCGGAAGGCCCAAGCACGGGCGGAAGCGGCACGGTCCTATGGTGCTGGGCCCGGACGTTCGGCCGAATCCGGAGCGGTTTCGCCCTTGATGGAGCCATTGCCTGCGCCGTCGAAGTATCCTGCTGACGGCCCAGGCATGCCCGGCTTCTTCAATGAGGCACGGCGTGGTCATAGCGTCTTCCGGGGCCTGGGCAGCGAAGATCTGGACGAGCCGCTCAAGGCCGTGCCTTATCAGCCTCTGGCGTTCGCCTTGGGTGACGAGGAAATGGCCGAGGCCGTCTTTGTCCCGCGCTTGGAGACTGGGCCGGAGTCGCACCTGCCGTACCGCCGGTCTCCCAGCCAGGAGACTCCCAGGCCTCCTTCTTACGCTGTGATGCCGCCCGATGCCCCGGCCGAGTCGCGTTACGACGGCCGGGCATCCTGGAATGGCGTCCCCAGCCGTCCGCCTGGCCCAGCTGCGCCGGCTGATGGTTACCGGTTCGATGAGGGCTCCCCAAGCGGTCTTGATTGGCGGGGGCCGGCCGGCCGGGCGCCGACGCGCATGGAACAGATGGCCGCGCAATCGCCAAGCCCCATGTCCTCCGTGCCCGGCGGGTCCGGGGTGCCGGAATCGTTCGCCCCACAATCCGGGCGCGGGGCCCAATCAGTTATCTCCATGCCTCGTCTGATATCCAACGGCGAGGTTGACTCTCCAAGGCAGGATTCCGGCAGGGGCGAGTACTGGGTGACGCCAGCCCCGGCAGAGGTATGAACCTAACCAGGATCTGGACGCAGTTGGTGGTGGCTGTCTCGGCTGCCGCGGTGACCGTGATCGTGGTCGACTTGGGTACTGATGTGCTCTGGCAGCGGGTGGCAGTGCCGTGGACCGTGGCCGGCCTGCTGGCGGTGGCGGCGGCCGGGATTCTGGCTGCGGCCTGGCCCGTCCGGCAATATGTCAAAGGGAAACGCCGGCGGGTTGATCCGTTGCGGGCGGCATCGGTCTGGGCTCTGGCCAAGTCTTGTGCTCTGGCGGGCGCCACCCTGGCCGGCGTGTATCTGGGGTTCGCCCTGGTGGCGGTCGGCGAATTGCATTCGCCGCTGGCCTGGTCCCGGCTCTGGCAGGATCTAGGCGCGTTCGCGGCCGCCGCCGCGCTGGCTGCCGCTGGGCGCGTCGCGGAGGGTTTCTGCCGCCTGCCGCCGGAGGATTCTTCGGGTGAGGCTTCCAACGCTAATCAGCCTGACTCCAGTCCAGCCTGAGCGGCCGGCGTGCCCGCGTTCTGATTGAATGGCTTCATGGTGGATGACGCGTTACCGGCTGGAGTGATCGGATTCGGCCGGGTTGGATCCGCCCTAGCGGGAGCGTTGGTGGCGGTTGACCACCCGGTGGCGGCGGTGGCCGCCCGGTCTGAGGCCAGCCGTGAACGGGCTGGGCTAGTCCTTCCTGGTGTGCCCGTGGTTCCCGCCGCTGAGGTGGTCCGCCGGGCCGGTCTGGTCCTCCTGACCGTCCCGGATTCCGTGATCGCGGCGATGGCCGAAGAACTGGCGGCCCAGTGGCGGCCAGGACAGATTGTGGCGCACGCCTCGGGGGCTTTCGGAGTTGAGGCTCTCGAGCCGGTCAGTCGGGCCGGCGGGATCGCGCTGGCGATTCACCCGGCGATGACGTTCACGGGTACTTCCCTTGACGTGGCTCGGCTGCGGGACGTGCCGTTCGCGGTCGATGCCGCCCCCGGCCTCACGCCGCTGGCGGACGCGCTGGTGGCCGAACTGGGTGGCCGCCCATTCCGGGTGCCCGCCGGAGCGCGCGCGGCCTACCACGCTGCCTTGGCTCACGCCGCCAATCACTTGGTCACGGTCATTACCCAGGCTTTCGACATCCTCGACCAAGCTGGTGTTGATGATCCCGCTGGCCTATTGGGCCCCTTGACGCGCGCCGCCCTGGAAGGGGCGCTGAGCCAGGGGATTGGTGCCCTAACCGGGCCGGCCTCGCGGGGGGACGCCGTGACGCTCCAGGCTCACATGGCCGCGCTGGGTGAGTACGCGGCCGGTCGGGGAGCGCTGGTGGGCCCAGACGTGGCCGTCGATTCCGCCGGCCGGGCCGCCTTGGACACAGTAGCGAGTTACCGGCGGTTGGCGGCCGCCACGCTGCGGGCCGCCGCCCGGGCCGGGCGGATCAGTCCAGTTCAAGCCGAGGAAGGCATCAAGGCCCTGCGGCGGTCGGGTGGGGCTGGCCAGGGTGACAGGGCGGGGTCCACGCCGGAGCCGCGGGCATGAGTTCGCCGCTACTGGTGCGGGACCGGTCGGCGCTGGCCGGGGCGCTGGAGGAGGGCCCACGGGTGGCTGTGATGACCATGGGAGCCTTGCATCAGGGCCATCTTGATCTGGTAGCTGCCGCCCGGCGCCATGAGCCGGCGGGCCAGGTGATTGTGACGATCTTCGTCAACCCGCTTCAATTCGGGCCAACCGAAGACTATGAGGCCTACCCCCGAACCCTTGACGCGGATCTGGAGACCCTGGAAGGCATTGGGGCCGACTTGGTGTACGCGCCCAGTGTTCGGGACATGTATCCCGGGGGGAAGCCGCGAGTGACGGTTGATCCCGGACCGCTAGGCCAGGTCTTTGAGGGCGCCATCAGACCTGGCCATTTCACCGGCGTCACAACGGTGGTTCACAAGCTAGCCTCACGCACCGTCGCCACGGCGGCGGTGTTTGGGCAAAAGGATGCCCAGCAGCTCGCGGTCATCCGGCAGATGAACCAGGACCTCGACTTGGGGTGGGAGGTCATCGCCGTGCCTACCCGGCGGGAGGCTGACGGCTTGGCTATGTCCAGTCGCAATCGGTATCTGACGGCCGCTGAGCGCGAGCAGGCGCTCGCTTTGCCGCGCGGCCTGGACGCGGGCCGGGAGGCCGCCCGCGGTGGGGCTGGAGCCTGCCAGGTGCGCCAGGCCGCCCGCCGGGCGGCGGGTCTGGCCGGGGGACCGGCTGGCGGACTCGAAGCGCCGGACTATTTCGAGGTGGTTGACCCGGCCACTTTCATGCCCCTCGATGACTCCTGGGATGGCCGTCCAGCGCTCCTGATTGGGGCCTTGCGGGTGGGGCACACCAGGTTGATCGACAATACCGGGGTGTCCTGGATGATCGAGTAACCTGGGTGGCGTGAATCCGGCCAATCTGTCTTCGTCAAGCGCGCCAACTGTCTCTGAGCAATCCCAGGTGCGCCGGTCAAAGCGGGCCGCTATCTTGGACCGCGGCGAGGAGGCTTACCCGGCAGTTTTGCCAATCACCACGACGGTCGCCGCCGTCCGCGACCAATTTGGGCATCTCGAAGCTGGTCAGGAAACGGATACCAAAGTGGGCTTGGCCGGCCGGGTGGTGTTCATACGCAACACCGGGAAGCTTTGCTTCGTGACTCTTCAAGATGGGCCGGGTAACCGGCTCCAGGCCATGATCTCGCTGGCGGAAGTTGGCCCGGAGCGGCTTGAGCGCTTCAAGACGGATGTCGATTTGGGCGACCATTTGTTCGTACATGGGCGGGTCATCGCGTCAAAACGGGGAGAATTGAGTGTTCTGGCGGATAGCTGGACTCTAGCCGCGAAGGCTTTGCGTCCTTTACCGGTATTGCATTCGGAATTGTCGGATGAATCGCGGGTGCGTGACCGCCCGGCTGATCTGATTGTCCGTCCGGCGGCGCGGCAGATAGCTCGCCAGCGGGTGGCGTTGATTAGCTCCGTACGGCGCACCCTGACGGATCGAGGCTTTAGCGAAATTGAGACTCCGATTCTGCAGACCATCTACGGTGGGGCAACCGCTCGCCCGTTCACAACTGACATCAACGCCTTCGGGATTGAGCTGTACATGCGGATCGCGACGGAACTGTTCCTAAAGCGGGCGGTGGTTGGCGGGATCGACAAGGTCTTTGAGATCGGCCGGATCTTCCGTAACGAAGGCGTCGATTCCTCGCATGCGCCAGAGTTCACCTCGCTGGAAGTTTACGAAGCGTACGGCGACTACAACACGATCGCGGATCTGACCCAGCAAATCGTGGTCGATGCCGCCCTAGCGGTCGCCGGGTCGACTCAAGTTACGCTGAACGACGGTCAGGTGTATGACTTTGGCGGGGAATGGCGCCGGATTAGTCTTTATGGATCGCTGTCCGAGGCTCTGGGCGAGGAAATCACGCCGTCCACCCCGCTGGACCGCTTGGGCGAGATCGCGGCGGCCAGGGAGGTTGTTTACGATCCAGCGACCGCGACCCACGGTGGGCTGGTCGAGGAACTATTCGAGGAGTTGGTTGGCCACAAGCTCCATGAGCCGACCTTCGTGATGGACTTCCCAGTAGAAACATCCCCGCTGACGCGCGATCACCGCAGCGAGGCGGGGCTGGCTGAGAAGTGGGACTTGTACGTCCGGGGTATGGAGTTAGGGACCGGCTATTCGGAGCTGGTGGACCCGGTGATCCAACGCCAACGCCTGGAAGCCCAGGCGTTGGCCCGGGCCGCGGGCGATCCGGAGGCCATGACCCTGGATGGGGATTTCCTCGCCGCGTTGGAGTACGGAATGCCGCCTTCAGGCGGGATGGGCATGGGCATGGATCGCTTACTGATGGCCCTGACGGGGTTGGGGATTCGCGAGACAATTCTCTTCCCGTTGGTCAAGCCGCAGACCTGAGCGGGCCCGGCGCGGGACCGCGGAGAAGGACCAGGTGACGGGCCGCGCTAGGGCGCGGCGCGCGGGCCGGCGGGACCAGGCGTATAACGGTTCGGCAAATTCAGGTTATGCTTTCTTGCGTCACCATAGCTAACGGCGGCTGCCGTGTAGCTAGTTTTCAGAGGATTGGAGATCCGCAATGGCACAACGTGTGCAAGTTCTCTTGGTCGATGATCTCGACGGTTCGGAGGCCGCTGAAACGGTTACCTTCGGGCTTGACGGGGTAACCTATGAGATCGACCTGACCAACCCCCACGCTGACGAACTCCGCCGGAGTTTGGGGCAGTGGATTGATTCGGGCCGGCGGCTTCCCGCCCGTGGCCCGCGCGCCGCCCGCGGCGGTGGTCGCCCGCGCCGCAGCGTGGTTGACAGCGATATCGCTAAGATCCGCGCCTGGGCCCGCTCTCAAGGGATGGAAGTCTCTGACCGGGGCCGCATCCCAGCGCCAATTCGTGATGCCTATTACGGCGCGCACCGGGAGGGCTGAAAGCCCATGCCGTACAAGCTCGTACTGCTGCGCCATGGCGAAAGCGAGTGGAACGCCAAGAACCTGTTTACCGGCTGGGTGGATGTGCCACTGTCGGAAAAGGGGCGGGCGGAAGCCATCCGTGGCGGGGAGTTGCTGACGGGTGCTGGTGTGACGCCAGACATCTTGCACACTTCATTGTTGCGCCGCGCGATCGTCACGGCTGACTTGGCGTTGGACGCTGCTGACCGGTTATGGATACCGGTCAAGCGGTCGTGGCGGCTGAACGAGCGTCATTACGGGGCGCTGCAAGGAAAGAACAAGACGCAGATCCGCGACGAGTACGGCGAAGAGCAGTTCATGGTCTGGAGGCGGTCTTATGACACGCCGCCGCCAGAAATCGAACTCGGTTCGCAGTACTCGCAGGATGGCGATCCCCGGTATGCCGGTGCTCCGGTGGTCCGCAGTGAGGCACTGAAAGATGTGCTTGAACGGGCTTTGCCCTACTGGCGGGCCGCCATTGTGCCGGATCTGGTCAAGGGGAAAACCGTGCTGGTCGCGGCCCACGGCAACTCGCTGCGGGCACTTGTGAAACACCTTGATGGCGTTTCCGATTCGGCAATCGCCGCCCTGAACATCCCGACTGGGATTCCGCTGGTCTATGACCTGGATGAGGATTTGAAGCCAGTCAAAGCGGGAGGCACCTACCTCGATCCAGAGGCCGCCAAGGCGGCCATTGAGGCAGTGGCCAATCAGGGTAAGGCGTAACAGAGCGGACCAATTCCAGGGGGTTTGGTCCAGGCGGCCGGGCGGGGCTTGTCCCCGTCCGGCCGCTCAGTCACTTAACCCGCCGGTTGGTCCGTTGGGGCTAGGCCTGAGCCAGCCCGGCCCGGTGTGGGCGGGGCGCTGTGCTGCACGTCGAGGCGCCGGGGTGTGAAGCACTCGACCGCGGGGATGACGCCCGGGGACCCGCCCAGACCATCCCACGCGGCGCGGGTCTCCTGGACGGTCCCACAGAATCTTCTCCCCACGGTCGGATCTTTCGTGGGGACCCCGGAATCATCCCGCGAGATCTCCTCCCTGCGGGTTTCGGCTCCCTAGCGGGGCTGGCCCGGCCCGGTTTTGACCGTCTGGCCAGCGGATATGTTCCTGACGCTGATTTGGCCAGGGCTTGGGCGTGCTAAACTTGGCTGGCCGCGAGAGGGGATCAGACGCAAACTATGGCATTCGCAGTTGGAGAGACCGTGGTATATCCGCACCACGGCGCCGCGCTCATCGAAGAGATAAGCATCCGCACAATCAGGGGAGAAGAGAAGCTCTATCTGAAGTTGCGTGTAACCCAAGGAGACCTGACGATTGAGGTCCCAGCCGACAATGTTGAGCTGGTCGGAGTCCGGGACGTGGTCGGACGCGATGGTTTGGAACGGGTCTTCGAAGTGCTTCAGGCGGATGTGCGTGAAGAACCAACTAACTGGTCACGGCGTTATAAGGCGAATGTTGAGAAGATCGCCTCCGGGGACGTAATCAAGGTTTCGGAGGTCGTTCGTGACCTTTCGCGCCGCGATTCTGACCGCGGGCTGAGCGCCGGAGAGAAACGAATGCTGGCCCGTGCCCGCCAGATTTTGGTGTCTGAATTGGCGTTAGCGGAGAGCATCGACGAGGGCGCGGCTGAGGTCCGCCTCGACGAGGTCTTAGCCGAAACCCTCCAGTAACTGGTCAACGGTTAACATGGGTTTGCGAGTCGGTCAGGGATTCGACGCCCACCGCTACTCGACTGGCCCGTCCGGTCAATCCGACCAATCTAGCCAGTCCCGCCAATCGGCCCAGTTCGACCAACCAGGCCAATCAGGCAACCTGGTTGACCCAGGGCGCCCTTTGCGCCTGGCACTGCTTGACTGGCCCGGTGAACCCGCCTTAGCCGGCCACTCCGATGGCGACGTGGCGGTCCACGCGCTGGTAGATGCTTTGGGCTCAGCGGCTGGCCTGGGCGACATCGGACACCTCTTCGGGACTGACCGGCCTGAATACGCGGGCGCGCCATCGCTGACGTTTCTAGAAGAGACCGTCCGGCTGGTTCGCCGAGCGGGTTTCGTGGCTCAGAACGCGGCTATCCAAGTGATTGGCAACCGGCCTCGGCTGGCGGGCCGGCGCCGAGAGGCAGAAGAAAAGATCGGCAAGGTCTTGGGCGCGCCGGTGACGCTGACCGCGACCACCACCGACTTGATGGGTTTCACCGGCCGGGGTGAGGGGCTAGCGGCGTTGGCCGTCTGCCTGCTGCGTCAGGCCCAGTAATCTGAACCAGTGACTCTTTCGCTGCACGATTCCGCCACTGGCACTGTTCGCCCGTTTGAGCCCCTCAAGCCTGGCTACGTCGGAATCTACCAATGTGGTGCCACCGTGCAAAGCGCCCCCCATATTGGGCACCTGCGCCCGGCTGTTGTGTTCGATGTTCTGCGGCGCTGGCTGGAACGTTCCGGCAACCAGGTCCGCTTCATCCGCAACGTCACCGACATTGATGACAAGATCCTGGCCAAGGCGGCCGAGGCTGGGCAACCGTGGTGGGCCTGGGCTGGGCACTGGGAGCGGGCTTTCACCGCCGCCTATGACGCTTTGGGCGTCCGGGCGCCCACTTATGAACCCCGCGCGACTGGTGTGGTGCCGGACATGGTGGAGTTCATCGCGCGCCTTATGGCTCGTGGCCACGCTTACACCGGCAATCCGGGCAACGTCTACTTTGACGTCAGGTCATATCCGGATTACGGTTCGCTGACTCATCAGCGTCTGGCGGACCTGGTGTCGTCCGAAGATGAGCCGGAGGCGCAGGACAAGCGTGACCGGCATGACTTCGCCCTCTGGAAGGCCGCCAAGGTGGACGAGCCGCCGGACGCCTCGTGGGACACCCCCTGGGGGAGGGGGCGGCCGGGATGGCACCTCGAATGCTCCACCATGGCCCTGCGTTACCTGGGGGAGGACTTCGACATCCACGGTGGCGGGATCGACTTGCGTTTCCCGCATCATGAGAACGAATTGGCCCAGTCGCGGGCGGCCGGTTACGGTTTTGCCCGGTACTGGGTCCACAACGCCTTCGTAACTCAGGCCGGAGTCAAGATGTCGAAGTCGTTAGGTAACACCCTTCTGGCCTCTGAGCTGCTGAAACAGGCCGAACCGATGGTTCTGCGCTACGTCCTGACGGCCGCGCATTACCGCTCCACGCTGGAGCTTTCGGATTCGGCTTTGCCGGAGGCGGCGGCTGCCTGCGAGCGGATTGTGGGCTTTGTCCGCCGGGCCGGCGAACGTGTCGGTTCCGGGCAGCCAGTCGAGGACCTGGCGCTGCCCGCGGCGTTCGTCGCGGCGATGGATGACGACCTGGGCACCGCCGGAGGCTTAGCCCAGATCCATGACGCGGTCCGGCGCGGCAACACGGCGCTGTCGGATTACCAGGATGAGGAGGCGCTGACGGCGTTACTTGAGGTCCGGGGCATGTTGGCGGCCTTGGGGATGGATCCGTTGGCGGACACCTGGGCGAATCCGGCGGAGTCTTCTTCGCGAGCCGAATCCGCGCTGGGGGACCTGGTGGAGAGCCAGCTTGAGGCTCGTGCGGCAGCCCGCACGGCCCGCGATTTCGCGACCGCGGATGCTATCCGGGACCGGCTCGCAGCGGCCGGCATCCAGGTTGAAGACTCGCCTGGCGGTCCGCGTTGGGAGTTCGCCACCGGCAATTAGCCCGCCTGGCTAACCTGGTCTGATGAACCGCGACTTGTCCTTGCCCGAATTGCGGGCCTATGAAGCGGACGTGCCTGATCCGGCTGACTTTGGCGCCTTCTGGGAGGTGTCCTTGCGCGAATCGCGCGCTTCGGGCGGCCAGCCGGTGCTGGAACATCTGGATCTGGGCTTGAGCGGCATTGAGGTCTATGACGTCACCTTCCCCGGATTTGGCGGTGAGCCAATCAAGGCCTGGTTGCGTTTGCCGTCCGGCGGCCCGGACGGCGCCCGCACCGGTCCCATTTCGCCGCTTCCCTGCATTGTCCAATTCGGTGGTTATGGTGGCGGGAGGGGCTTCCCCATCGATGACCCCGCTTGGGCTCTGTTCGGGTTCGCCCAATTCCGGATGGATACTCGCGGGCAGGGCGCTACTTGGGCGCCTGGGGACACGGCGGATCCGCACGGATCCGGCCCAATGACTCCGGGGTTCGTCACCAAAGGCGTGATGGAGCCGGAGACCTACTATTACGGCCGCCTATTCACCGACGCGGCCCGTGCCGTCGAGGCCGCCGCCAAACTTGACGTGGTTGATTCGTCGCGGATTGGGGTGGCCGGTCGTTCCCAGGGTGGGGGCGCGGCGTTGGCCGCTGCTGCCCTGGTTCCTGACTTGGTCCAAGCGGCGGTAGTGCTGAGCCCCTTCATGACGGACATCATGCACGGAGTTGAGTTGACGGATCAGTTGCCCTATCAAGAGATCGCCACCTACCTGGCGGTCCGCCCAGATGATGAGGTCTGCGTGCGGCGTACGTTGTCCTATGTTGACGGCGTGAATTTCGCCCGCCGGTGCCGGGCTCCGGCCCGGTTCGGGGTGGGCTTGGCGGACTCAATCACGCCCGCCTCGACGGCTTTTGGCGCCTACAACGCCTATGGCGGGCCAAAGGAAATCAGCGTCTGGCCGTTCGCCGGGCATGAGGGGGGCGGCTCGCGGGACCTGGTTGAGGCGGCAGAGTTCTTCCGCCGCCATCTGTAAGGGGGCGTTGAGCGCGGAGTCGCGCCGCCTCTGGGACGTGTCGCCTCGGAGCCGCGCCGCAGCGGCCATGCCGCGTGGTCAACCCAAGTAAGCTTGGGGCCCATGCCTGGGAACTCGAAGCGCAAAGGCGCCGTGCGCAAACCTGGAAGCAAGAAGGGCGCGACGGTCGGATCCGGCGGCCAAGGACGGCGGGCTCTGGAAGGCAAGGGCCCAACCCCCAAGGCTGTTGACCGCCCGTATCATCCCGCCGCCAAGCGCAAGGCGGCCAGTGATCGCCGGAGCCAGGGACGGCCGCACGGGCCCAGCAAAGTCCGTAAGGCAGCGGCGGATTATGTGGCCGGCCGCAATGCCGTCCTTGAGGCTCTGCGCGCCGCCGTGCCGGCGCAGCGTCTGGAAGTGGCCGGTGGGATGGCGACCGATGACCGCGTGCGCGAAGCGGCTAAGCTGGCAGCCGCCGCCGGTCTGGCGATAACTCAAGTGACCAAGGCGGAGCTTGACCAGCGGACCAATGGGGCCAATCACCAGGGTGTGGCGCTGCGGGTGGCGCCTTACGAGTATCTCGAACCGGCGGGCCTGCTTCATCTAGCAGAGGAAGCGGCCCAGCAACCGCTGATTGTCGCCCTGGATCAGGTGACCGACCCGCACAACTTGGGCGCGGTGCTGCGTTCTGCGGCGGCCTTTGGCGCCCACGGTGTCCTAATCCCCCTGCGCCGCTCCGCCCAGATGGGGGCCACGGCCTGGAAGGTCTCCGCCGGGGCGGCCGCTCGCGTACCGGTAGCTCGTGCCACGAACCTGGTCCGCGCCCTGGAGGAGTACAAACAGGCCGGTCTGTTCGTGGTTGGCCTGGACGCGGAAGGCGCCGCCGATGCCGCCGGGATAGACCTCGCCGCCGGTCCCGTCGTGGTGGTGATCGGTTCGGAAGGCAAGGGCCTGGCACGGCTCACCCGCCAGGCCTGCGATCTGACGGTCTCCATACCGATGGACGGCGCTACCGAATCGTTGAACGCGGCGGTAGCGGGCGGGATTGTCCTATATGAGGTCGCCAAACAACGCCGGAAATAGGGTTCCCCGCCCAGCCCTCCGGATTGCCTGGCCGGTGGTGCTAACTCATGGGCACGTCATCGACGGCCGGCAACTGTAGCGTGTCCGCCAGGATCAGTTCTGATTCGTCGCGGCGGTGGGTCAGGACGTTGTCGATATAGCTCTGGACGGCCTCTTCCAGAGAGACGTAACGGGACTCGCGCTGAGACATGAACCAGCGGTGCTCCAGAATCTCATGGTAAATCTGGGGCAATTCGAGTTTGCCGCGCAGGGCGCGTGGCACCGAGCGAACGGCGGGCTCGAACACGTGAGTCAGCCAGTCGTGGGCCACGAAGTCCTCGTCCGTGCCGGCCTGGCCGGAATGGACCCGGTAGGTGTCAAGGTCGTTGAGTAAGCGCCGGGCCTGGTTCTCCTGGACATCCAGACCGGTCAGGCGGAAGAGCCGGCGGGAGTGGTGTCCGGCGTCCACCACCTGCGGGCGGATGTGCAAAGTGGTGCCATCTGGGTCCGTCGTCATGGACATTTCCGCGACATCGAAACCCAGATCGTTGAGCCGGTTAATGCGGTCCTGCAGCCGCCAGCGTGCATCGGCTGAGATGGTCTCTTCCTCGGTCAAGGCACGCCAAAGCTGGTCATAGCGTTCAGTCAAGAAATCGCCAATCGCCACCGGGTCAAGCTCGTCCTCCAGCATTTCCCCGGCCTCTAAGTCCATCAACTCGCCAATCACATTGGTTCGGGCCAAGTCAATGTCATAGGCTCGCTGGCCGTCCGTCAGCTTCTCATACAAAGCTGAGGTCTCCGCGTCCACCAGATAAGCCGAAAACTCCTTCGCATCCCGGCGGAACAGAGTGTTGGAGAGCGACACGTCCCCCCAGTAGAAGCCCAGCAGATGCATCCGAACTATCAGCAACGCCAAAGCATCCAATAAGCGAGTCGCCATGTCCGGCCGCAGTCGGTAAGAGAACAACGCGCGGTACGGCAATGAGAACTGGAGGTGCTGTGTCAGCAGGGCCGCGTCCAGCGGCTTGCCGGATGCGGTGGTCCGCCCGGCCACCACCGCCACCGGAGCCACCGAAGGCGCATCCAGGTTGGCCAGATCCTTCAACAGCGCATACTCGCGGGTGGCGGCGTAGGACGCGATCTCTTTGACAGCCAGAACGCAGCCGGACAGCCGTACAAACCGGACCACGTGGCGGGACAGGCCGCGAGGCAGGGCCAGCACGACTTCATCCGGCCATTTCGCCAGCGGCAAGTGCCAAGGCAAGTCGAACAGCGCCGAATCGGGCGTTACCGCCGTGATGGTCAGGCCCTGGGCCATATTTGTACTACTCACTTTCATGCCTGACGGCTGGGCCAGACCAGGGTAACCAGGGCCACCTCGGCCGGCCGGACGTCATC
Organism: Bifidobacteriaceae bacterium; assembly: GCA_031268215.1. GTDB lineage: Bacteria > Actinomycetota > Actinomycetes > Actinomycetales > WQXJ01 > JAIRTF01. The sequence continues at coordinate 47,720 of JAIRXP010000004.1, read as the reverse complement.
GGCCACCGAAAACGGGCGGACCGCCGCCCTGTAAATGCCCCCAAGACGGCGGTCCACGATTCTCCCGGCCGGCGGGGCCGGGAGAAATCTCAATCCGGCATACGCTCGCCGGTTGACGCGGAGAAGTTGTGCTGCTCACCGGGGCGGATGGACAGGTAGACGGTCTCTCCCTTGCGCGGCACCGACCGGGGATCAACCCGAGCGATCAACGAACCGCCTTGCAGCGTGCTGGCCTGCTCCGCCGAACCTTTGAGAGTGCCATAGGCGTAGGCGTCCGACCCGAGTTCTTCAACAATGTCGATCTCTACCGGGATAGCACCGGGCGTCTCAGCCGTGGTCAGGTCAAGGTTCTCTGGCCGGAAACCGACCGTTAGCTGGTCTTCATCCTCCGGGACCATGGCATCCAGGACCTCGCGGGTCAAGGGTACCGAGGCCTCGCCAATCAGCACAGCACCATCTTTGACCGGGAAGGTCCCAATGTTCATGGCCGGTGAGCCAATGAACGTGGCCACGAAGGCGTTGGCTGGCTTGTCGTACAGCACCAACGGCGAGCCGACTTGCTGCAGCAGGCCGTCTTTGAGGACGGCGATCCGATCTCCCATGGTCAGCGCCTCGGTTTGATCATGCGTGACGTAGACGGTGGTTACACCAAGACGCCGTTGCAGTGAAGCGATCTGAGTGCGGGTCGAAACGCGCAGTTTCGCATCAAGGTTGGACAGTGGTTCATCCATCAGGAACACGCGGGGCTGGCGGACGATCGCCCGTCCCATCGCCACACGTTGGCGCTGGCCGCCGGACAGGGCCTTTGGCTTGCGCGACAAGTACTCCCCAAGGTCGAGGATCTCGGCGGCCTCTTGGACCCGCTGGCGGATCTCGTCTTTCGGCATGCCGGCGATCTTCAGCGCGAAGCCCATGTTGTCCGCCACGGTCATGTGGGGATACAAGGCATAGTTCTGGAACACCATGGCGATGTCCCGGTCCTTCGGCTGGACATCGGTGACGTCGCGGTCACCGATCAGAATCCGGCCGTCGTTGACCTCCTCTAAGCCCGCCAGCATGCGCAGCGATGTCGACTTGCCGCAGCCGGACGGGCCGACTAGAACAAGGAACTCGCCGTCTTCAATGTGGAGGTCAAGGTGGTCAACCGAGGGCTTGTCGTTCCCCGGGTAGATCCGGGTAGCCCCATCGAAAGTTACGGTTGCCATAACAACTACTTCCCTTCACCGGCAGGTACGTGCCGGACGATCCGTTGTGAAAGGCGCCTGCCTGGCGTTCCAGACCCGGAAGGCACACGCTCAGCCGTTGAGCACGTTTTCCATGGTGCCACATGGTCTTGCCCGGGTGCCGGGTTGAAGGCCAGATGTCAGGATTTGAGACCTCAAACAGGTCAAATCGGTGTAACAATACCCACGCAAAATCCCAATTTTGCCCCAGATTAGGCAAATCCTCCGGCAGGAGCATGGCGGCGCGTGCGCCCATGGCCCCCGGGGCGCAACAATGGGCGGGTGAACCCGAGCCCTTCGATGCCCCGTCCAGCCAGCGGCAACCAGATCGTCATTGGGGCCGGCCCCTACCGTGCCGTCATCGCGTCTGTTGGCGCGTCGCTCCGCAAGCTCCAGTACGACGGCCGCGACTTGATAGTGCCATTCGCCGCGGACAGGGTCAGGCCGTCCTTCCGCGGAGCGGTGCTGGCCCCCTGGCCGGGCCGTGTAGTTGACGGCCGGTACGTCCTGTCGGATTCGGTTCAACGCCTGCCGTTGAACGAATCCGCTCATGGGCATGCGCGGGACGGCCTGGCCCTGTGGCTCGATTTCGCCGCCGCTTCCTCTTCCGCCAGCGCTGTGTCCATGATGCAAGTAATTGAGGCGCAAGAAGGCTACCCCTGCCGCCTGGCCATTGAAGTGGGTTACCGTCTGGACACCCTGACAGGCCTAACCTGGCAGGTCTCAGTCATCAACGTTGGTTCCACAACCGCTCCCTACGGTACCGGCGTGCATCCCTATCTGGTGGCTGGGCCATCGCGGCTCGATGAATGGGAACTGACTCTGCCCGCCCAGAGCTTTGTTGAGACGGTAGGGGACAGGCTTCTGCCGGGAGAACAGCGGCCCGCCGCCGGGGGAAGCCTTGACTTCCTGGCCGGCCGGCCCCTTGGCGATTCCAAGATCGACAATGCCTTCAGCGACCTGGTCTGGGATGGATCCGGCCATGCGACCGCCGTGTTGAAGGACCCTTCTGGCACTGGCGTCGCCATGGCTTGGGGACGGTCCTGCCCGTGGGTTCATGTCCATACTGCCGACCACTTGGCCGATGACGACCGCCTGGGTTTGGCAGTTGAACCAGTGACTTGCCCGCCCAACGCGTTCAACAGTCACGAAGACTTGATCTGGCTCGAGCCCGGCCAGACCCACCAGGCGACCTGGGAGATCCGGGCGCTCTAGCTCTACTAGGTGAACAGAACCTTGACGAATGAGCCGAGTTTTTCATACTGGGGCCCCCGCAAGAGATTCGGCCGCAGGCCGAAGATTTTGCGGGGCTGCTAGGGAGCCTGTTGTCCAACAGGCTCCTACGCACGGTGGTGCGGACGCCAGCTTCCTAAGGTGTTAGCTGCTGGGTTTCAGCTAGTCCGGGTTCGTCTTCTTTGGTCTTGCGGCGCCGGGTCAACAAGAGGATCACGATGCCGACCACGGCGATGACCGCCAGCAGGCCAATGGCGAAGACCCACCATGGTTTGGTTGAGCTGTCGGTGGTCTGACCGGGTTCGCCTGTCTTTGACTTGTCCCTAGCAGCACTAAAGGTGAAGCTCTGCTTGAACGAATTGTCGTTAGGCGTTAGTTCCTCTCCGTTCTTGCCGTCATCCTGGACGTAAGAGGTGATCTCCACCGTGTCACCTATGGCTGCTCCCGCTTGGGGTGCCCACGTAAACTCGTACCAGATTATGCCGGAGCCTTCCAGTGAGGCCTTAGGCCAGGTGACTCGGACGCCGCCGTCAATGGGTTCGGCGGTGCCGCCGTCGGAAATGTCGCTAACGGTGGCCGGTCCCTTGATCTCGGATGTGGTTACTACACCGGTGACGGGGTTGACCCACTTGTTGGTGACCGAGACGGCATTTGGCCGGGATTCGTTAATCGGGGCGTGACTGTTGCTGTCGGCACCGCCGCCATTCATTGAGATGGACAGGCTGGGCCGGTTGCTGGCGGTGGCGGAACAGCCGTTCGTGAGGGCCTCTAGGACAGGTTGGGGATCAGCCGCGAAGTCATCAAAGCTGAAGTAGGCTCCGCCGCTATCTGTTGCCAGATCCTGGAAGTCATTTCTCCAGTCCCCTGTTAGGAATATGCCGAAAACTGTGGTGTTGGAGTCTCTCACCAGCTTGACGGCCGCTTCCCGTGTCACACCGTCGGGTCGGGTGTTCTTCTGGATCACGCTACTGCTGATCAGAACCAGGCAACGGTCGGCCCCGGGACGGAAACCGGTCTTGGAACTGAGGCCGTAGGCGATGGTGTCCCACGCGTAGCCAGCGCCGCCGCGGTTGTCTAGAGTTGCTAGGGCGGCTGTGAAGTCTTTCGCCGAATCGGTCATGGGCATCAGAGTGTGGGGCTCGTAATAGGACGTGTAAGACGAGGAATAGGCGGTCAGCCCAATCTGGGAATCGCCCTGCGCGAGGAGGCTCTGCGCTAGCGAACCAAGGTTCTTTGTTACCGCCTCGTCAAGAGGCCCGTTGTCATCGGCGACAAACAGTACGTCCTTAGCCGGTTGGCCGGTCTTTGACAGATCATTTGTTGCCTCAATGGTGCCGAAGGCGTTATGCGAACCGTCTTTGGATCCCGTCAGACGGGCGGTCACGGGGCCGGCGTTTCTGGGAACGATTGCTTCCGCCACGCCCTTCTGGTCTGTGGTGACGGTTGTTGAGGACTTGGCAGTGGAAATCTGAACAGTTCCGCCGGCCAGTTCTTCCCAGTCCGACATGCCCCAAGCTTTGACCTGGACCTTCACTTCGTTGGCGGTGGCGTTGGCGGTACCCGGTAGCGGGTAGACCGTCAGGTGCGGCGGGTTCCTGACCACGATCCGCATGTCTAAGCTGTCAAACCAACGGTCTTCCCCTGCCGCGTCCCAAGCCCGGACGGAGAGCGCCAGTCTGCGGACGCCAGGCTTGTCGAACTTGGTTTGGACGGTCTTGTCGCCTGGAAGCTTGGTCTGGTCATAGACCTCGAATGACCACTTGCGTTCCACTTTGACGGCGCCCTTGGGGATTGGGGTGGTGTCAGTGATGGTGATGGTTTCGCCTGGCTTTGGGCTGGCCGGAGTTACGGTGATTGATCCCTCAAGCCGCTCAATAGCGTGGGATGTCTCGGCCGGGAGGATGAATCCGGTCAAGGCCAAAGCCAGGGCGACGCTGCCGGCGACCAACCCAAGAAGGGCGCGTCTGGTCCGGCCGGGGCGTCCCCGGCGGGCCGGAACCCAGGTGGTGGCTTGAGTGTCAGGGGACAGGTGGATGGTGGGCTGGTTGGAGGGCATAGTCTTACCTTTTCGGGTTGTGGGGCTAAGTAGGACTTAGTCGAACTAGTGCGCGGGCCACCAAGGGGGTAGACCACTAGCGTGCTCAACTTACCAGCGGCCCTAAGAACGGTCAAAATGCGAAGACCACCCGGCGCTGCCGCCGGGAAAGGCTCAAACGAGTGCGTCCGCCAGGGCGTGCAAGAAGGCCGCCACCGCCAACGGGTCCGGCAGACGCAATTCGGCGGTCGTTGCGCCGGGCCCAACCTTGATACCCAGGTCAGGGGGATGAATGGTGTCCAGGGCGAGTTCATCGGTGGTGTCATCACCAGCGAAAACCAGCCGGTCGGCACCGGCGGCATGTCTGAGGCGAGTCAAGGCGGCGGCTTTACCAGCCGGCAGGATGGATATCTCAACTACCATCTTGCCCGCTAGCACATGGCCGCCCAGTGCTTCACCCAGGCCAGCGGCCTGCTCCTCCAGATGGCTGGCGGCGGCACGGTCTGCCATGGGGCGGGTATGGAAAACGGCGGCCAGCGGCTTGGATTCAATCCAGGCGCCGGGGCCGGCGGCGGCCAAGTCTTCCAGGCCGGCCCGGATGGCGTCCAGTTCGCGCGACTGGGCGGCGGTCAGTTCGACCGGTTCAAGGACAGCCGCGGCACCAGACATCCGGCCCTGCTCGGCGCCGTGCGACCCGGCCAGCCAAGTCCCGTCCGGCGGGGAGGCCAGGCGGGCGAGGTCCGCCGCTGGGCGCCCGGAAACCAGCGCTAGCTGCACACGGTCAACGCGCGCCAGCCGGGCGAGCGCCGTCCGCGCCCCGGGGACGGGCCGCGAATCCTCGGGGTTGTCCACCAAGGGCGCCAGGGTGCCGTCAAAGTCCAGGGCCACCAGCAGTTTCCGGGCCGCTACCAGGCGCCCGATGCCGTCTTCCCACCCGGTCCCGCCAGGTTCAGCCGCCCCAGTGGCGGGCTTGGCAGTCACCGGTCCGCCAGTGCGCCCAGGAACGAGGTTGCCCAGGCGGACACGTCGTTCTCGATCACCCGGCGCCGCAGGGCCTGCATGCGTCGGCGTTGTTCCTTGGGGTTCATGGCGACGGCGCGGAGTATGGAGCCCTTCAGGCCATCAATGTCATGCGGGTTGACCAGGATCGCTTGGCGCAATTCGTCCGCCGCGCCGGTGAACTCGGAAAGGACCAGGGCGCCGCGGCCGTCTACTCGTGAGGCGACGTACTCCTTGGCGACTAGGTTCATGCCGTCCCGTAGGGCGGTGACCAGCATCACGTCCGCGGCCAGATATAGGGCCGCCATTTCGTCGGCATCCTGGTTCTGGTGCAGATAGTGAATGGCGGGCGAACCAAGCGACCCGAAGTCTCCGGCGATCCGCCCAACGGTGGTTTCGACATCGTCCCGGAGCGACTGGTAAGCCGAAACGTTATCGCGTGACGGGCTCGCTACCTGCACCATCACAACTCCTGGCACGTGCAGCCGGCCCTCGCGCAGCAACTCCTCATAAGCCTTGAGGCGGTGGGAGATCCCTTTGGTGTAGTCGAGCCGGTCCACACCAAACAGGATGCGGTCCGGGTTGCCCAGTTCGGAGCGGATCTCGCGGGCCCGGGCCTGGACGCGGGGGAGGCGGGCGCGTGAATCGACCGCCGCGGAATCGATCGAAATGGGAAAGGCGGAGCACATGACGTCCCGGACGGAGCCGTCGCTCTCCCGCACCAAGACGTGATGACCCCTGGTGGTCAGGCCGGTCAGGCGGCGGACGCAGGAACGGAAATTGCCGGCGTCCTGGGCGCGTTGGAAACCAATCAAGTCAGCGCCGAGCAACCCCATCAAGATTTCTCGCCGCCAAGGCAATTGCGCGAACAGCGCTTCCGGTGGGAACGGAATGTGGTTGAAGAAGCCCACTTTGACGTCCGGACGGAGCTGCTTGACCATTGATGGCACCAGTTGGAGCTGGTAATCGTGGACCCAGACGGTTCCGCCTTTGGCCACGGCTCCGGCCGCCGCCTCAGCGAACTTGGCGTTGACGGTGCGGTAGGCCTCGTGCCATTCGCGGTGGTATTCCGGCCGGGTGATCACATCGTGATACAACGGCCAGAGGGTGGCGTTGGAGAAACCCTCGTAGTAGTTGGAGATCTCATGGGGAGACAGTGGCACCGGGACCGACCAGATGCCGTCAAGGCTGATCGGGTCAAAGGTCAGGCCGGGTGCTCCTGGCCAGCCTACCCACGCACCAGAACGCTGGCTCAGTACTGGCTCCAGGGCCGTCACTAAACCGCCAGGTGAGCGTCCGTGAACCAGCGAGCCATCGGGACCGGGGGAGACGTCCACTGGGAGCCGATTCGACACCACGACCAGGTCAGACAGTGCGGCGGTCATTCGGTCTCTCCTAGTGTCCTTCGCCCAAGATTCTTGGCAATAGTCCCCCCGCCCAGGTGTCTGGCGACGCCCTGGACCGGGGCGATAGCGCTTGCTGCCGCTTCCGGTCCGGCCGGGCGGCGCAGCCCGGGCGGGAACCCTATTCGTGCCCCGAATCTCCGGCTCGGGCCACAAACCGGTCCGGGGCAACTCAATGGTAATGATAGTGCAAAGGTCCCATGTTTGCCTTGGCACCTGGGTTGACCTGCACTTGGGCAGCGCTGGCAGACCTATTGACCAGTCCAAATGCGCGGCTTTGGGCGCGCCGGGCGCGCCGAGGGGCTAGACACCTTCTAAGGTGAACTGGACGGCTCTGAGAGGGAAGGTTACCCAGATGCGCGATGAGGAATCCACGGCCCGCCACTCCGTGGAAGATACTCCCCCATCAAGGACTTGGTTGTGGGCTTCGCTCTTAGCCGTGGCGATGATGGTGGCGGCCGCATTGCTGTACTTCTTCGTAGTGCGGGAGAAGAACTTGGCCAGCGGGCCGTTGCCAACCCGGACCGTGACGGTTGAAGCCTCCTCGCCGGTGCCCTCCATTTCGCCTTCGCCACGCGAGCAGGGAACGGCTTTCTATGACCGTCTGCCGGACACCGTTGGCGCTTACGTTTTGATCGGCACGGCAGCCAATCCCGAATGGGAAGCGCTGGGCGCTTTCGACGCCTACACCGTGACCTATTCCGACGGAGTGGACCAGATCACGCTCCTGGCTGGCCAGTGGCGCTCCGACAGTGCGGCCGCGGAAGCCTTTGAATCTCTTGGCGGACCTGAGGGATGGCCTGGGCCAGACTCTGATCTGGCGTCGAAGAATTGCCCGCCGCCGGCCGGGGAAGACACCGGAGCGATTTGGGTCAACCGAACCGCTATCTTCAAGATTGACACTCCCAAAGGGGAAGCGGCCCAGTTCTTCTGTCGGATGCCAATGTAACTGCCGCCCATCGCCACGAAAGGGGTCGCGAGTGAGCAAACGAGACGAGTCACCGGCCGTCCGGACAACCGGCCTGAGAGTAGTCCGTGGCAAGCGGCTTGTTTTGCCGGGTCTTGACCTGGTCATACCTCGTGGGCAGGTGGCGGGGCTGTTGGGGCCGTCCGGCAGCGGCAAGACCACGTTGATGCGGGCGATAGTCGGAGTCCAAATTGTGGCTGGTGGGACCGTCCAGGTCTTGGGTCTTCCGGCGGGCGCGGCCGCCCTGCGCCGCCGGGTCGGTTACATGACGCAGTCCCCGTCTGTCTATGCCGACCTGACGGTGGCGGAGAACCTCCGCTACTTCGGCGCTTTGTTGGATGCTGGCCCCGGACGGGTAGCCGAAGTGATGAACCAGGTGGACCTGGTGGGCCACGCCGGTGACAAAGTGTCCAACCTGTCCGGTGGCGAACGTTCCCGGACATCGCTGGCGGTGGCGTTGCTGGGAAACCCGGACTTGCTGGTGCTGGATGAACCAACCGTGGGGCTGGACCCGGTTCTGCGCCAATCGCTGTGGGTCCTCTTCCGTGAACTGGCCGGAGCTGGGACCACGCTGTTGGTGTCCTCGCATGTGATGGATGAGGCCACTCGCTGTGACCGGTTGATCTTGCTCAGCGAGGGTCGCCTCCTGGCTGATTCGACCCCGGCCGGTCTGCTCAGTTTGACTGGCGCCGCCAACGCCGAGGAGGCTTTCCTAGCCTTGGAGCGCCAGGCCGGCAAGGACGATGCCGCCCGCCAAGACGACGCTGACCGCACAGATCACCCGGAAGGGGGCAGCGAATGACCCCGCACCGCACCTTGGCGACTTGCCGCCGGATCTTGACGCAGCTACGGCATGACCCGCGTTCGATCGGGATGGTCATGGTGGTGCCGTGCGTGCTGCTGGGCCTGGTGGCCTGGATGTTCAATGACACTCCAATGGTGATCGACCGGTTTGGCCCCATGCTCCTGGCCATCTTCCCGGCCTTCGTGATGTTCCTGGTCACATCCGTTACCACCCTGCGGGAACGGACTAGCGGCACACTGGAACGCCTGATGACTACGCCCGTCGGGAAAGCTGATTTCTTGATCGGTTACGCCCTGGCCTTCGCGCTCCTAGCCACCCTCCAGGCGGTGGTGCTCACGGCCTGGGCCCACTGGGTTTGCGGCATGGACGTGACCGGACCGCTGTGGGCGGTTATGGGAATTGCCGTGCTGGATGCGGTACTTGGTTCGTCACTGGGGTTGGCGGCATCGTCCCTGGCCAAAACCGAATTCCAGGCTGTCCAAATGCTGCCGGTGGTGATTGTCCCCCAGCTCGTGGTCTGCGGCCTGGTCATGCCGCGCGAACGGATGCCGGAGGTTCTCCAGTGGGTGTCAGATGTGGCGCCGTTCACCTACGCCATCGAGGCGATCAACGACATCGCCGCCGGCCGGGGCTGGCAGGATGCGGGCCCGGACGCCGCCTTGGTGGCGGGTTTCGCGGTATTGGCCCTGGTCCTTGGCGTGCTGACGCTCCGCCGCCGCACGTCTTGATGCCGCACGTCTTAGTGCCGTGCGGCCTGGCGCCGTGCGGCCCGACGCTGCCGCGCTCAGGGGCGGGCCGCGAACCGGTCCAGCAGCGTCGTGTTGCCGGACACAATCAGCAGATCCTGCTGCGAGACGCGGGTGTCCTGCGTGGCGTACTCGAACTCCTGGCCCGGTGACTTCACCCCAATCACTGTCACACCATATTTCTTGCGGATCTGCGACTGGCCCAGGGTGAAGCCAATCATCTCCTTGGGTGGGTGCATCTTAACGATTGTGAATCCATCCTCAAACTCGATGTAGTCCAGCAGGCGGCCGGAAACCAAGTGCGCGACTCTTTCGCCGGCATCGGCCTCAGGCAAGATGACTTGGTTGGCGCCAATCCGCCGGAGGATGCGGGCGTGCTCCGAGGAGGTGGCCTTGGCCCAGACCTGGTTCAGCCCTAGATCGACCAGATTGGACGTGATCAGCACGGATGCCTCCAAGGCGGTGCCAACTCCCACCACCGCGATGGGGAAATCACGGGCGCCTAACTGTTCCAGTGCTTCTGGGTCAGTGCAGTCGGCCTCGATCAGCGGCAGGCGGCCGGACCAGCGCCGGATCACTTCGGGCTCCTTCTCGACCGCCAGGACCTCGCGGCCCAGCCGGTCCACTGTCAGCGCTAAACGTGAGCCAAACCGGCCCATTCCGATCACCAACACCGCGCCATCGGTCGGCATGGGGGCGCTCGGTAGGCCGACCCCCTGTCTCTGCTCCATTTGACGATCCTTTCATAACCGGCGGCGGTGAGCGGCCGGCGGTTTACCCGACAATTGGACGGTCCTCCGGCAAGCGGATGACTCGGCGGCGGTTGGTCATGGCCACCGAAGTAGCGATGGTCATGGTGCCAAGGCGCCCAGTCAGCATCAGCGCCGCCAGGGTCAGTTTGCCAAGCGGCGGCAAGGTGGTGGCCAGGCCGGTTGATAGCCCGCAGGTAGCGAAGGCGGAGACGCATTCAAACAGGATGGCGGCCAGCGGCGCGTCGCAGATCAAGCTCAGGATCAGCGCCCCGGTGAAGACGAACATCACGGAGGCGACGGCCACGGTCACCGCCACTCGCAGGATGGACGGCTCGATCCGCCGTCCGAACGCCTCCATGTCGCGGTCGCCGCGGGCCTCGGCGCGGATGGCCAGGAGCATCACCGCCAAGGTGGTCACTTTGATCCCGCCGGCGGTCGAGGCGGAGCCGCCGCCCACGAACATCAAAGCGTCCTGCAACAAGGTCGTGGCCGGGTGCTGCTGGCTGATGTCAACGGTGGCGAATCCACCGGAGCGGGTCATCACGCCCGCGAATAGTGTGTTCAGTACGGTAGCGCCAGCGGACAGGGGACCGACGGTGCCGGGGTTGTTCCACTCGATGGCGGTGAACGCGACCCAGGAGAATCCCAATAGCACCAGGCAGCAGCTAATGGTCAGTTTGGAATGCAGGGATAGAGCGGAGGGGTGGCGCCAATGCCGAGTCAGATCAAGGATCACCGGGAAGCCGAGCGAGCCCACGAAGACTGCCGTCATAATTGGTGCCAGCACCCACCAGTCGGACGCGAACGCTTCTAGCCCGGCCTCCGTGGGGACGAACCCAGCGTTGTTGAACGCTGAGACCCCATAAAACAGCCCGTGCCACAGCGCTGTCCCAAGGCTTTCGCCAGCCATCATGAACTTTGGAGTGAGGACCGCCATGAGAAGGAGTTCAGCGGCCAGGGAGATGATGGCGACGGCCCGTACCAGGATTCCGACCTCGCCTAGCCGGGAGGTCCCGGTTTCCGATGCCGTCAGCACCTTTGAGCGTAGGCCCAACCGTCGGGAGGCCGCGAGCGAGAGCAGGGACCCCAGGGTCATCACGCCTAGGCCGCCTATCTGCATTCCCGCCACGATCACCACTTGGCCAAATCCGGACCAGTATTCGGCTGTCGGCACGGTAGTCAGACCGGTGACGCAGACGGCGGAGGTGGCCGTGAAGATGGCGTCAACTATGCCTGGCGAATAGGCTCCGGCGCGGGCCAGCGGCAGGCACAAGAGGACTGCGACCACCAGAACCACCAGGCTGAAGGCGGCCACGGCCAGGCGCGCTGGTGATGCGTGGGCCAGGCGGTCGCCAAGCGAGTGCGGCGGCCCGCTGACTGTGGGCGATCCTTCCCGCATGGGTTCACACTAACAACAACTATCACTACAGTGGACATTGACAACACCACTCACTCCAGAAAGCTTGGGTATGGATTCGACGCCGGCGTTCTTGACCGTGTCAGAGGTCGCCGCCACGTTGCGGGTCTCAGACATGACCATCTATCGCCTGATCACCAGCGGGGAGATCCGGGCTCTGAAGGTTGGCCGCTCTTACCGCATCCCAGCGGCGGCTCTGGACGAATGGCTGTCAGACCGGTCCAACTGGGAGCCAGGGCAGTCTGCTCAAAGTGCCTGATCCGTATCCGCCGCCTTGGTGGTCCCGTGCCGCTTCCGCAACTTCCGCGGCTTCCGCGGCACCGAGTTGACGATCCGGGGTAAGATGCTTTGCCGGTGTCTTCGCTCATGGCGCGAAGCCGGCAGGTGACGAACTAGCAGAACTGTGAGGACCGTATGGGGTCGGTAATTAAGAAGCGCCGCAAGCGGATGGCCAAGAAGAAGCACCGCAAACTGCTGCGCAAAACCCGGCATCAGCGGCGCAACAAGAAGTAGCCGCCGGCCGGTTTGTCCTGCCCTCAGGACCCCGGTTTGATAGACCAGCGGCCGCCTGGCGGTCGCCGGAGGCAGTACTCGTCAAGAATTATGGCACGGCTGGCCAGCCTCTGAGATTCGTCGCCCCCGCCGGGCGGCGCCGGCCGCGGCCAGCTTAGATTGAGGACCTCAGCGCATCCACAAGACGGAGGAATCCTTATGACACAGACCGCCGCGCCACCCGCTTCCGCCATGATCGCCTGGACCGATCTGACGCCCGGTGATTGGTTGATTGACCGTCACAACTCGGCCGCTCATTTCGCTGTCTCACGCGCCTATGTCTCTAGAATCCATGGGCTCTTGCCAGTTTCTGGCGGGCTGATCACGGTCGGTGCTGACCTCGGTTCGTCCAAGATCAACTTGGCGCTGGACCCGGCGGGAATCTCGACCGGCTCAGGTGACCGCGATGATCTGCTGCGCGGTCCCAACTTCTTCGATGTCATCTCTTTCCCAGTGTGGAGTTTTGAATCGACGGTGATTGTCCGCTCGGCTGATGATCTGCTGGTTGAGGGGCTCGCGACCATCCACGGCCAGACTCATGCCATCAGTTTCACCGCCCAGTTCGCTGGAGTTGACCAATCCCAGACCGGCGTTCCGGTGGTTGGCTTCACGGCCACCACCCGGATTGACCGCCGGGCTTTCGGCTTGACTTGGACCGCGAAACAGGCCGGCAATCATATCCATACCGGCGAAAAGGTGGCCTTGATGGTCGACTTGCTGGCCAGCCCGGTTGGGGCTGACTGGGCCGGGGGCGGGATCGTCGAAGTCTTCGCGGAATGATGTGGCGCTCTGGGCGGCCTTCCCGGGCCAAACTCGCGGGCCAGGGGCGTCGCGTTAGGGCCGCCGGCCGCCGCGACGCCTGCCGCGTAACAGCCGCTGCGCTATCACCCAGATAACCCAAACCGCTCCCACGCGCGATGCCGCTCGCAGCGACCGCCGTACCGCCCGGCGGGTGTCGCGGAACTCGCGGGTCGGCCAGTGGTGCTCGCGGCAGTAGCGGCGCAGGCGCCGGTCAGGGTTGATGCCGCAGGGGTGTCCCACCAGCGACAGAATCGGGATGTCGTTAGCCGAATCTCCGTAGGCGTAGGAAGCGGCCAGGTCAATCCCGCATTGGTCAGCCAGGCGCTGGGCGGCCGTCGCCTTGACCGGTCCGTGAAGCAAACCTCCAACCAGCCGGCCGGTGTAATAGCCATCGACCGCTTCAGCGTCCGTCCCCAAACCACCGGTGGCGCCCACTCTGGCCGCCACCAGGTCCACCACCGTGGTTGGCGTGGCTGAGATAAGCCAGACCTCATGGCCCTTCGCCAAATGGTCATCTACCAGTGCTTTCGCGCCGGGAAACACTCGCGCTGAGAGAACTTTGTCCCATACCTGTTCCGCTACGGTCACCATTTGGGCGACTGGCCGGCCCCTGATCGCCTCAAGCGAACGCGTCCGAACAGCGCTCATGCCGCTATCCGATTCACCAAACAGCACGTAACGCAAGTTGATGTGGAAGACCCGCACCACGTCCCGCACCGACAAGAACCGCCGCCGGAACAGGCCTATCCCCAGGTGAAAGGCACTGGCGCCGCGCAGGATGGTGTTGTCCACATCGAAAAAGGCCGCCACCTTGTCTGGACAGGCGGACCCGCCCACAGGGGTAGGCGGCGGGGCGGCGCCGGGCGTTTCGGTCACCACACCAAGTATTCCCCGGTCAGCCCCGCCTGCCAACCGCCGGGGGCCTATTACCTGGCCAAATTGGGAGCCAGACGGTCATCAATTGGACCTAATTCGGTCCGCCATTCAGACTAGAAGGCATGGTCCAGCCACGAACCACCATTGATCTTGTCCGCCATGGCGAAGTGCATAACCCGGACGAGCTGCACTACGAGCGCCTGCCCGGGTTCCATTTATCCGAACTTGGTCGCCAGATGGCTCAGAAGGTCGCGGATCACTTCGCCGCTGCTGGCGGGCAAGAGGCGGATCTTCTCCTGGCCAGCCCATTGGAGCGGGCTCAGGAAACCGCGGTTCCCATAGCTGAGGCCTTGGGCCTGGACATCCGCACCGAACCATTGGTGACGGAGGCGGGCTCTAGGTTCGCCGGCGTGCATATCTCCTTCGCCAATTTGATCAAGCCAGCCGCCCTGGCTCGGCTCTGCGACCCCTTCAAGCCGTCGTGGGGTGAACCCTTCAAAGAAATCGCTGACCGGATGCACCGCGTCTTGGACGGTCTGCGCGCTGAAATCCCTGGCGGCCGCGCCGTGGTGGTGTCGCATCAATCACCCATCTGGCGGGCCCGTTTGCGGAGCGAAGGCCGCTTGCTTTGGCCGCTTCCGCGCGGCCGGGCTTGTTCCTTGGCGTCCGTCACATCTTTGGTGTATGAGGGCGACAAACTCAGTGCGGTCAGATATTACGAACCAGCGGCGGACTTGTTGCCGCCGGCATTGCGCTGACGCAGCGGCGTCCCGATTAAGCCCGCGGTCCTTCGCCTGGGCCTTTGCCAGTGGGGTTGTCGCCACCGCTCCGTCCGCCCCGGCGGCGCTCGCGCTCGCGCCGGGCTTGGTCCTCCGCTAACCGGCGCAGGAACTCCGGGTTGTCATCCGGCGCGACGGGTGCCGGCCGGCGCGGGGCCCGGTTGGGCAGCGTGCTAGCCGGCCGGTTGGCCGGACGGGAAACGCGCTGGGTCTTTGGCTTGGCGATCTTCGATACGGCGATCCAGGCTAACGCGCCAAGGTAGGGGAAGAGGATGATGATGACCATCCAGAGGATCTTGGGCATGCCGGTGCGCTCGACGTCGTCGTCCGCGGCGCAGTCGATCACCCCGTAAAGCCATAGGGCCAGCGGAAGAATGTAGAGCAGCAGGATTCTAACCACGGAACCAGCCTACAGATCGTTGGCCAGCGCCGGTCCCACCCCTTCTGCCCGGGCTTCGGGCCGCGCTGGCTTTTCGCCATTGCTTGACGCCGGCGGCCTGGCCCGAACCCCTCCTAACTTGGCAACTGCCTCAACTTGGGAGGGGTTTCGGCCGTTCTTGCCCGATGCCGTTCCAGCGCTTCCAGCGTTTGCCCTGGTCAGCGCTTTGGCCGGGTGAGGGTCCCCGGTTGATGGTGTCTCGAACTCCTCCTAAGTTGGCGGTTTCCCCAAGTTCGGAGGAGTTTCGGACGCGCCGGCCCGCGCGGGAGGCGGCGCCTCCCGCGCGGGGAACTGATTGGGACTTTGAGGCTCTGGCTCAGGACAGCAGATCGGCTGTCGCCAATCCCAGGAGGATGGCGTAACCCAGCTCGACTTGGCCCGTCCTGGTCAGGATGGCGACCAACTCGTCGCCCTTGATCCTCGAAGTGACGGCGCTCGCCAGGCGGGCGGTTGGGATCGCCATCAGAAGCACCACGAGTATGCGGGGCCGGCCAATGGCGCAGGCGGCACCGACCGCCATGGCCAGCCACATTTCCCACGCGTACAGATTCCGGGCCCGGTCCTCGCCCAGTTTGACGGCCAAAGTCATTTTGCCGGCCGCTTTGTCGGAAGAAATATCTCGCAAATTGTTCGCCATCAAGATGGCGGAAGCGATCAGCCCAATGCCGATTGAGCCCAAGCCAGCGCGCCAGTTGATGGTCAGATGCTGGGTGTAGGCGGTGCCCAGCACCGCCACTGGGCCAAAGAAAATGAACACGCCGACTTCGCCCAAGCCCAAGTAGCCGTAAGGGTGCTTGCCGCCGGTGTAAAACCAGGCTGCCGCGATAGCGGCGGGCCCAACGGCCAGGAGCCACCATTGCCCGGTTAGCCAGGTCAGGGCCGCGCCGGCCGCCGCGGCCACCGCGAAGGCCGCGAAGGCCGCCCCTTTGACCGCCCCGGGAGAAGCGGCACCGGATCCGACCAGGCGGGCCGGGCCGTGCCGGTCGCGGTCCGAGCCGCGCACGCCGTCAGAATAATCGTTGGCGAAATTGACGCCAATCTGCAGCACTAGCGCTACCACTAGGGCCAGTCCAGCGCGGTCCCACCGGGGTGGGGACTCAACTCGCCAGACCGTGAAAACGCCGAGCACTACTGGAGCGATAGCGGCTGGGAGAGTGCGGGGCCGCGACGCCGCCAACCACTGTGAGGGACTTGCCACAATAGGTCAGAGTAACCGTTCCAGGTGGCCGGAAGTTTCAAGCCCGGCCGCCGCCCGGGCCGCGCCGGCCCTATCAGGCTTGCCGGATTCGAGCCGTGGCAATGTCTTGACCAGGGCCAAACCTCTGGGCGCATGGGCCGGGTCGCGCAACTCTTTGACCACTTGACGTAACTCTTCAAGATTGGGCGACCGGTCGGAATCGGGCACCACCAAGGCCGTCAGTGACTGTCCCCAATTCGGTTCTGGCAGACCTACCACCAACACGTCCGCGACTCCCGGAACGGTCCGGAGCATCGCCTCCACGTTCTCCGGTGAAACTGTCTGGCCGCCAGTAGTGATGGCGTTGTCGGCTCGGCCCAAGATCTCCAGACGGCCATCCGGCGCCCACTGTCCCAGGTCCGAACTGACGAACCAGCGTTGACCGTCGCGCTCTACGAAACCTGGCTGGGCGGGATCGGCCGGCGCGTACCCAAGTGCCAAAGTTGGGCCAGTCACCTCGATTCGTCCCCCGGGCGTGATTTGGACGCTAGTCCCGTCCAACGGCTGGCCGTCGTAAACGCAGCCGCCGCAGGTTTCAGCTGAGCCGTAAGTTTCAACCAGGCGGAGGCCAGCCGCCTCACCCCATTCGCGCAGGCGGGGATCCAGCGCCGCGCCGCCAACCAACACGGCGTCGAACTGTTTCAGTGTTTCGGATCCGGTCGGTCCGGCGGCGGCCAGGCGCCGCAACTGGGTGGGCACCAGGGAAGTGAACTTAGGCCCGGGTGGCAAGGCGGCCGTGGCCTGGGCGAAGCCTTGAGCGGTAAACGGACCGGGCGGGAGACTGTATGGCGGAGCCCCGGCCAAACACGCCCTCAGGACCACGTTCATCCCGGCGATGTGGCTAACCGGCAGGGCTAACAGCCAATGGCCGGCGCCGCCAAGACGTTCGGCGCTGGCCTTGGCGGAGGCTCGGACCGCATCCGCGTCAAGGGCCACCAGCTTGGGTGGCCCGGTCGATCCAGATGTTGGCACAGCCAGAACGGTGCCTTCCGGCAGCTGCGACAGCTCGCTGGACCCGCGGCCGCCGCCAGCCACGACGGGCGGTCCACCGGCTAGGGCACTCAATAGGCAACGGGCCAAACTGGCGATGGACACGACTGCTACTTTAGGCCCACGCGGCGGCCACGGGCGTAGCCGCCACACCGTCCCGATTAGGCGGTTCGCGGAGCAGGCATGCTTAAAGTGGTCAGACCAAATTGAACCGATCCAGGAGAAATCGAATGCCTGTCACTCATCCTCGTTCGCCGGCCGGGGGCTACCGGCGACCCGTCGCTGGAGCCATGGCTCTAGCGGTCATGGTGGGAATGAGCCTCCTAGGGGGCTGCGGTAAGGAGCCCGGCGGCGATGCCACGCAGACCGCGATCGCGCCAGACAAGAACCCACCGCCGGAGGTGCCCGCCGTTTGGCCGCTGACTGGCCTGCCGGGAGAGGTGGTTGAGCGTCCAGCCGTGGCGGTCAAGGTGGAGAACCCTAAAGCCGCCCGCCCGCAGGCCGGCCTGGAACAGGCGGATTTGGTCTGGGAGGAAATGGTCGAAGGCGGCGAATCAAGGTTCATCGTGGTTTTCAATTCGCAATTGCCCGAAGCGGTTGGCCCGGTGCGTTCAATCCGTCCCATGGACGGGCCAATCCTTGGGCCAACCCATGGGCTGTTGGCCTGTTCAGGCGGCCAGGACCGGTTCATTTCTCGCGCCAAGGCCGCGGGCTTACAGGTGCTGACAGAAGACTCAGGGGGGCGCGGCTTTTTCCGGTCCAATCAACGCTCAATGCCGCATAACCTCTACGGCCGGCCGGCTGATCTGTTGGCCGCCGCCGATTCCTCACACGGGTCGCTGCCGGCAGCCGAGTTCGCTTTCGCGGATTCACCGGCCACGGCGACCGCCGCCAAAGACGGCCGCCCGGCGGCGACCATGGCAGTCAAGCTTTCGGCTGTCGCCAAGCCCAAGTGGGCCTGGGAAGAGACCAGCGGTACGTACTTGCGTTCAGAGGGCGACACGCCCTCCGAATCGGCCGATGGCGTGCGGTTGGCAGCCCGCAACGTGATCGCTCTGACGGTGGACATCAAGATGGCCGGCGGAACCGATGCGGCCGGCAGCCCCATCCCGGAGACCATCATTGTCGGCTCTGGTGAAGGCATTGTCATGACCGGCGGTAAAGCCCTGGACATCCAGTGGTCCAAGGCCTCGGAAGGCGATCCGCTGGTGCTGAAGACACCGGATGGCTCAGTAGTAACACTCGCCCCAGGTATCACCTGGATCGAACTGGTCCCCAAGACGGACGGAAGCTGGTCCGTCAGCTAATCGGAAAGTCTGGCGAGGAGTACTAGAGGATTTGTTTGCGGAATTCCTCCCAGCGCGGGAGACGTCCCTCTAGGAACGCATCACGTCCCTCGGCGCCTTCGGCGCTGCCGTAAGCCAGCCGGGTCGCTTCGGCGGCGAACATCTGCTGACCGGCCAGGCCGTCATCGGGCAGATTGAGCGCGAACTTGAGGACCCGGATTGCCTGCGGCGACTGTTCCGCGATGCGACGCGCCCAGCCAATGCTGGTGGATTCGACCTCTTCGTGGTCAACGGCGAGGTTGATGGCACCCCAGGCCTCGGCCTGCTCAGCGGTGTAAACGTCGGCGAGGAAGAAGATCTGGCGGGCCCGCTTCTGGCCAACCTGCCGGGCCAGCAGGGCCGAGCCGTAGCCGGCGTCAAAGGATCCGACTGTCGCGTCGGTCTGCTTGAACAGCCCATGCTCGCGGCAGGCGATGGTCAGATCAGACACCACGTGGAGCGAATGGCCACCGCCGGCCGCCCAGCCGTCCACCAGAGCGATCACGACTTTCGGCATGGTCCGGATGAGATGCTGGGCTTCCAGAATGTGCAGGCGCCCAGGGCGCTGGCTGGTAGGTGGGCCGGAGCCCGCGTCGGTACGCCTGTACTCGTAGCCGCTGGCGCCCCGGTACCGTTGGTCACCGCCGGAGCAAAAGGCATAGCCGCCATCTTTGGGACTCGGGCCGTTACCTGCCAAAAGCACCGCGACGGCATCGGGCAAGGCGGCGGCGTGGCGCAAAACGGCGATCAACTCGTCAACGGTGTGCGGGTTGAATGCGTTGCGGACCTCGGGCCGGTTGAAGGCGATGCGCACCCAAGGCTGATCCACCTCCCCTTGGCCGGTCCGTTGAACCCCACGGTGGTAGGTGATGTCGGTCAGCGCCTCAAAACCAGGTATGTCCCGCCACAATCCGGGCGTGAAACCGGCGGACTCAAGGCTTGGCGAATCGCTCATGGCCAAGAGCCTAACCGCCCGGCGGGGCGGGAAGGCCATCGCCGTGAGTCCGCGGCCAGGGACACTAGGGTTGACCATGTGCCCGCGGTCTTCGATATCCCATTGACGGTTAGGTTCCGGGGCACCGACCGGCGGCGGGGCATGATCTGGCGGGGCGAGGCCGGCTGGGCGGAGTTCAGCCCCTTCGAGGATTACAGCCCGGCGGAATGTCTGCCGTGGTGGCGGGCCGCCCAAGAGGCCGCCAACCTGGGTTTTCCGAAACCGGTGCGTCAAACGGTGCCGGTCAACGGCATCGTGCCGGCTGTTGGGCCAGACCAAGCGGCCGCTCTGGTAGCTCGGTCTGGGGGCTGCCGGACCATCAAGGTGAAGGTGGCGGAACCGGGCCAGACCGCCGCCCAAGAGGTCAACCGCGTGGCCGCCGTGCGGGCGGCGCTGGGCCCAACTGGAAAGATCAGGATTGATGCCAATGGCGCTTGGGACGTGGACACGGCCGTTAGCCGGATCGCTGCACTGAACAAGGCGGCTGGTGGGCTTGAATACGCCGAACAGCCGTGTTGCTCGGCCCGGGAGCTAGCCCAAGTTCGCCGCCGCGGCGGTGTGCCAATCGCTGCTGACGAATCAATCCGCCGGGCCGCTGATCCTTTCCTTGTCAAGCGATTGGAGGCCGCTGACCTGGTCGTATTGAAAGTTCAGCCGTTGGGCGGGGTGCGCGCCTGCGTGGAGTTGGCGGAGCGGTTGGGCCTGCCGGTGGTGGTGTCCTCGGCGGTCGAAACTTCGATTGGTTTGGCCATGGGCGTGGCTCTGGCGGCCGCCTTGCCCCGCCTCGACTTCGCCTGTGGGTTGGGCACCGGGCAGCTCTTGTCCGGCGACCTTACGGCGGACCGCTTGGTGGTGTCCGATGCCGTCTTGCCAGTTCGCCAAGCCTCTCCAGATCCGCGGTTGATCAGGCGATATGCTGCCGCACCGGAGGTCGAGCGCCGCTGGCGCGAACGGCTTGACCAGGTGCGCCGCTTGGCTGAGGCGAATGGAGGCGCTTCATGAGCGCTGCTCGGCGTCCGGCTGGTGGGCCAGTTGATGGCTTGGTCAGCGGGTCCGTCGTTGAGTCGGCCGTTGAGGCGGCGCGGGGACTGCTGGCCGGTGCGATCACCGCCGGACTGAAGTGGATAGTCTTCGCGCCGGGTTCGCGCTCGGCGCCTTTGGTTTACGCGGCATTGGAGGCCGCAGCGCGCGGTGAAGTGGAATTGGTGGTCCGGACCGATGAACGGGTGGCGGGGTTCACGGCCTTGGGTTTGGCCGCCGCGTCCGGGCGGCCGGCGGCGGTGGTGACGACATCCGGCACCGCGGTCGCCAATCTTCATCCAGCGGTCATGGAAGCGGCGGCCTCGCGCTGGCCTTTGCTGGCCATCACGGCTGACCGGCCTCAGGAGTTGCAGGGAGTTGGCGCCAACCAGACCACGGATCAGCGTGGCGTCTTTGGCCGGGCGCCGGTCCGGGAAGAGACTCTGGCGGCGGGATTGGGCGTGGCGCGGTGTTTCCGGGCTGGCGCTGACGCGGTGGCGGCCGCTTGGGGCCGGGCGTCCGGGATTGGGGGAGCGGTCCACATCAATATCCGATTCCGTGAGCCGTTGGTGCCTGGTCCTGAATGGACCCTGGACGGCCTGGAGGCTGGGGCTGTTCGTGTCCGGGGCGACCAGGGCGACCGGGTTGACCCAGTGCGTCCAGCGGCGGCCATGGCGGCGGAAGCATTAGCGGGCCGGCCGGATGAGATGGCTGCCGTGGAGCTGCGGCCAGGCCCACGGACAGTGGTGATCGCCGGCACGGGTGCCGGCCCGGCGGCTCGGGAACTGGCCGAATCCGCCGGCTGGCCACTCATCGCTGAGCCGGCATCCGGATCCTGGGCCGGGCCCAACGCCATCACCGCCGGCCGGTTGGTGGCCCGCTTGCTAGGCGAGCGAATCGAGCGTCTGGTGGTTTACGGCCGGCCGGTGCTTTCGCGGCCGGTCACCAGGCTGGTCCTGGACCCACGCATCGACACCACGGTGGTACATGGCGGTGGCGGCGCTTGGTTTGATCTGGGTCGGGGAGCCGGCCGGATCGCCAGTCACGTGAATCTGTCCGGTCCGGCCGCGGTTGAAGACCAGGCCTGGCTGGAAGAGTGGCGGCAGGCCGGGCAGGTGATTTGGGAGCGGTTGCGGGACACGCCGTTCCCCAACGGCCCGGCCATAGCGGCGGCGGTTGTGGCCGCTAACAGTGGGCGAATCCAAGGCGGGGAGGGTGAAGCAGGCCGTGGCACGGCCAGTGGAGACGACTTAGACGGGCTAGACCGGCTAGACGGGCCAAACGCGGGGCCTATGGTGGTCGGCGCGTCCAGTGCCATCCGTGACTTGGACCTGGGACCGGCTCCCGCCCGGGCATCGCCCATCTGGTCCATGCGGGGACTGGCCGGAATTGATGGCACTATCGGTTTCGCGGGCGGGGTGGCCCTGGCTCTGGGGCGATCAGTAACGGTGTTGATGGGCGATCTGTCGCTGGCTCATGACGCCGGTGCCTTGGCGATTCCTGAACTTGAGCGCCGGCCGGATTTGCGGATAGTGGTCCTGGAGGACGGTGGCGGGGCGATTTTTGAGAACCTGGAAGTGGCGGCGCCCAATCTGGCGGTGGCTTTTGATCGGTTCTTCGCCACGCCACTGCGGTTGGACACGGCCGCACTTGCCCAGGCGTACGGGGCGGGCCATGCCGCTGCCCGAACCGCGGGCGAACTGACGGCGGCGCTGAACCGGCCGGTCCGTGGCGTTAACCTGTTGACTGTGCGACTTGACCGCCCTGAGCGTAGGGGACTTGAGCACCGAATCGTGGGTCTTTCAAGAATTGCCCTGGAGTCTCCCCGGAAGTTCACAGCTTTACGGGAGGATTCATCAAGGAAGACGCGGTTTGATTGACGGTGACGAGGAAAGGAAAGTCAAGATGAGTGATGAGCCCCGTACGGTGAGCGGTGCTGGCCCCGGAGAGGATCAAGGAAACGGGATGGACCAGACCGGCGAACCGGCTGGCACGTTCGGAGCCGCTGCGGCGGAAGATGATCTGCTAGGCGGGACACCTTTCCCGTGGCAGCCCGTGGCGCCGGCCGAGTCAGCCGGCAGCGAAGTGTTCATGCCCACTGAACCGGAGGCGCCGGGCCAGTCACTGTTGGATCAAGCCCCGGCCACCACCGGTCCGACAGATGTGGTCGCCCTGTACCAGCAGGCGGCGCCGGGGGAACAAGGTTTCCCAGAAACACCGGCTCTTCCGGATACCCAGAGCTTTCCCGATGCCGTGCCGAGTAGCGTGGCGCCGCCGGTTCCGCAGCCCATTACGCCGGCGCCGCTACCGCCCCAACGGCCTGGGCAGCATGCCGCACCGACCGCGGGAACAGCGGCGGGCGGGTCGGCCAGTGCCAGTTTTGATGAATCGCGTGCCTGGGAGGCTTCCCAGGCGCCGTATCCGGGCCCGGTGGCGGCGTCGCCAACGCCTCCGTTAGCGGCCCGGTCAGCATCGCCCTACCAGGCTCCGAGCTACGCGTTGGGAACTGGCCCCGCCATGACTCCTCTGCCGCCGGAGATACCGCCGCCGCCAGATCTCGCTCCGAGGCCGCCCGAGGCTCAAGGCCAGGCGCCGAAGAAAGCCCTCACCCGGTCGGGAGGTTGGGCCATTGGCCTAGTGGCGGCCGTTGTCGCCGCCACCTTGGCGTCCGGAGGCACTTACCTGCTGATGAGCCGTCAGGGAACGGGCACCACGACCAATCCGCCGGTCACCACCACCACGAGTTCGTCGATCGATGGCCTGACCTCCGGTAAGAGCGTTCCTCAGATTCCTCAGGACGCTTATGACGGCGGTTCGCCGCAGTGGAACATTGTCGCCCAGCAGGTCCAGCCCACAGTGGTGGCGCTGAACGTTGACTCCGGAAACATGGGCGGCGGAGCGCTTGGTTCAGGCGTGATCATCAACTCCGAAAAAGGCTATGTGGTGACGAACAACCATGTCGTGTCTAACTCTCGGAGGATTGACGTGGTGCTCGCTGACCGCCGCATCCTGGCCGGCGAGGTCCTTGGTACTGACCCGACCACCGACTTGGCCGTCGTCAAACTCAGCAACCCTCCGGATGATTTGGTGGAAGCCGAACTGGGTAACTCCGATGAGGCCGTAGTGGGTGAACCGGTCATGGCGGTTGGTAACCCGCTGGGCCTGGACAACACCGTCACTACGGGGATTATCTCGGCCCTCAACCGGCCGGTACGGACCGGAACTGATCAAGGCTCTGATGTTGTGACGAACGCTATCCAAGTGGACGCCGCCGTGAACCCGGGTAACTCTGGTGGTCCGCTGTTCGATTCCAAGGGCCGGGTGATCGGCATAAACTCTTCGATCGCCACCATGGGTGGCCTCACTGGGGAGGCTGGGAACATTGGTCTGGCCTTCGCCATCCCGGTCAATCAGGTCAAGAACGTCACCAGTCAATTGATCGACGGCGGTCAGGCCGCCCATCCGTTCCTTGGCGTGACTTCGGAGGACAGCCGAGTGGAGGTATCCGGAGTGGCGCGGATCGGTGCCAAGTTGAAGACCGTCCAGGCCGGTACGCCGGCCGCCCAGGCCGGTTTGAAGCCAGGGGACGTGATCGTGGCGGTTGATCAGCACGCCGTTTCTGGCAGTGTGTCGTTGACCGCTTGGGTTCGTTCCTACCTCCCTGGCACGTCCGTTGTGCTAACGGTGGCACAGGGTTCAAAGGTCAATGACGTCACGGTTACCTTGAGTACCCGCGATGAAGATTCCTGATTCGCGGTCAGACCGTTAGTCCCAGCGCTTGGCGCATGGGCGCCAGCTTAGCCTCGGTTTCCGCCAGTTCGGCGGCCGGATCTGATGCGGCCACAATACCGCCGCCGGCCCACAGCCGGGCCTCCTCGCGGCCGGGGCTGAGCTGGGCGCAGCGCAGGGCTATGCCCCATTCGCCATTGCCATTGGCGTCGATCCATCCGGCCGGACCGCTGTAGCGTTCGCGGTCCTGGCCTTCGAGTCGCTCAATCACGGTAGCGGCCTGGGCCGCCGGCGTGCCGCAAACGGCGGCGCTGGGATGGAGCGCCGCCACCAGGGTGAGGGCTCCGGGCAGGCGCCCTGAGCGGGCCCGCTTGAGTTCTCCCACCACATCTGTGGCCAGATGCATGACGTTCGGTAGATGAAGCACCGATGGGCTGTCTGGCACGGCCAGTTCGTCGGTGAAGGGTTCCAATGCGGTCACTACCGATTCGACGGCGAATTGGTGTTCCTCCAGGTCCTTGGATGACCGAGCCAACGCGGCGGCGCGGGCCAGGTTGTCCTGGTCGGAGCCGCTGCGGCGGATTGTTCCAGCCAAGACCCGTGACGTGACCAGACCGCGCATCGACCGGAGCAGCAACTCGGGGGTAGCCCCCACCAGGCCGTCTATGCAGAAAGTCCAAGTGTCGCGGTAACGGCGGGTCAGGAATTCAAGTACTGGGCGGGGATCGATCTGGCCCTGGGCCGCCCGCGCCAGGACCGACCGGGCCAGGACCACCTTCTCCAGCCCGCCGCTCCGGATCAATTCAATGGCTCGGCCCACTACGGCGGGCCAGTTAGCTGCCGCTATCGGACCGGGAGACTCAACTAGACGGGGGAGCGGTGGTGCGGGGACGGCATCGGGCATCAAGAACCGGTCTTGACCGGTGGCGGTGGCGGTGGTGATCCATTCGCGGCCCCGGTAGCGGGCCACCACGACTCTAGGTATCACCAGTACCGACGGCGCGGCGGAAGCCGGGGAAAAGGTGAAAGTGCCTAGAGCCAGCGGTCCCATTCCAGGCGAATCCGAGGGGCCCTTGACGGTGGCGCGACTGACCACCGAACTCCACCATTCTTCGGCCGCTTGGAAGCGCCGCGGACCGGTAGTTTCAAAGCGGGTGGCCTCGCCTAGCCCGGCGAAACCGTCGCCTCGACGCAGCCAAACCAGCGGATCGGTGCCTGGAACGGCTCGCGGCAGCTCAGGCGGGTGGTTGGCCGGGGTGGTCTCAAAAGTGATGTCGGGAAGCATCGCCGGACCAGCCTAGCGCCTGACAGCGGTGGCGTGGGGCGTCAATTTCGGCCAAGATCTCCGTCCTTGACGAGAGCCCAAATCGCGAACCGGGACTGGCGGCTACCTCGCGCCTGGCGGAGACGTGAAATCATGGCAGTGTGACAGCTGCTGATCTAGCCAAAGAGCCCGGAACTGTCGCGGCCATGTTTGACACGGTGGCCCAGAATTACGATTTCGCGGACGCCATCATGACCGTTGGGCTGGTCCGCTGGTGGCGCCGGAGCACTCTCCAGGAAGTGGCTCCTCGGGTGGGGGAGCGGATCCTTGATCTGGCGGCCGGGACTTGCAGTTCTTCGGTGGCTCTCGCCAAGCGCGGGGCCCAAGTAGTAGCTTGCGACTTTTCCGAGGGAATGCTCCAGCGGGGGCGCCGTCGGCTGGGCACCGGGGCCCGGCGGGTGGGCTTAGTTGGTGGGGACGCTACCGATCTGCCCTTCGCGGACGCGACCTTCGATAAGGTCACCATCTCCTTCGGCCTGCGCAATGTTCAGGACGTGCCACAGGCGCTGCGGGAGATGCGGCGGGTGACCAAGCCGGGCGGGAAGATCGTGATCTGTGAGTTCTCAAGGCCGGTCTGGCGGCCCTACCGCGCCGTCTACCGCTGGTACTTGAGCAAGGTCATGCCGGTTCTGGCCAAGGTGGTGGCGACTAACTCGCCGGCCTACCGGTATCTGGCGGATTCGATCTGGGCCTGGGCGGACCAAGGCGAGTTGGAGCGGCAGATCGCGCTGGCGGGTTGGTCTCAGCCCAAGCACCGCAACGTGATGGGCGGGATCGTGGCCCTGCACCGCGCGGTGGCCCGGTAAGCGTGGTGGCCGTAATAACCGCTAATAAAGCGACATCTTTGTTTCGTAATTGCGATTGGCCGCTAACCGGGGAAAGTGCACAGAAGAGGCTCCCAACTTATGTAGAATCTGTGTGTTCCAGGTCAATTCGTCAATTTACGTGAAAGGCTGCCCGGTGCCCGCAAGCTCAGGTGGCGACTCAAGTGTGATCGTCGTCGGCGCCGGACCCGCGGGGTCCGCTGCTGCCACCTACCTCGCCAACGCTGGCGTGGATACTGTGGTCCTCGAAAAGTCCGCATTCCCCCGCCCAAAGGCGTGTGGGGATGGGCTGACGCCACGGGCCGTCCGGGAATTGGTCTACTTGGGCCTGCCTTTCCCGGAAGAAGAAGGCTGGCTGCGCAACCGTGGCCTGAGAGTCTTTGGCGGCGGCCACCAGCTAGAGCTGCCTTGGCCATCCTTGGCCTCCTTCCCAGATTTTGGCCTGACCCTGCCCCGCGAGGAGTTTGACCACCGGCTGGCCCGCCACGCCGTCCAGGCCGGAGCCACGTTGCTGGAGAACACCACGGTGACGGCGCCCTTGTTAGATGACCGCAGCGGCCGGGTGGTTGGCGTCAAGGCCACCACGCCAGAAGGCGAGCGCCAGTTCCGGGCCCGGCTAGTGGTCGCGGCCGATGGCGTCTCAGCCCGTTTGGCCACCGCGATCGGCCGGTCGAAGAAGACTAACCGCCCAGTTGGCGTGGCAGTTCGCTCCCGCCTGAAGTTGTCCCAGCCGCCGTCCCGCCCGGGCCAGATGGACTGGATGGAATCACACCTCGAACTGTGGGACGGCCCCAGCGAGGACGGCAAGCTGATGCCCGGTTACGGCTGGGTTTTCCCGGAGGCCGGTGGCTTGGTGAACGTTGGTGTTGGGTCGGTCACGTCGACCGCCATTGCCGCCAAGATCAACTACCGCCAGCTCCTGACTACTTGGCTCGACACATTGGGGCCATTGTGGGGTTTCACGTCTGAGGATCTGGAGGACCCGCCGCGTTCGGCCGCCCTGCCCATGGCTTTCAGCCGCCAGCCGCTGTACGCCCGGGGACTGATCCTGGTCGGTGACGCCGGCGGCATGGTTTCGCCCTTTGATGGCGAAGGGATCGCCTACGCCATGGAATCCGGCCGGGTGGCCGCCGGGGCGATCACCCAGGCGTTGGCGCGCCCGGCCGGCGAGTCCCGCGAGGCGGCCCTTAGGACTTACCCCGAATTGATGAAAGAATCGCTGGGAGGATATTTCTCTTTGGGTAGAGTCTTTGTGAAGCTGATTGAACATCCCGCTGTGATGCGGGTCTGCACTAGGTACGGGTTGCCCCGTCCTACGTTGATGAGACTGGTCATGAAGCTGCTCAGCGATCTTTATGAACCGCGTGGAGGTGACTGGATGGACAGGACCATCGCTACGCTTGCTCGAATGGCGCCGGCCGCATGACAGCGACCGGCCACACCAAGGTGGAGGTTTGAAGTGACCAACCCGTTTGTGCCCATCCTGGCGATGCTGGCCGTGGCGGCCGTGATGGGCTTTGGCGGCCTGGGCGCCAGCTGGGTGCTAGGCCCGCACCGGTACAACAGAGCCAAGTTTGAGGAGTACGAATGCGGCATTGAGGCCAGCCCGCACGCGCGTGAAGGGGGCCGGTTCCCGGTCCGCTTCTACCTGGTGGCGATGAGCTTCATCGTCTTCGACATTGAGGTCGTGTTCCTGTATCCGTGGGCCGCCAACTTTACAGCCCTGGGGCTGGGGGCGACCATCGCCATGATGGCCTTCCTGGCCTTGATCACCGTGCCGCTGGTCTACGAATGGCGCCGTGGCGGGCTTGATTGGGACGGGGGCGAATCCTCAGATGGCTGACGGCATAGAGGGCCGCGCGCCGGAAGGTTTCGCGCTCAGTTCGATCGCCAAGCTGGTCAACCACATCAGAGCCGGTTCGCTGTGGCCGGTCACCATGGGGTTGGCCTGCTGCTCAATCGAGATGATGGCGGTGGGGACCTCCCGCTTCGATATTTCCCGCTACGGTATGGAGGTCTTCCGTGCCTCACCTCGCCAGGCGGATCTGATGCTGGTCAACGGCCGAATGTCGCACAAGATGGCCCCGGTGGTGCGCCGGGTCTATGACCAGATGGCGGACCCGAAGTGGGTCATCTCAATGGGTTCCTGCGCCTCCTCCGGCGGGATCTTCAACAACTACGCCATTGTCCAGGGCGTTGACCACGTAGTGCCGATTGACATCTACATTCCCGGCTGCCCGCCGCGTCCGGAAATGCTGATCCACGCCATCATTGAGCTGTACCGACAGATCGAGGCCGAAGGCCTGGGGATCGACCGGGTCAAGGCCGCCCGTGCCGCCGAGGAAGCGGCAATGAGCGCGGTGCCGGTCAACGATATGAAAGGGCTGCTGGTATGAGCATCAACCATCCCGGTGACGCCAGCCAGGAACTGGTGGTGGGCGGGCCAGCCGCTGGCGCGCCGGAGGTAATTGAAGTCCGGCACGGCGCCTTTGGCGCCCATGACACCGGCGACACTTCCGGCTTTGGCGGGTTGACCCGCCTGGTTCAGATTGCCGGGTCTAGCCCCCGCCCCTACGGCGGCTGGTTTGACGCGGTGGCGGACATCCTGGCTGAGGACTTGGCTGAGGCGGGACTGGACCAGGCCATTGAGAAAGTGGTGGTGGACCGTGATGAACTGACCTTGTTCATCCGGCGGCAGGACCTGGTGGCAGTGGCCCAGTTCTTGCGGGATGACCAGGATCTGCGTTTTGAGCTGTCGCTGGGCGTCAACGGTGTGCATTACCCGGGCGACCGAGGCCGCGAGTTCCATGCCGTCTACCATCTGATGTCCGTCACTCACGGCCGTCGGATCATCCGGCTGGAGGTGACCGCCCCAGATGAGGATCCGCACGTCCCCAGCCTGGTGGACCTGTATCCCACCCAAGACTGGCATGAGCGGGAAACCTATGACATGTTCGGGATCATCTTCGACGGGCACCCCGACCTAACCCGCATTCTGATGCCAACCGATTGGATTGGCCATCCGCAGCGTAAGGATTATCCGCTGGGCGGGATTGATGTGCGGTTCAAAGGCGCGTCGACACCACCGCCGGACCTCAGGAGGAACTACTCATGACCAGGCCTGACCAGACGGTCATCGATGAAGCGGCGGAAGAATACGTTGCCTTTGGCGGTGACTGGGATGAGATAGCCCAGGAGATGACTCGCCGCAAAGAGGAACGCGTCGTGGTCAACATGGGGCCGCAGCATCCCTCTACCCATGGCGTGCTGCGCTTGGTCCTCGAACTAGACGGTGAAACCGTCAGCGAGACCCGGCCGGCCTTGGGCTTCCTGCACACCGGCATTGAGAAGACCATGGAGTACCGGACCTGGGTGCAGGGCTCGGCCTTGGCCACCCGGATGGACTACGTTGCCTCCATCATGAATGAGGCCGGCTACTGTTTCGCGGTTGAGAAACTGGCCGGCATTACTGATCGCATCCCGGAGCGAGCGCAGGTCATCCGGGTGCTGATGATGGAGATGGCGCGGATCTCTTCGCACCTGGTTTGCGTCGGTTCGGCCGGCAACGAGCTTGGCGGCACCACGCTGATGACAATCGCTTTCCGGGAACGCGAACAGGTTCTGCGCTTCTTTGAGATGGTCACCGGACAACGTATGAACAATGCTTACTTCCGGCCCGGCGGCGTAGTCCAAGACTTGCCGCCGGAGGCGCTCGGTTGGCTGAAGGGCGTGTACAAGTCAATGGTCCGGGGCATGGATGACTTCGACAACATGGTCATGGCCAATCCGATCTGGAAGGCCCGCACCGCCGGAATTGGCAATCTGTCCCTGGCGGCGTGCATGGCGCTGGGTGTCACCGGTCCCATGCTTCGGGCCGCCGGTTTGCCGCTTGACCTGCGCAAGGACAAGCCTTACTGCGGCTATGAGAATTATGATTTCGAAGTCTGCACGGCCACCACGGCGGATGTGTACGGCCGCTACCTGGTCCGTTCAAATGAGATGCGCGAATCAATGAAGATCGTCGCCCAGTGCATCGACAAGCTGGAGGCAATGGGTGAGGGACCAGTCATGATCGAAGATCCAGCCATCGCTTGGCCCGCCAAGCTTGAGATTGGGCCGGACGGTCAAGGCCAGTCCTACGAGCACGTCAAGGAGATCATGGCTACTTCCATGGAGTCCTTGATCCACCACTTCAAACTGGTGACGGAGGGCTTCCGAGTCCCGGAGGGTCAGGCGTTCCACGCCATTGAACACGCCAAGGGGGTCTTCGGGGTCCACGTGGTGTCGGATGGCGGTACCCGGCCCTACCGGGTACACATGCGGGAGCCTTCTTACAACAACCTGCAGTCGATGGCCGCTCTGTGCAACGGTGGCACTATCTCTGACGTTGTGGTTTGCCTAGCCTCGATTGATCCGGTGATGGGAGGGGTAGACCGATGACTTACGATCCGCGAACTCTGGAAACCCTCCGGGCCGATGCCGCCCAGATCGTCGCGCGGTATCCCTCGGCCCGTAGCGCGCTGTTGCCAATGCTGCACTTGGTCCAGTCGGTGGACGGCTACGTTTCGCCTGATGGGACGGCTTTTTGCGCTGAGACCCTGGAGCTGACCGCCGCTGAGGTTAGCGCTGTGGCCACCTTCTACAGCCAGTTCAAACGCCAGCCCAACGGCAAGTACACGCTGGGCGTCTGCGTCACTTCACTGTGCGGGGTGATGGGCGGGGACGCCATCTATGAACGGCTGAGCGAATACCTGGCCGTGGGCAATGATGAGACCACCGCTGATGGCCTGTTCACACTAGAGAAGATCGAATGCAATGCGGCCTGCGATTACGCGCCAGTGCTGATGGTCAACTGGGAATTCTTTGACAACCAAACGCCGTCCAGCGCGGTTCAGCTAGTTGAGGACATCCGGGGCAGCCGGGCCGTCCGGCCCAGCCGCGGGCCGGACCGGCTGGCCACCTTCAAAGAGGTGTCGCGAGTACTGGCCGGTTTTGAGGACGGCCACGCCAATGAGGGCCCCGCCGCCGGCCAACCGTCGCTGGAGGGCGTTGATTTGGCGGCGCGTAACCTTTGGGCGGCGCCACCGCTGCCGGCCGCCGGGTCCGTCCGGGCTACACCAGCCACCCTGGAAGGGGATGAAACGAAGTGAGCGCTCTGGCTCCCCTCCTGACTTCTCGTTGGGGCAATGAGCGGGCTTGGACCTTGGACGCGTACCAGCGGACCGGCGGTTACCAGGCCCTGCGCGAGGCCCTGCGAATGGAACCAGCCGAGGTCCTGAATACTGTCAAGGATTCGGGCCTGCGTGGCCGCGGCGGCGCCGGCTTCCCGACTGGTGTGAAATGGTCGTTCTTGCCCCCGCCGGATGGCGGGCCGCGTTACCTGGTCGTCAACGCTGACGAATCTGAGCCTGGCACCTGCAAGGACATCCCGCTGATGATGGCTGACCCGCATTCGCTGATCGAAGGCATCATCATCACGTCTTACGCCATTGGTTGCCACCATGCGTTTATCTATCTGCGTGGCGAAGTGGTTCACGTCTACCGGCGGCTGCTGAACGCTGTGACCGAGGCCCGGCGGGCCGGGTTGCTGGGTAGTTCCGTGATGGGCTCCGGTTACGAGCTGGAATTGACCGTCCATGCTGGCGCTGGGGCCTACATCTGCGGCGAGGAAACCGCCCTGCTGGACTCCTTGGAGGGCCGCCGTGGCCAGCCGCGGCTGAAGCCTCCGTTTCCGGCGGTGGCCGGGCTTTACGCCCGGCCCACGGTGGTCAACAACGTTGAGTCGATCGCCTCGGTTCCGTGGATAATCGCTGGCGGCGCCGACTGGTGGAAGTCAATGGGCACGGAGAAGTCGACTGGCGTGGGCATCTACTCATTGTCTGGCCATGTGGTGCGGCCGGGGCAGTATGAAGCGCCGTTGGGAATCACGATGCGCGAATTGCTCGAACTGGCCGGCGGCGTGCGGGCCGGGCATCGGCTGAAATTCTGGATGCCGGGCGGTTCGTCCACGCCCATGTTTACTCCGGAGCACCTTGACGTGCCGCTGGACTACGACTCAGTAGTGGCGGCGGGCTCGATGCTTGGCACCAGAGCCTTGCAGTGCTTTGACGAAACGGTTTGTGTGGTCTGGGCGGTGAGCCGGTGGATGGACTTCTACGCTCATGAATCGTGCGGGAAGTGTACGCCGTGCCGCGAGGGGACCTTCTGGCTGAGGTCGGTTCTGAGGCGGATTGAAGCCGGCCTGGGCCGGCCGGAGGACATGCAGATCCTTCAGGACATCCCCAACTCGATTGTGGGCCGGGCCTTCTGTCCGCTAGGCGACGGCGCGCCATCGTCGCTGACTTCTTCGTTGAAGTTCTTTTACGACGAATATGTTCAGCACATCCAACTGGGCGGGTGCCCCTTCGATCACAAGGCTTCCTACCTGTTTGAGGCGGTGACAGCGTGAGTACGCCAGACCTGGTAGCTTGCACCATCGACGGCATTGAGATCGAGGTGCCCAAGGACACCCTGATCATCCGGGCGGCCGAAGAAGCGGGCATTATGATCCCGCGGTTCTGCGACCATCCTTTGCTCAAGCCGGTGGCGGCCTGCCGCCAATGCCTGGTTGACGTGGCCTCGCCGGCCGGGCCGGAAGGAAAACTGCGGGCTTTCCCCAAGCCCCAGCCAGCCTGTGCCATCAGCGTCACGCCAGGGATGGTGGTCAACACCCAACTCAGCTCTGAAGCCGCCAAGAACGCTCAAGAGCAGGTGGCTGAGCTGATCCTGATCAACCATCCGCTGGATTGCCCAATCTGTGACAAGGGCGGCGAATGTCCGTTGCAGAATCAGGCCATGTCAACAGGCCGTTCGGTTTCCCGGTTCGAGGACAAGAAGAACACTTTCCCCAAGCCGTTGGCTCTGACGCCCCAGATCCTGCTGGACCGGGAACGTTGCGTGCTCTGCCAGCGGTGCGTCCGCTTCGCCGCCCAGATTCCCGGCGATCCGTTCATCGCTCTGCAAAAGCGCGGCGCAAATCAGCAGATTGGGCGCTTCGACCCCAGCGTGCTGGGTGTGGCGGAAACCGCCGGGCAGCTAGCGGATCAAACCGCCGGCGATATCCCGGCCATCTGTGGTGAGCCGTTCGCCGGCTACTTCGCCGGGAATATCATCCAGATTTGCCCGGTTGGTGCTTTGACCTCCGCTGCTTACCGCTTTAGGGCCCGGCCGTTCGACTTGGTCAGCACCGAGACCGTGGCCGAACATGACTCCAACGGTTCGGCCATCCGGGTCGATTACCGCCGGGGCACGGTGCTGCGTCGGCTAGCTGGCGATGACCCTAGCCTCAACCAGGAGTGGATCAGCGACAAGGACCGGTTCGCCTTCCGTTGGCAAGCGGCGCCGGACCGGCTGGAACGCCCGCTGGTGCGTCAAGGGGATCAGCTAGTCGAGGTTTCCTGGCCAGAAGGCATCCGGGCGGCGGTGGAGATCTTTGATTCGGCCACCAATCCGGCTGTGCTGCCGGGCGGTCGGCTGACCCTAGAGGACGCTTACGCTTACTCGGTCTTCGCCCGGACGGTTCTGGGAACTGATTCGGTCGATTTCCGGGCCCGTCCTTCCAGCCATGAGGAAGCCCAGTTCTTGGCTCACTTCGTGGCCGGTGCCGGTCTTGGAGTTAGTCTCGATGATCTAGCCCAGGCGCCGGCCGTACTGCTGGCCGGTTTCGAGCCCGAAGATGAGGGCGGGATTATCTTCCTGCGCCTGCGTGAGGCGGACACCAAGGTTTATTCGGTCGCGCCATTCGCTTCGCGTGGACTGCGGCGGCTGGGCGGCAAACTGCTGCGGGCGCTGCCCGGTGGTGAGGCCAGCGCTCTGGACGCACTATCCAGCGCGGCTGATGGACCGCGTGCCGAGGCGGCGGCGGCGCTGAAAGGCGGCGTCATAGTGGTTGGTGAGCGTTTGGCCTCTTCGCCGGGGGCCTACACGGCGGCGTTGGCGGCTGCGGACCGTCTGGGAGCACGGCTGGTCTGGATTCCCCGGCGCGCCGGGGAAAGGGCGGCGGTTGAGGCCGGTCTGCTGCCAGGTCTGGCGCCGGCCGGCCGGTCCTTGGATGCCTTGGCCGATGACGTAGCGGAGACAGTTTTCGGCGGTCCCATGGGACTCACGCCAGGACTTGATCTGCCGGGCATTATCGCCGCGGCCCAGGCCGGTTCCGTGGATGCCGTGCTGATGGGCGGCCTGGAGCTGGCGGATCTTCCCGATCCGAGGGCCGCTTCCGCAGCCTTGAACACCGCCAAGGTGGTGGCTTTGCAAGTGCGAGGAGATTCGATCAGCCCTTGGGCTGACGTCATCCTGCCGGTCGCTCCGCCTCAGGAAAAGGCCGGAACCTTCATCAACTGGGAAGGCCGCCTGCGGCCGTTCCCGCAGGTCCTGACCTCGACTGCTTTGTCGGACGCGAGGGTGCTGCAAGTTCTAGCTGATCAGTTGGGCTTCGAGTCACGGATCGGTGAACTGGCCACATCGCATCAGGTGTTCGGTTGGCTGGGCAAGCCGTCCGCGCGTCGGGCCGCTCCAGCAGTGGCGCCTAGGGCGCCCCGGCCGCTGGGGGCTGGTCAGGCGGTCCTGTCGACCTGGCGCTATCAGGTGGATGACTCAGCCGCGTTGGATGGCGAACCGTACCTGGCGGCATCGGCCCCCGCACCTGTGGCCCGGATCAGCGCCGTAACGGCCCGGGCGGTCGGTGTCCGGCAAGGCGACTACTTGAACGTTTCCACTAGTGGCGGAACCATCACGCTCCCGGTGGCGATTGATGACCTGCCGGAAGGTGTTGTCCACCTGCCGGCCAAGTCGCCCGGGAGCTGGACGTTGGTGACATTGACCGCCACCGACGGCGACTTAGTGGGGATATCAGCGGCTCACGGCCCGAAGGAGGTTGCGCGATGATTGCCAGCGTTCTCGCTGTCGGAGCGGACGGGGTGGTAGCTGACTTCAGCCAGGACAACGGTTGGATTGTGGCCGCCAAGGCTGTCCTGGTCCTGATCTGTGCCCTGGTGTCGGTCATCATTGCGATCTGGTTTGAACGCAAGGTGATCGCTCGTTTGCAGCAGCGGATTGGTCCTAACGTGCGTGGGCCCATGGGCTTGCTGCAACTGGTCTACGATGCGATGAAACTGCTCTTGAAAGAGGACATCAACGTCTCGCGGGCTGACAAGCTGACCTACATAGTGGCGCCCGGAATCTCTGTGGCGGCTTCACTGATGGTGTTCGCGGTCATCCCGATCGGTGGCCAGGTCAAGATTCCTTTCACGGATATCTCTACGCCGTTGCAGCTAACCGACTTCCCGGTGGCGGTGCTGTACATACTGGCCGTGACCGCCGTTGGTGTGTACGGGATAGTGCTAGGCGGCTGGTCCTCGCGGGCCACTTACTCGCTGCTTGGCTCCGTCCGATCAACGGCTCAGATCATCTCTTATGAACTAGTCATGGGCATGAGCCTGGTGACTGTGTTCATCATGTCGGGTTCAATGTCTACCTCGTCCATCGTTACTGCCCAGACTGATCTTTGGTACGGCGTGATGCTGGCGCCCAGTCTGTTCTTGTACATCATCGCCATGATTGGCGAGACCAACCGCCTGCCCTTCGACCTGCCGGAAGCGGAGGGTGAACTGGTCGCCGGCTACATGACCGAATACTCGTCGATGAAGTTCGCCTGGTTCTTCCTGGCTGAATACATCAACATGCTGAACGTTTCGGCGGTGTGTACCACGCTGTTCCTGGGCGGTTGGCGGGCGCCGTGGCCGCTGAGCTGGATTGGTGATGGCTTCCTCAACACCGGCTACTGGACCATCCTGTGGTTCCTGGCTAAGACCTGGTTCCTGATGTTTGTCTTCGTGTGGGTTCGGGGCACGGTAGTGCGGTTCCGTTACGACCAGTTCATGAGGCTGGGCTGGAAGGGCCTGCTGCCGGTGGCGCTGTCCTGGATCGTGATTTTGACCTCCGTCAGGGCGTTCGATGAGTTCACCGACCGGCGGCTGGAGAGCTGGACAGTGCCGGCGCTGTCCTGGGGGATGATCGTGTTCATCATCGCCTGGTACTGGCCGGTCCGGAAGGAGCCAGAGGAGGTTCCCGAGGAACCGGTGGTGATTGACGCTTTCGCGAAGGGCTTCCCGGTGCCACCGTTACCGGGCCAGGTGTTGCCGCCTT
The DNA here is from genome assembly GCA_031268215.1 of Bifidobacteriaceae bacterium. GTDB lineage: Bacteria > Actinomycetota > Actinomycetes > Actinomycetales > WQXJ01 > JAIRTF01. The sequence continues at coordinate 11,068 of JAIRXP010000004.1, read as the reverse complement.
CACCTCGGGCGCAGAGGGTGTCCGTATCGGTCGCCGAAGAGCTTGAGCCGCTCCAGAGCAAGGAGGAGCAATGAGCCCGAAAGACAACACGGCGCTGACGCCGGATCGCAAGGAGAAGGGCTTCTTGGGTCGGGGCGTAGCGCCCTGGGCCGGGTTTGGGGTGACTCTGCGCACCTTCTTCGCTAAGCCGGTCACGGAGCAGTATCCCTTCAAGGGCAAGTACCCCGCGCCGTTCCCCCGTTACCACGGCCGCCATCAGCTCAACCGCTATCCAGATGGGCTGGAAAAGTGTGTTGGCTGCGAACTGTGTGCCTGGGCCTGCCCGGCGGACGCGATCTTTGTTGAGGCCGGTGCCAACACCCCGGACGAACAGTATTCGGCGGGCGAGCGCTACGGTCGCGTCTACCAGATCAACTACTTGCGCTGCATCTTCTGTGGCATGTGTATTGAGGCCTGTCCAACCCGGGCGCTGACCATGACGAACTTCTACGAACTCGCCTCCGCCACCCGCGAGGACATGATCTTCACTAAGGACGAGCTGTTGGCCCCCCTGGAAGAGGGCATGCTGCCCGCGCCGCATCCAATGGTTGAGGGTCTGACCGATGATGACTACTACTCCGGCAAGGTGACTGGGCCAACTGATCGCCAGGCCGAATGGGTCAGGCTCCACCGCCCGGGGGACGTGGCCGGTGAGGCCGTCGCCAGCGGGGCAGCCGGGCAAGGGGGCCAGTCATGAACAACGGATTGATGATGACCACGGCGGAGCAGTTCCTGTTCTGGATCATTGGGCCAATCATTGTGCTGGGAGCCTCAGCCTTGCTGTTCTCCAAACGCGCGGTCCTGACCGCCTGCTCGGTGATGGTCACAATGGTCGGCCTGGCTTTCCTCTACGTGGGGCTCGGTTCGCCATTCTTGGGAATTGTCCAGGTCGTGGTTTACACCGGCGCCATCATGATGCTGTTTGTCTTTGTGCTGATGTTGGTGGGCGTGGATGTCTCCGATTCGTTCATTGAGACCATCCGGGGCCAGCGCTGGGCGGGGGTGCTGCTGGGCCTAGGCCTGCTGGTGGTGCTGAGCGGTGCGGTCTTCCGGTCCACTTTCACGTTCGCGATTGGCACTGACGCCGCTTCTAATGGCAACAACGCTGGCGCCGTGGCCCATCTGCTGTTTTCAGACTTCGCTTTCACTTTGGAGATCACCGGCTGCTTGCTTATCATCGCTGCGATGGGTGCGGTCATCTTGACCCACCGGGTGCGGCTGACCAGGCCAATCACTCAGGGAGAGATGATGGAGATCCGGACCAAGCGCGGCATGCGCTTGACGCCGCCGCCGGCCCCAGGCAACTATGCCCGCCACAATGCGGCTGACGTTCCCGCCATCGACGCGCGAGGCAAGATCATTGAGGATTCGGTGCCAAGCGCACTGAGAATGCGCGGCCAGGTTCACAATCTGCGCGGATTGCCTCAGGACTTGCTGGAAGACAAGGTTCCGCCAACTCGGCGCCCAGACGCGGCGGCGCCGGCCATTGAGGCCGGGACCGCTGGTTCCTCGGACTCCGCCGGGCCGCGAGACACAGGCGGGCCACCTGAGCCAGGCGATACGGCTGGGCCGGAGGTGAAGCCATGACCGTCTCGGCTTATCTAATTCTGGCGTCCGTGCTGTTCACAATCGGCACCGTCACAGTTATGGTCCGCCGCAACTCGATCATCGTCTTCATGGGCGTCGAGTTGATGCTGAACGCCGCCAACCTAGCTTTCCTGGCGTTCGCGCGGATGTGGGGCAATGTGGACGGCCAGCTGGCCGCCTTCTTCGTCATGGTGGTAGCCGCTGCTGAGGTGGTGGTCGGCTTGGCCATCATCGTGTCCCTGTTCCGCACCCGGCGCACAGTCAGCGTCGACGACGAGAATCTGCTGAGGCACTGACCAATGATCAACAATGTCGTTCTGGCGGCCGAGGTCGCAGCCTCCCAGGCCGCCCAAATGAGCTGGCTCGTAATCGCCATACCGCTGGCCAGCGCGGGCCTGCTGCTCCTAGTGGGACGTGCGGCGGACAAGTGGGGGCACCTACTGGGGGTGACGGCATCGGCGGCGTCCTTCGTGGTTGGTGCCTGGGCCTTCGTGGACCTGCTGTCCCGCCCTGTAGCTGAACGGGTCCAAGACGTGACCTTGTTCAAGTGGATCCCGGGCGGCACGTTCGACCTCAACATGGGCATCCGGGTCGACCAGCTATCGCTAACATTCGTGATGTTGGTGACCTTCGTTGGCACCTTGATCCACATCTACTCAATCGCCTACATGGAACATGACCGCGACCGGCGCCGCTTCTTCGCATACCTGAACTTGTTCGTAGCGGCCATGTTGCTGCTGGTCCTGGCAGATTCCTATGTCGTGTTGTTCGTCGGCTGGGAAGGCGTTGGCCTGGCGTCCTACCTGCTGATTGGCTTCTGGAACCACCGGCTCGAATACGCGGTGGCGGCCAAGAAAGCGTTTGTCGCCAACCGCGTGGGTGACGTCGGCATGATCGTGGCCATGATGATCATGTTCTCGCAATTCCATGCGCTGTCTTTCGCGGGTGTGTTCGAAGCTGCTGAGCACGCCTCCGGCGCCACTTTGACGCTGATTGGTCTGGCTCTGTTGTTGGCGGCTTGCGGCAAGTCGGCTCAGTTCCCGCTCCAATCCTGGCTCGGTGACGCTATGGCCGGCCCAACGCCGGTGTCGGCGTTGATCCACGCCGCCACCATGGTCACGGCTGGGGTCTATTTGGTGGTCCGGTCCGGTCCCATCTTCGAACACACTCCAGCCGCCCGGCTGGCGGTCGTGACGATTGGCGCCATCACATTGCTTTACGGGGCCATTGTGGGCTGCGCCAAGGACGATATGAAGAAGGCGCTGGCGGCTTCGACCATGTCGCAGATTGGTTACATGATGTTGGCGGCCGGCCTGGGGCCGGTTGGCGGGATCTTCGCCATCATGCACCTGGTCACTCACGGGTTCTTCAAGGCCGGGATGTTTCTTGGCGCCGGGTCGGTTATGCACGCCATGAAGGACCAGGTGGACATGCGCCGCTTCGGCGCCTTGAACAAAGCCATGAAGGTAACGTGGCTGACCTTCATGATGGGCTGGCTGGCGATTCTTGGCATTCCGCCGTTCGCGGGCTTCTTCTCCAAGGACAAGATCATTGAGCAGGCTTTCGTCGCGCCGGAGGGGCAGGTCTGGCAAGGCTGGGTCTTTGGTCTAGTGGCCATGTTCGGCGCTGGTATTACGGCTTTCTATATGTCGCGGCTGTTCTTTATGGTCTTCCAGGGCAAGGCCCGCTGGACTGATGAGCAGCATCCCCACGAGAGCCCTGGACTGATGACTGTGCCAATGATCATCTTGTCGCTGGGCTCGGTTTTCTTGGGCCTGATTCTGACTGTCGTCAAGTTCGATGAGTATCTGGCTCCGGCCTTAGTCGAGGGTCACCACGGCGAACCAGTGATGAACGCCTATGTGATCATGGGCGCCACACTGGCGCTGGTGGTGATTGGCGCCTGGATCGCTTGGTCGAAGTTCGGGTCTGCCAAGGCGGTGGTGCCAACGCTTCCGCCGGCGGCGGACGGCTTGGTCCGCGCGGCCCGGGAGGACTTGTATCAGGACGCCATCAACGACGCCTTGCTAGTCAAGCCCGGTCAGGCACTGGTTAGGGGCGCCACCAAGACGGACGATGACGTCGTTGACGGAGCGGTACGTGGGCTCGCCTGGGTCTTCCAAGGGATGGGGAGTTTGGTGTCTCGAATCCAGAACGGGTACGCGCGTTCGTACGCCGCGACCATGCTGGCGGGCGTGATCCTCCTGGCGGCAATTGTCCTAGCCGGCCGGATGTGAGGAGTAAAGAGGAATGACCATGCAGAGTTTCCCCTGGCTCACGGTGTTGATCGCCGCGCCCAGCGTTGGCGCCCTGATCGTGTGGCTGGTTGGCGGCCCGGTGCGGCGCTATGCCCGACACATCGCGTTCGTCTGGTCGCTGCTGGTAGCGGCCGGGGCCGTCATCATGGCGACCGGATTCAATTCCGGCGGCGGCGTCCAGTTCGCGGAGCGTTACGAGTGGATACCTTCCTTCGGCGTTTCTTACGCCGTGGGAGTGAACGGGATAGGCCTGGTGCTGGTCCTGTTGTCGGTGCTGCTGGTGCCGGTGGTGTTGCTGGCCGCTTGGCGCGAACAGTCCTCGCCGGCCAAGCAAGCCCACTATGCCGCGCTGGTGCTAGTGCTGGAAACGTTTATGATCGCGGTCTTCGCCGCCCGTGACGTGTTCTTTTTTTACATCCTGTTCGAGGCCATGTTGATCCCGGTTTACTTCCTGATTGGGTCATTCGGCGGGCCCAGCGCCAAGAAGGCGGCCCTGAAGTTCTTGCTTTATTCGCTGGCCGGTGGCTTGATCATGTTGGCGGGCGTGATCGCTGTGTGGACGCGAGGGCCGGGTGGCGAGCAGGGCTTCATGATCGATTCGCTGGTTGGCGCGGATTGGGGTTCGGTCCGTTCGGAACGCCTGATTTTCCTGGCCTTCTTCGTGGCGTTCGCCATCAAGGCGCCCATGTTCCCGGTCCACACGTGGTTGCCCGATGCCGCCCAAGCGGCTAAGCCTGGAACTTCCGTTTTGCTGGTGGGTGTTCTGGACAAGGTTGGCACGTTCGGCATGGTGACAATGTGCTTGCCGATCTTCCCGGCGGCTTCCCGCTGGGCGGCCCCGGTGGTGATTGTTCTGGCGGTGATTTCCATCTTCTGGGGGGCGTTCCTGGCCCTGGGGCAAAGCGACATCCTCCGGATGATCGCCTATACCTCAGTTTCCCACTTCGGGTTCATTGTTCTGGGCGTCTTCGCCTTCACCGAAACTGCCGAGATCGGCTCCGCCTTCTATATGGTCAACCACGGCCTGTCGACGGGGGCGCTGTTCCTGCTGGCTGGGTTCTTGATCTCGCGGCGCGGTACCCAGGATATGGCGTTGATGGGGCCTGGGCTCCAGCGCACCACGCCCTTACTGGGCGGCACGTTCTTGATCGTTGGTTTGTCGGCGGTGGCGTTGCCAGGTCTGTCCACATTTGTGTCCGAATTCATGGTCATGGTTGGGACCTATCAGCGGGCTCCGGCCGCGGCGGTCATCTCCGCCCTGGGTGTGATCATGGCCGCTTTGTACATCTTGATCGCCTACCAGAAGATCTTCACCGGGCCACCGCGTGAAGACCTGGCCGGTACCGCGGACTTGGGCGGGCGCGAGCTGTGGGTGGTGGGCCCGTTGATCGCGTTGATGCTGGTTCTGGGTTTGTACCCGAAGCCAGCCATTGACGTGCTGCGGGGCCCGGCGGCTGAGACGGTGCGGCTGGCCGAATACGACGAACCTGCGGCTGAGGCGGTCGAGGGCGCCCCGGCGGCGCCCGGCGCGGCCTTAGCCGGTGCCGAAGAGGAAGGAGGCCAGCGATGAGCGCCGTGTTCCTGCCCGCTTTGACGGCTCTGACCGGCCTGGCTACTCATCCACGCGGCTTGGTCGACCCGGTGGTGCCGGTGGTTCCCGCCGGCGCGCCAGAGATTGATATTGATTGGTCGGCGCTAGGCCCAGTCGTGATGGTTTTGGGTGCGGCGGTCGCCTCGACCTTGATTGAGGCCGCGGCCTCCCGGCAGAAGGATAAGGACCAGCGCCTGGCGGTGCAACCAGCTTATTTGCGGGTCATCCAGGCTGCCGTGGCGCTGGTGTCCGTGGCGGCGGCGGCTTTGATGGCGCTGCAGCTAGCGGTGAAGGTACACGGGGAAGACGGTTCCGCGGTGCTGACGGCCAACGGTGCTGTCATCGTTGACCCGTTGACGATCTACATACAGCTAGCGGTGGCGGTTTGTGCCTTGTTGGGACTGTTTGTCATAGCCGACCGGACGGTGCAGGGTGATGACGCCTTCGCGCCTCAGGCCTCGGCCGTGCCTGGTTCGGACTATGAGAACAAGGCCCGCCGGCGCGGCATGACTCAGACCGATGTCTACCCGCTGGTGTTGTTCGCCACAGGTGGCATGATGCTCTTCCCCGCCGCTGGCGATCTGATCACCATGTTCGTGGCTCTGGAGGTCCTCTCCTTGCCTCTGTACCTACTGGCCGGTATGGCGCGGCACCGGCGGCTGCTGTCGCAGGAAGCTTCGCTGAAGTACTTTCTGCTGGGAGCCTTCGGCTCGGCGTTCTTCTTGTTTGGTGGTGCCTGGGTTTATGGCGCGACCGGGTCGCTGAAGCTGCTGGAAATTGGCGCTGCCGTGTCCGGGGCCACGCCGCTTGACCCGATCCTGCTGGTGGGTTTGGTGCTGATTTTGGTTGGGCTGTTCTTCAAAGTTGGCGCGGTGCCGTTCCATTCTTGGACGCCGGACGTCTACCAGGGTTCTCCAACGCCTATCACCGGGTTCATGGCCGCCTGTACCAAGATCGCTGCGTTTGGTGTCCTGCTGCGGGTTCTGTACGCCGTAGTGCCGGGGCTGACCTGGGACCTGGAGCCGGTCCTGTGGACCGTCTCAGTTTTGACCATGGTGGTTGGCACGGTGATTGGCCTGGTTCAAAAGGACGTCAAGAGGATGCTGGCCTATTCGGCGATCGCTCATGCCGGGTTCATCCTGACTGGCGTGACGTCGATGAGTGCCGACGGGCTGTCCGGTTCGCTGTTCTACTTGTTCACCTATGGTGTAGCCACGATTGGCGGCTTCGGCGTGATCGCGCTGGTGCGGGAAGTGGATTCGGACGGGCACTTGCGTGGCGAAGCGACTGGCCTGGACCAGTGGCGCGGTCTGGGCAAACGGTCCCCGGTGTTGGCCGGTACCTTCGCCATCTTCTTGCTGTCCTTCGCCGGCATTCCGTTGACATCCGGGTTCGTGGCCAAGTTCGCCGTCTTTGGGGCGGCCTTCGCTTCCGGCGCGTCGCCCCTGGCGGTTGTGGGTCTGGCTTGCTCGGCGGCGGCGGCCTTCTTCTACGCTCGCGTGATCGTGGCGATGTTCTTCGAGGAAGCGCCTGACGCGACCGGCCAGTTGGCTGAATCCGGGGGGATTGGAATCGGTGTCAGGACTCTTGGTCTGACGCAAATTGCCATCGGGGTGTCGTTAGCCTTTACGCTTGTGCTGGGCATTGTGCCCGGCTGGTTCCTGAGCTTTACTGAAGGCCTCAGCCGTTTGCTCTCGTAGAGGCGGTGTCTGAACAACCACCGCCAGAAGAAAGGTCCCCATGGCTTACCGCTCGACCATTCCCCTTGGCGATCCAGTGCTGGATGCCGCTGTCAGCGAAGGCTTAGAAGCGGTTGAGGCCCGCATGGCGGCGGTGGTCCACTCGCCTGACCGGATGATTGGCGATGCTTCGGCCCATCTGCTGCGCTCTGGCGGTAAGCGTTTGCGGCCGCTGCTGGTGCTGTTGTCCGCCCACTTGGGGCGAGGAATCAGCCCAGAGGTGGTCGATGGCGCCGTCGCGGTCGAGTTGACCCACCTGGCCTCGCTTTACCACGACGATGTAATGGATGATGCTCCGTTGCGGCGTGGTGCGCCCTCGGCTCATGAGGTCTTTGGGCCGTCGGTAGCGATCCTGACTGGTGACCTGCTGTTCGCTAAGGCGTCGCAGATCGTCTCCGGCCTGGGGCCGGATATGGTGCGGATCCAGGCTGAAACCTTTGAGCGGCTGTGCATGGGGCAGCTTCATGAGACGGTTGGCCCTTCGCCGGAGGATGACCCGGTGGCCTTCCATATTCAGGTCCTGGCGGACAAGACGGGCGCGCTGATCTCCACTTCGGCGCGCTTCGGTGCCTTACTGGCCGAGGCGCCGACCACGGCGGTTGATGCGGTGGTCGGCTTTGGCGAGGCCGTGGGCGTAGCCTTCCAGCTAGCCGATGACATCATTGACCTGACGTCGCCAGCGGAAGTCACCGGGAAGACACCAGGGACAGATTTGCGTGAGGGCGTACCGACCATGCCGTCGCTGCTGGTTCAGGCCGCTGCTCGGCGCGACCGGGCGGAAGGCCTGGTGGATAGCCCGGACATCGCTTTGGCCGCGGCCATCGCCGGTGACTTGACCAGTGACGTGGTGCTGGCTGAGGTGGTCGAATCGCTGCGGGCAAATCCGGCCTTAGATCAGGCTCGGCAGATCGCCCGGACCTGGGCGGACCGCGCCGTATCCTATTTGGAGCCTTTGCCCGTGGGCACCGCCAAACGCGCCTTGATGGACGTAGCGGAGCTGTTCATAGCCCGCCTGGCCTGACTGCCTGATCTAACCGCTTGGTCCTGACAGCCCCGGCCGCCGCCTGCCCCGGAGACCGGGCGGCGCGTTCCGCTGTGGGCTGGTTGTAGGCCAACTGGGCCGTACCACCGGTACTATGGCTCGCGGCGCTGCCACGGCGTCATCGGCGGACCCAAAGAACTGGAAGGCAGCGTTGTGACCCAACTCCCCCAAACAGCCCGTGTAGCCATTGTCGGGGCCGGACCAGCGGGCTTGTACGCCGCTGACATCCTGACCGGCCTAGTGCCCGGGGCTCAGATTGACGTGCTGGAGGCGCTGCCAAGCCCGTTTGGCTTGATCCGTTATGGGGTGGCGCCGGACCATCCCCGGATTAAGTCAATCGTGGACTCGCTGCATGCGATTCTGGATCGCGGTGATGTCCGCTTCTTCGGCAATATCACCGTTGGTCGGGATGTCACGCTGGAGGAACTGCGGCAGCGCTACGACGCGGTGGTGTTGGCGACGGGCGCCTTGCGTGACGCCGCGATGGACATCCCCGGGGTTGACTTGCCGGGCTCGTTTGGGGCGGCTGACTTTGTGGCCTGGTATGACTCTCACCCGGACTACCCGCCCACCTGGTCCCTGGACGCTGAATCGGTGGCGGTGATTGGTAACGGCAATGTGGCGCTGGACGTGGTGCGGGTGCTGGCGCGGCGCCCCGCGGAGCTGGCCCAGACTGACATACCGGCGCATGTGCTGGAGGCCTTCGCTGGCTCGCCGGTCCGGGACATCCACGTTTTTGGCCGGCGGGGGCCGGCGGCGGTCAAGTTTTCTCCGTTGGAGTTGCGCGAGCTGGGCGAGGTGCCGGGGGTCACCGTAGTTCTTGATGATCGCGACTTCGAGTTCGACGAATCTGATCATGCCGCCATCAAGGCCAACGGACGTTTGCGGCAGGCGGTCAAGACCATGGAGCGTTGGCGGGCGGTCCAAGGAGAGTCCGGTGATTTCGACCCGGAAGGGCGGCGCGTCCATCTGCATTTCTACTGGCGCCCGGAGAGGGTCGAAGGCGAAGCCGCCGTGACTGGCCTGACCCTGCGCCGGACGGCGCCAGACGGCTCCGGCGGGGTGGTGGATACGGCCGAGTCACGCACGTTCCCTGTGGGCGCGGTCTATCGCGCCGTGGGCTATTTCGGATCGCCGGTTGAAGGGGCGCCGTACGACCAGGCCAGTGGAGTGGTGCCGAACCACGCCGGGCGGGTATTTGACGCCTCGGGGGCTGCCGTGCCAGGGTTGTACGCCACGGGATGGATCAAGCGGGGACCTGTCGGCTTGATCGGTTCCACCAAGTCGGACGCGTTGGAGACCGCGTCCAACATCGCCGCGGATCTGCCGGGGCTCGTCCTGGCACCGGACCGGGAGCCTGACTCGTTGGTCCGGCTGCTACACTCGCGTAGCGTTGACGTCGTGACCTGGACGGGCTGGCTGGCGGTCGATGCCGCCGAGAGGGCTAACGGGATCGCCACCGGCCGGGAACGCGCCAAATTTGGTACTAGACAGCAGATGTGTGCCGCTGCTAAAATCCGGCCGCTTTCTCGCTTTTGACCTGGTGCTTCACACAATTTTCACAAAGTCACCACCGGTTTTTGAGATCTTGGCGTGACATTTGTACCTAAGTGTCGCTAGTGTGGAAAGTGCCTGAGGAACCCTCCTCTTTGGGCCGCAACTCGGAACCGAGTCCTGCCACCGGGTTGCGCAATCGACTGAGAGAAGGCAGGAGCGGAGGACCCAAATCCGGCGGCTTGCCGCCTTGGGGTGAAGTCAGCGGACCATGAGAAGGCGGTCCACCGGCCGGGCAAGATCTCCAGCCCGAACCCGACAGCTCACTCCGTAGGTAATGAGGAGACTGAAGTGGCCCCACGTCGCTATGCGGCAAAGCACCGGGCGGAGACCAAACCGTTCGCTGCTCTTGTCGATCAATCTATTGGTAAGAAGTCCATCGCTGTGGCAGCGGCGGGCGGCCTGGTGGCCGCCGGTGCGGCCCCGGCGTTCGCCTCGCCAGGCACCTTGGCGGAAACCGCCAGCCTGGCAACTGAGGCTCGTGCAGCGATCGGCGCCCAATCACTGGCTTCGGCCTCTGAGGATGCTGCCTGGTCGCTTGAAGGGACCACGGTCACCGTGGTCAAGCCGCCGCCCCCTAAGCCGGTCGCAACCGCCCAAAACTCGCGCGGGACCGGCGCGGCCAAGACAGTGGACGCAAGCCGGAACATACCCCAGTCGGTAGAAGGCAACGCGATCCTAGAGGTCGCCGCCCGCTACGTCGGGACGCCGTACCGCTACGGCGGCACCAGCCCCTCAGGCTTCGACTGCTCCGGATTCACCCAGTATGTCTATGCCCAGTTGGGCAAGAGCATTCCCCGAACCGACATAACCCAAAAGAACGCCGGCACAATCATCTCTGCGGATCAGGCCCAACCAGGCGACATCGTCTGGTTCCCTGGCCACGTCGGGATCTACGCTGGCGGCAACACGATGATCGACGCGCCGCACACCGGCACCGTCGTCCAGTTCCGCGAGATGTACCGGACACCCGTCTTCGTGCGCTTCTAAGTCAAGGAGCCAGGCGGACAATCCTGTGGGGCCGCCGTCGCCGTTGGGCGACGGCGGCCCTTCGATTTGCTAACTGGCCTTGGTGTGGGGTACGCTATACAGGTTGTGCTCATGGAGGCGCGACAAGAATCAATGGCCCGGCCACGGGCTTGTTGTTTGATATCTCAACAGTGTGTTTTATGGTTGTGTTGATGCCAGTTTTTTTATGGGACTGGCTAACATTTTTGTTGGCTGGGGTCTGTTTTCTGTTTGTTGATGGAGAGTTTGA
>JAIRXP010000116.1 GCA_031268215.1 Bifidobacteriaceae bacterium | reverse complement strand
TGCCGGCGTTGCGACAAAGACTACGAACGCCTGCCCGAAGTCCACGAAGCGCTCGTCCGCTGGAGCCAAATCCGGACCCTACTACGACGCGGCCCCTAGGTTCTCAAACAGCCACTAAGGAGCCTGTTGTTCGACAGGCTCCTTAGGCGGGGCAGCTTCGCCCTTGGGATGTCGCCTTGTCAGTACGTGACTGTGGCTACTGGCGTCTCCCACGAGCCGACTTCCCAGATGTCGGCTCCTTTCTGCCCGCAGACGTACAGGAAATCGTCAACGCGCAGGCCGCGCAGCGGCTGCCAATAATCGTGTTCACCTATGCCAGGGGTAAACGGGAGGGTCGCGGTCGGGGAGAATCCACCTTCTTGATCCGCGGAGTAGACCAAGAAAGCCAGCACTGCCTGATAGTTGTCCTCCGTCCAGGATTGGGCTGGGAAGCCAAACATTGAGCGGGCCGGATCCGCCATGATCGCGCGGTGGTCTGTCAAGGTAGCGGAGGTGTTAGGGGCGATCAGCGATTCTGAGCGGACCGTGACGTCGAATGGATCCGAAATATCAAATACCGTCAGCTTCTGCCCGCCGGTCAGACCGGATCCATCCCCCTGGTAGCCCAACCCCAGGAGTTGGTCCTTGCCCCAAGGGTGTAAATAGGAGCTGAAGCCGTTGATCTTCAAGGCACTCATCACCGTGGGGCTGGCGGGGTCTGTCAGGTCAATCGCGAAGAGCGGATCGGTCTGGCGGAAGGTCACGACGTAGCCCGTGGGGCCCATGAATCTGACGGACTGGACAGACTCGTCGCTTTGCAGTTCGTCAATCTTGCCCGTCAGCCGCAAGTCTTGGTCCAGAACGTACAAGGCGCTGCGGGTCGCCCGCCTCGTGCTGCCTGAGTCCACGGTGGTGGCTATCCGCAAATTCGACTCGTATTCGTCTAGGGCGAATTGGTTTACTGGTACGCCCGGCACCGATCCTTCCGCAGCGACGGTCAACTCGCCATCACCAGTGGCTACCCGCAGCAGATTGGTGACGGCTGTGTCCGCACCGGCGTTCAGACCGAATTGGGCGAACAACGTCCCCAGTCCTTCGGTCCGCCACTGGACGTTCGCGATGTAGATGTTGTCCGGACTCATGTAGACGGTATGGGCGCCGCCGAGTACCGCCCTGGCGGCCGTCCGCTCTTGCTTGTCCAGGTCTATGGCCGTGATGACGACGTATTGCGAGTCGGACGGCTCCTCCCAGATCGCGACGTCTCGCGGTCTCATGACGGTGTTGGTGCCAGCCTGGCCCAGGCAGGGCGTGAAAGTGGCCGGCTCTTCTGGGTCGGTGGCGTCTTCAGAGCCCACCCAATGGTTTGAGACCACATACAGCTGGCCACCATATAGACGCGATGTCTCGTAGGTGCCGTCCTGGCTGAAGGACTCCAGCAATACCGGGCTGGACGGATCGCTGACGTCATACAAGAGCACTGTCGAGCGGCTCCACTCCCCGGTATAGGTCTGCCAGGGATCATCACGGCTGTCCGCGGATGACTCCCCATAGCTAGCTGCCAGCACCGCTAACACCGAGCCGTCCAGCATCAGATCAATGACTTGGGCGTTGTCCCCGTAGCCTTCAGCCGCGAGGGTCTTCACAGCGTTGATTCGACTGAGGTTTTCGCTGGCGGCGCCGTCCGCTTTTAACAGGGCCACGCTGGTATCTGAGGCGACAAAGATGGTCTTCCCGTCAGTCTTGACTATGTCGCCTTCGTCGATCCCGTCGACTTGGGTGTTAGTAGATGTGTGATCACCTGGGCTAGCGGAAGAATCATCCGTGACGCCCGCCTCGGGGACGGCCATGGAGTCGCCGGACGCACTGCCCTCGAGGGCAGGGAGGATGCCTCCCATGTCCTCAGATGCCCTCCAGCTCTTCTCCAGTGCGGCGTAGATGGTTGAATAGTTGGCCGCTGGGGCGACCACCGGGCCAGTCGGTGCGGACGAGTCCAATTGTGGGCCGCGAAGTGTGCCGTAAACCACCGTCCCAACCAGGGCCACCGCCGCGACCGAGCCGGCCGCCAGCAGCGACACCCGCGTCCGACGGGAAGGCCGACGGCGGGTTTGACGCGGCGGCACGTGCGTTGGGGAAGCCGGGTGGGCGGCATCGGGCACCTCCGCGGCGGCCCGGTCGTTACTGGCCGTGCCCGCCTCGCTAGACAGGCGCTGTCGCAGTTCACCGGTCAATTCTGGGCTGGGGTTCATCTGATCACGCATGGCGCGGAAGATTGGGTCAGTCATTGAACAGATCCTCTCGGAGTTGATCTCGCATTTGGGCCCGGCCGCGAGAAAGCCGCATTTTGACAGCGCTTGGGTCAAGTCCAAGCAAACCGGCGATCTGGGATACCGGCAGGTCCTCGAAGTAGAACAGATACAGCACTGTGCGCTGGCCCTCCGGCAGCCGGTTCAGTGCGTGGAAGATGGCATCCTGGCGCTCGGTGGCGAAGGTGAAGCCAGCCGCTGCGGGGTCTGGCGGGTCGTCGGCGGTTAATGGCACCACGCGCGTGCGCCAAGATGAGGAAGCGATCCGCCGGGCTATGTTCAGGGTTGTCCTCAGCAGCCAGGCCTTGCGGTGCTCCTCGTCGTGGCACCGCGGCTGGTTGCGGTGGTAAGCCAAGAAGACTTCCTGGAACACGTCATCGGCATCCGCGTGGCAGGCGGTGTGGGTGATGGCCACGCCGTAAACCATGTTGCCGTAACGGTCAATGACCGTCTCAGTGACGGCCAATGCCTCCGGCGGCACCGTGATGCTGGGCGGCTCAGCGCCTGCCCCGGACGGCTCCAGCGTTTGGCTCGGGGCCGCCAATTGGTCATCGGGTCTCACAAGGTTCTCCCTTCGCGCGGAGCCGTCCGTCGGGTCCGGCCGCTCCGTCGTCATGAATAACTCCACCCCTGGGGCATAAAGGTAACAAGCAATTGTTGCGCGCCGGCCCGTGCGAGGTGTCCACCTTAGGTGGGTGCGGTTAACGCCAGGCCGCCGGGTCGCCGAATCCCGGATCGACCTCTTCCGGTGGCATGCGCCAGAGGTGCCCTAGCTGCTCCACGATCACGTCCAGGATCAGCAGCCCAAGGTCACGGGTGTCCATCGCGCGAGCCTCGATTGGGCGCCGGTACAGGATGATCCGGTCCGGCAGACCGTCCGCGGCGGGGAAGGACCGGGCCAGCGGCACGCCGCCCTCCCACGGGGGAACATCCGAGGCCGGGACTGGTTCAACGGCGACCTCAAGGCGGGCGATGCGACGCTCCCAGCGGCCCTGCAGGCGCCTCAGCGCGGCGCGGGTGTACTCGTCAAAGCGGTCTGATCTGGTCAGAGCTGCGGGTAAACCTGGCGGCATGAGGGGCCCGCGGGGGCCATGGCCCCGCCGGTCCCGGCGGCGTCCCAGGTCCCGGGCTGGCAGAATCCGCACCCCTCGGGGCGCTTCGAATTCCTGCGATCCCTCTGGCAGCGCCAGTCCCTGGGCGCCGCGCCGCGCCCGGGCCGACTGGCCGCGCGCGTCGTCTCCGGTGGCTTTGTACGGCCCGGCGTCGAGGTCATCTGCTGGCTCAGCTCCGACCGCCCGTCCCGACGGTGGGGATGATCCCTGGCCGGGTCCGTTTCCGGTCCCTTGCCCGGTCCCTTGCTGGGGCCGTTGGGTGGGCCCTCGCTCGGCGGGGGGGCGGGGCCGGCGGCGGAACATCTTCTCAGATTACTCGCTGCCCTGCCCGCGACGACTCGGGGACTGTCTCCAACGCGGTTGATCTGGCTTCTCAACCCCATGCGTATCGGTCACCGGGGTTGTTGAGACGGGTGGACGGCATCGGCCAACACGTCAGTTCCCGTCTCCAACGTGATTGGTGCGGCCTGACCGTTTGGGCAGGTGGGCTCCGGCGTGGCACCGCTGCCGCGGGGGATTGAAGCGTTAGCCTGCCAAAGTGGCTCAGATTCGGCGTCGCTGTAAGCGTGTTGGTTGCCCCGATGAACCGGTGGCGACCTTGACGTACACCTACCAGGACGCGACGGCCGTGCTCGGCCCACTGGCGGCGGTGGCGGACCCGCACGGTTATGACCTGTGCGCCCGCCACGCCGAGCAGGTCAAACCGCCAATGGGCTGGGAGGTCATCCGCCTGGCTCCGCGGATGGAGCCGGCTGGGCGGACCCAAGATGAATTGACCGCCTTGGCTCAATCGGTGCGGGAACGTGGCCGGACGCCGCCGGCCGGCGGCTACCCGGATTCGGTCGCGGTGTCCGGATCGCGCCACGGTCACCTGCGGTTGGTTCCCTAAGCCCTTCGCCTGGTCAAACGGCGGGCCTTGCGCGGATCCACGCGGCCAAGGCCATAAACTGGCCTGCATGCCTGCAATCTCACGCGAGGAAGTGGCGCGCGTCGCCGCTTTGGCCCGCATTTCATTAGCCGAAGATGAACTGGACCATTTCGCCAGCCAACTCGATTCGATTGTCGAAGCGGTCCGGACGGTCTCCGAGGCCGCTGGCGGTGATGTTCCCGCCACATCGCATCCAATCCCGCTGGTCAATATCTACCGTCCAGATGTGGTCCATCCGTCGCTGACGGTCGAGGAGGCTCTGGAATCCGCCCCGGCTCGCGAGGCTAACCAATTCAAAGTGCCGCAGATTCTGGGGGAGGAACCGTGAACCGTCTGACCCGCCTGAGCGCGGCCGAAATGGTGACTCTGCTGGATAGCCGCGAGATCTCGTCCGTTGAGCTGACCCAGGCTCACCTGGATCGCATTGAGTCCGTGGATGGCGCCATTCACGCCTTCCTGCGGACCTTGCCAGAGGTCGCCTTGGCGGAAGCGGAAGCCGCCGATGCCGCCCGGGCCAGCGGCGAGGACCTGCCTGAGTTGGCGGGGGTGCCGATAGCCGTCAAAGACGTGCTGGCGACCAAGGGCCTTACGACCACTTGCGGGTCGAAGATCCTGCGTAACTGGATTCCGGCCTATGACGCCACTGTGGTCAAGAAGCTGCGAGAAGCCCACTTGCCGGTGCTGGGGAAGACCAACATGGATGAATTCGCCATGGGTTCCTCGACCGAGCATTCAGCCTACGGGCCAACCCACAACCCATGGGATCTGGACCGCATTCCCGGAGGATCGGGGGGCGGATCAGCGGCGGCGGTGGGCGCCTTCGAGGCGCCCTTGGCGCTTGGATCCGACACTGGCGGATCAATCCGCCAGCCGGCGGCGGTCACCGGGACCGTTGGAGTCAAGCCGACTTACGGCGGGGTCAGCCGCTACGGTCTGGTGGCGATGGCGTCATCGTTGGATCAGGTTGGTCCGGTGGCCCGCAATGTCTTGGACACCGCGTTGCTGCACGCCGTTATTGGCGGACATGATCCTAAGGATCAGACCTCTTTGAATGACCCAGTTCCGCCGGTCGTAGAGGCGGCCAGGCTGGGCTTGGCCGGTGACGTCAAGGGCCTGCGGATTGGGGTAGTGCAAGAACTGGGTGGGAGCGGTTTCCAGGCTGGTGTGATGGATCGTTTCCAAGAAGCGTTGGCGCTGCTGGAAGGCCTGGGCGCGACGGTGCGGCAAGTGTCATGTCCGTCCTTCCGTTACGCGTTGGGCGCCTATTACCTGATCATGCCGTCGGAAGCGTCCTCGAACCTGGCACGGTTCGACGCCATGCGCTATGGCATCCGGGTTGATCCCAAGGCCGGTCCGGTGACCGCCGAATCGGTTATGGGGGCGACCCGGGAGGCGGGGTTTGGGCCAGAAGTCAAACGGCGCATCATCTTGGGCACCTACGCTCTGTCCGCCGGCTATTACGACGCCTACTACGGCTCCGCCCAGAAGGTTCGTACGTTGATTCAACGAGATTTCGAAGCGGCTTGGGAACAAGTCGATGTGCTGGTCAGCCCCACTTCGCCAACCACGGCCTTCAAGCTGGGTGAGAAGCTGGATGATCCGCTAGCCATGTACTTGGCGGATGTGGCCACCATTCCGGTCAACCTGGCCGGGATTCCTGGAATCTCGGTGCCATCCGGGCTGGCGGAAGATGGCCTGCCGGCCGGGTTTCAGGCCCTGGCACCGGCGCGGGCGGACGCTTTCTTGTATCAAGTAGGCGGCGCGCTAGAAGCGGCCTTGGAAGATAAGTGGGGTGGCCCGCTGGCCGCCCAAGCGCTGGAGATCCCAACCCAGTCCCGTGTGAAGGAGGCGTCGAATGGCTGACTTGTTTGGTTTCGATGAAGCGTTGGAGCGCTTCGATCCGGTCCTGGGAATTGAGATTCATGTCGAGTTGAACACAAAGACGAAGATGTTCTGCTCTTGCGCCAACAATTTTGGCGCTCCGCCCAACAGCCAGGTCTGCCCGGTCTGCCTGGGCCTGCCTGGAGCCATGCCGGCGGTCAATCACAAGGCGGTGGAATCCGCGATCCGGTTGGGTCTGGCGCTGAATTGCGAAGTCGCCGAGCACTGCACCTTCGCCCGGAAGAACTATTTCTATCCGGACGTGTCGAAGGATTACCAGATCTCGCAGTATGACGATCCGATCGACTTCGACGGCTACCTAGATGTCGAATTGGAAGATGGCGCCGTCTTCCGGATTGGCATTGAACGCGCCCACATGGAGGAGGACGCGGCCAAGAACACCCACGTTGGCGGTGCGACCGGGCGCATCCAGGGCGCCGACTATACCTTGGTGGACTACAACCGGGGCGGCACGCCGTTGGTTGAGATAGTCACTCGGCCCATTGAGGGGGCGGGGGCCCGTACGCCGGAACTAGCCCGCGCCTACGTCGCGGCAGTCCGGGAGCTGGTGATCGCTCTTGGCATCTCAGATGCCCGCATGGACCAGGGTTCAATTCGGGCGGATGTCAACCTGTCCTTGCGGCCGCGGGCGTCAGATCCTTCCAAACAGGCCCAGGTTCCATTCGGCAAGCGCTCGGAGACCAAGAACGTCAATTCACTGCGGGCTATTGACAAGGCGGTCCGCCATGAGGTCCGGCGCCAGGCCGCGCTGCTGGCGTCTGGCGGCGCGGTAGTCCAGGAGACTCGTCATTGGCATGAGGACACCGAATCAACCAGCCCGGGACGCTCCAAGGAACAGGCCGAGGATTACCGCTATTTCCCGGAGCCTGATTTGCTGCCCATCGAACCGTCCAGGGCTTGGGTCGAGGAGTTGCGCCTGACCTTGCCGGAGCCGCCGGCTGAGCGCCGCAAGCGGCTGCAGGGCGCTTGGGGTTTCACCGATTTTGAGATGCGGGATGCCGTCAACGCCGGGGCCCTGGACTTGATCGCCGCCACCGTGGAGGCCGGGGCTTCCCCGGCGGGAGCCCGCAAATGGTGGATGGGAGAGCTGGCCCGCGCCGCGAATGAACGCGGCACGGATTTGGCTGGGCTGCCGGCTACACCCGCGGATATAGCCGGGCTGGAGTCTTTGATCGCGGCGGGCCGGATCAACGACAAACTGGCGCGCCAGGTCCTGGAGGGTGTTTTGGCTGGTGAGGGCACGCCAGAAGAGGTCTTGACGGCACGTGGCTTAGAGGTGGTGTCCGATGACGCCGCCTTGCTTGAGGCCATCGACGCGGCTTTGGCGGCGCAACCGGATATAGCCGAGAAGATCCGGGGCGGCAAAGTCCAGGCGGCCGGAGCGATTGTTGGGGCGGTCATGAAGGCCACCCGGGGTCAGGCGGACGCCGGCCGAGTGCGGGAATTGATCATCGAAAAGCTCGGATCTTGACATTCCGCGGCTGATTGGGTGGCGCGCGGGAGATGGTGTCCCTAGCCATACAATTGGTCAGTGACTCAAAGCCTGCTTGAACTATTGAGCGTCCCCGGGACATCTGGGCAGCGGCCCCAGCCGCCCCAGCGGCCCGAGCAGGCGCCGTGGGCGCCGCGGCGACCGGCGGCGGCCACTGGCGCACTGGGTGAGCCGGGCGGACCAGATTCTCCAACTGGCCCGGCCAGTCCAGCGAGTCCGGATGGCCCAGGGAGGACCAATACTGGCACTGAGCTGCTGGAACGCGAGGAGACGTTGCTCGAGCCGGGGGACCACGAGCGCTTCGCCCATTATGTCCGCCAAGACAAGATCGCGGCCTCAGCCGTGAGCGGCAAACCAGTAGTCGCCTTGTGCGGCAAGGTCTGGGTGCCCGGCCGGGACCCGTCAAAGTTCCCCGTCTGCCCCACCTGCAAAGCCATCTACGAGTCGCTTACCGGGGGCGGCTCTGACGCCGACTGAGCCAGGCTGAAGGCGGGCTGGGTCAAGCCCCGGCGGCATCGCGCACGTTGGACACCGTGGTGGGGATGGCCGGTTCGCCCTCAGACAGGCGCAACCCGGCGGCGGGCAGCTCGTCGCGGGAAGCCAAATGCCGTGTGCGGGCGCGGGCCAGGCCGGCCGCGCCAGTGTGGGAGTGGTCAACGGTGCCGTGGTCCAGGTAGAGAACCTGGAGTGGCCGCAGGCCGTAGGCCTCGGGTGCTACGGGGCGCACGGCGGGGCCGGTCAGGATCACTTCTTCTTCAGCGGTACCAGAATCGTTGATTCGGCGGCCGGCCCATTTTGCGCCGCCAATAGTCGACTTGCCGCCAGAAGAGCGTTTTTCAACCGGTTGGAGTTTGCCGGTGGCGTCTTGGCGGGCGACCAGTTTGTAGACCATTTCGGCGGTGGGGGCGCCTGATCCGGTGACCAGCTTGGTGCCCACACCGTAGGAGTTGACGGGCGCTGCTGCGAGGGCGGCGATGGCGTATTCGTCCAGGTCAGAGGTTACGGTGATAGCGGTGTTGGTGGCTCCCAAAGAGTCGAGTTGCTTGCGGACAGCGCGGGCCAACTGGGGCAGGTCGCCGGAGTCAAGCCGCACCGCTCTAAGGGCCGGACCGGCCAGTTCGATCGCTAGATTAACCGCTTCTTTGACGTTGTAGGTGTCTACTAGCAAGGTGGTGCCGTTTCCTTGGGAGGTGAGCTGGGAAGCGAAAGCCTCCCGCTCTGAGTCATGCACCAGGGTGAAGGCGTGGGCTGCCGTGCCAATAGTCGGTATGCCCCAGCGGCGTCCGGCCTCCAGGATGGAAGTGCCAGCGAAACCTGCCACGTAGGCCGCCCTGGCGGCGGCCGCGGCCGCTTCCTCGTGAGTGCGCCGGGCGCCCATCTCTAAACAAGGCCGGTCTTCGGCCGCGGCCGTCATACGCGAGGCGGCCGAAGCGACGGCACAATCATGGTTCAGCACTGACAGGATCAGCGTTTCCAGGATCACGCATTCGGCGAAGGTTCCGTCAACGGTCAGGACGGGCGAACCAGGGAAATATGCCTCGCCTTCGGCATAACCGCTGATGGAACCTTTGAAACGATAGGAGGCTAGCCATTCGGCGGTTGAGGGTTTGACTGTGCCTGATTCAACCAGCCATTCGAGCGACCCGTCTGGCGCGGCGAAATGCAGGGAGCCCAGCAGCTCCATCAGCCGGCCGGTGCCGGCCACCACGCCGTACCGGCGCCCGCGGGGCAGGCGCCGCGAGAACACCTCAAACACCGACCGCCGCTCAGAAGTCCCATCCACCAGGGATGCTTCCAGCATGGTTAACTCATATTTGTCCGTCAGCAGGGCTAGGCTCATGGTGCTCCAGTGTATTGGTGGTCGGCGATCTGAGAATCGGCGTCACAGTGGGTGGTCTCTTAGCTGAAGAAGGCTGCGATCTGGTCGCGATTGAAATACACCAGCGCCAGAATCAGAGCCAGGATCACCACGACCACCAGTGTGATTAAGGTACGGCGCCACAAGCGGCGAAGGAACAGGCGCAGGCGGCGTGCCGGATCAAAGACCAGGGCGCTCATTAGGCCGCGTCCTATCGCTTCGGCCAGGGCGGTGTCCTGAGGTCCGGCGGCGGGGGCCGCCGGCCGCGGCCGTGGCAGCGTTGGAGCCGGGGTTGGTGCTTCGGCTGGACGGCCAAAGGCGGCCTGATCCGTGACGGTGGTCTCGCAGTAGTCGCAGCGTGCCCGTCCAAGGCGGTCATCAAGCACGGTGAATTGGTTACCGCCACAACTAGCGCACGTCAGGCCCGTCACCGGACCGGCGGTCTTGCCTGGGCGCCGCGGCAATTCGGGCATGGACGGTTTGGCGTCTGTCATAACTCCCTCGATTCCCGTGTTCCAGGCTTGATGTGGACCGATGGGGCCGAGCCAGTCCAGCCCGCCGCTGGGTCCCGCCGTCTGCCCCGGGGCGGGGCCGACAATCGCCAGATCCAAGCCGGTTCCAGGTTGGCCGGCTCTGGGCATCCATGTTAGACGTGGTTACGAAGGCCTTCCGGACAACAGGCCGTTGGCCTCGGTTACCCTGGGAGCGTGAATGATGCGCCGATCGGCATTTTCGACTCGGGCCTCGGGGGATTGACCGTGGCGCGTTCCGTGCTGGATCAACTGCCGGGCGAATCGGTGCTATATCTGGGGGATACGGCCAACACGCCCTATGGGCCCAGGCCAATCGCCGAGGTCAGGGCACTAGCCCTGGCAAGTCTTGACCGCCTGGTAGAAGCGGGAGTCAAGCTCTTGGTCATAGCCTGCAACACGGCATCGGCGGCAGTGTTGGCTGACGCGCGCGAACGCTACGAAAAGGCCAACGGTGTGCCCGTGGTAGAGGTGATCCGTCCGGCCGTGCGGCGTGCCGTCAACGCTACCCGGAGCGGCCGGGTGGGCGTGATCGGTACCCGGACCACCATCGAATCGGGCGCCTATGATGACGCCTTCGCGGCGGCGCCCCACCTGCGCTTGACTTCGCGGTCCTGTCCTAAGTTCGTTGAACTGGTTGAGGCTGGTTCCACATCTGGCCCAGAGGTGATCGCGGTGGCGCGGCGGTATCTGGCTCCGCTTCAGCGAGCGGACGTGGACACCTTGGTGCTGGGCTGCACCCACTATCCGCTGTTGACCGGTGTGCTGTCCTATGTGATGGGCGCGGACGTGACGCTTGTGTCATCCGCTGAGGAGACCGCCAAGGACGTGTTCGCCAAGTTGGTGGCGGGTGGGCTGCTGCGTGACGGGCAGACGCCGCCCAATCACCGGTTTTGTTCGACTGGCGACCAACGGTCCTTCGCCCGCTTGGCCCGCCGTTTCTTGGGGCCGGAGGTGCCGGCTTGGGAGGCGGCGGATCAAACTCTGCCCAGAGGCATCCCAGTGGTGCGGGCACCAGCCACAGCGGTGGGCCAATGAGGCTGGTGATCCTTGGTTGTACTGGATCGCTGCCGGGGCCGCGATCACCCGCTTCGGCTTATCTAGTCCAGACCCGCGACCGCTCTGGACGTCTGTGGTCGGTCGCTATGGACATGGGCTCAGGCGGCTTTGGCGTCCTCCAGTCGGTGCTGCCGCCTGAGGCGCTGGACTTTGTGGCGCTGAGCCACCTGCACCCCGACCACTGTGCGGATCTGACCGGGCTGGCCGTCTACGCCAAGTACCGTCCCGGCGCGGCTATGGAGTCGCTACCGGTTTACGGTCCCGCGGACACTCCGCATCACCTGGGTGAATTGCGGTATTCGCATGACCCCACCTCAGAGGGCGGCGATTTCCACTACGGCGCTTGGTCGGAGGCGGTCGGCATTTCGGTTGGTCCATTCGTCATCACTCCTTACAGGGTTCTCCATCCAGTTGAGGCCTGGGGTTTCAGACTAGACGGACCCTCTGACATCACTCCCGGCGAGCTTGTGACCTTGGGTTATAGCGGTGACACGGATACCTGTGATGGGCTGGCGGCGGTGGCCGCTGGGACCGACCTGCTCCTAATTGAAGCCGCTTTTGAGGAGGACCGTGATGTGGCACGCGGAGTCCACCTGACTGGCCGGCGGGCTGGGCAAGCGGCTCGGGCTGGCCGGGCCAAACGGGTCGTGGTCACCCACTTGCCGCCCTGGAATGACCCCGCGGTGACCCTGGCGGCTGTCTCATCCGTCTACCCGGGGCCCGTGTACTTGGCCAGGCAGCGGGCGTCCTACGTCATCTGACCCGGCCACATGCGGGTAGTGTCTTGGCCTGTGAATGGATTCATTAGGGTTGACGGCCGCGCCGTAGACCAATTACGGAACGTGACCATTGAACGTGGCTGGCTGGACACCGCCGAAGGTTCGGCGTTGATAACCTGCGGTGGTACGCGGGTGCTGTGCGCGGCATCGTTCACTCCTGGGGTACCCCGTTGGCGCCGCGGGTCCGGCAAGGGTTGGGTGACGGCCGAATACGCCATGCTTCCCCGGTCCACTTCTGAACGTTCTGACCGCGAGTCGGTACGGGGGAAAATTGGCGGGCGCACGCATGAGATTTCGCGGTTGATTGGCCGGGCGTTGCGGGCGGTCGTTGACCTGAAAGCCCTGGGGGAGAACACACTGCAGCTTGACTGCGATGTCCTACAGGCGGATGGAGGCACGCGGACGGCTTCGATTACAGGGGCTTACGTTGCTCTGGCCGATGCCGTCCAATGGGCTCGGAGCAAGGGTTACGTTGGGCGAGACGCGGCCGCCCTGATCGATTCAGTGGCGGCGGTATCAGTCGGGATCATTGATGGCACGCCGATGCTCGACCTGCCCTACGCCGAGGACGTGCGAGCGGAAACGGACATGAACGTGGTTGTATCCGGCGCAGGCGACTTCATTGAGGTTCAAGGGACGGCCGAGCAGGCGCCATTCTCCCGCGCCGAATTGAACCGGCTGTTGGACTTGGCCGTGTCTGGATGCGCCGAACTGAGCCAGATTCAGGCCACGGCGCTGGCCGGATCGCCGGCCGGGGCGGCCTGATAGTGGCACTGGCTGTGGAAGAGGGCGCTTCACCAGACCGCGGGCATAGCACCGCGCCGGAGACCAGGCGGCCGCTCGTGCTCGCTACGCACAATCCCCACAAAGTCACAGAATTGCGCGCCATCTTGGCAGATGTAGGGGCTCTTGGTCCCCTTGAGGTGATCAGCGCGGCCGAACTGGGTGTGCCCCCGGCGTTGGAAGATGGGCTCACCTTCGCCGCCAATGCGCTGATCAAGGCACGGGCAGTCAGCGCGGTCACTGGTTTGCCGGCGGTGGCCGACGATTCCGGGTTGTGTGTCGCCGCCATGGGGGGCGCGCCGGGCGTGTTCTCGGCCCGTTGGGCTGGTGGCCATGGAGATGATCAGGCTAATCTGGCGTTGCTCTTGGACCAGTTGCGTGATGTTCCGGATGAACATCGCAGTGCCTGGTTTGAATGTGCGGCGGTTTT
>JAIRXP010000086.1 GCA_031268215.1 Bifidobacteriaceae bacterium | reverse complement strand
ATACAACCGAGCGAACCGGAACCGGCGCCGACTAGCGTGTCAGCCGCGCCGCACCACGCGGACATTATTACGTGAGGCAAGCACACCCGTTCCCGGACCTTTTACGTGAGGCTAGTCGCCGGCCCCACCAACGCCAAAAGACCGCTATACTTTTAGGGCCTTAACGCTCCGGATTCACCCGTTCCCGGCGCGCCCTTGGCACTGGGGGCCGTAGTGCGCTATCTTGTCACTCAGGCCCTCAAATCACTGTCCGACACCTCTGAAGGAAAAACCTCATGACTCAGCCTCCCCCGTCACCAGACGGCCAGTACCCCCCTCAGCAGGGGTTTCAGCCACCTCAGCCCCCCCAGCCGGGCTATCCGCCGCAGCCGCCGCAGGGCTATCAGCAGCCCGGGCCGCAGGGCTATCAGCAGCCAGCGCCGGGCGGCTATCCCCAAGGCCAGGCGGTCGCAAACCCGGACGTCGAACAGAACAAGATCTACGCCGTGCTGGCGTACATCGGTTTCCTGGTACTGATCCCGATCTTTGCCGCCAAGGAATCCCGCTTCGCGCGGTACCACGCCAACCAAGGTCTGACCCTGTTCATCATTGAGATCGCCTGCCTCGTGCTGAGCATGGTCACTTGGGTCTTCGTCAGATCGCTCTCCGCTTTGTTGATTGTCTCGCTGATCAACTTCATCCTGGGCCTGATCTACTTGGGTTGCTTCGTCTTCATGATCATCGGCATCATCAACGCCGTCCAGGGTAACGAGAAGCCGTTGCCGCTCATCGGTGGAGTCACAATCCTGAAGTAGGGCGTCTCCCGCCCCGCGATTATTGGCTGGGGCTGGCTCACCGGGCCGGCCCCAGCTTTTTTCGCGCCCAAGGCGGATGGCCCAAGTCGCCTGGAATCAAGCGATCATTCCGGGGGCCGCTCCGCGTCGTCAGAAGCGGTCTGCCCTGTGTCTTCCGCACCCCGGTCCGCCGGCACCTTAGCTGGTTCCACGTCATCGGAACCGCCGACCTGGCTCTCAAGACCTGGCCCCAAAATCAATGAACCGCCATATCTTCGACGGGACCAGGCGAAGCAGATGATCCCCGCCAAGCCCACCACGATTGACGTCCAGACATTGAGACGCAATCCGAGGAAATGGTTGGCTGTGTCAATCCGCAACGCTTCAATCCAAACCCGGCCCAAGCAGTACAGCGTCATATAGGCGAAGAAGGTCTGGCCGTGACCCCACAACCAGCGCCGTCCAGCCCAAACCAGCACACCGGCCACCGCCAGATCCCACAGCAATTCGTACAAGAATGTTGGATGGAACAAGGTTCCATCTGGATAACCCGCCCTGACGGCGGCGGCCTGGGACACCTTCAGCCCCCACGGCAAGGTGGTGGGCGCACCAAACAGTTCCTCGTTGAACCAGTTGCCCAAGCGGCCAATCGCCTGGCCCACGGCTATTCCCGGGGCCAGCGCGTCCGCCATGGCCGGCAAAGGAATCTTGACTATCCGCGCCGCGATGGCTGCACCAACGGCCCCCAAGGCGATAGCCCCCCAAACCCCTAAACCACCACGCCAGATGGCGAACGCTGCCCAAGGGTCCCCGCCAGGCCCAAAATAGGGCTCAGGGGTGGTGATGACGTGATAGATCCGGGCACCCACAATCCCGAACGGTACGGCCCACAGCGCGATGTCGAACATCGCATCCGCTTTGTAGCCGGCGGCGGCCAGACGGCGGGCACTAATCCAGGCCGCCATCAAAATGCCAGCAATCAGCGCCAAAGCGTAGGCGCGAAGCGGAAACCCGCCGATGTACCAAACGCTGTCGGTGGGGCTGGGCAGGAACTGGAACCTCACCGGATGGTCGCCTCACGCAATCCGGCGGTGAAAGACTCCAGATCCTGGCCCGCCGCTAAACGCTTGACGAACGCCGAACCGATAATCACGCCATCGGCGAAGCTGGCCACCTCCGCCGCTTGGGCCGGCGTCGATACGCCCACGCCAACGCAGACATTGGCGGCGCCAGCCGCCCGGGTGCGTTCCACCAGCGGCCGCGCCAGTCCAGACAGTGAAGTTCTCAAGCCAGTCACGCCCATGGTGGACGTAGCATAGGTAAAGCCCCGGCAAGCGCTCGCGGTCAAGCGCAAACGCGCCGGCGGGGATGATGGCGCCACCAAGAACACTTTGTCCAGGCCAAAGGCATCCGCCGCGGTTATCCACGGGCCGGCCTCCTCCGGTATCAGATCTGGAGTGATCAGTCCGGCGCCTCCGGCGTCCGCCAGATCCGCTGCGAAACGCTCCTCGCCCCGGCGGAAGACCGGGTTGTAATAGGTCATTACTTCGATTGGCACACCGGCTGGCGCCAGTTCCGCCACCGCTTCAAACAGATCATCAACCCGGAAGCCGCTCGCCAACGCTTCGGTAACGGCCTGACCAATGACGGGCCCGTCCATGACCGGGTCCGAATACGGCAGCCCCAACTCGATGATGTCCGCTCCGCCGCGAATCAGGGCCCGGCAGGCGTCAATCGACGCTGTCAACGAGGGAAAACCACACGGCAAATAGGCGATCAGGGCCGCCCGCCCAGCGGCCCGCGCCCGGGCGATCGCCTGTCCGGCCCCAAAACCGTCCGCCGCGCTCACAGATTGAACCATTTCACCGCCGTCTCCACGTCTTTGTCGCCCCGTCCAGATAAGCAGACCACTAGCACGGCCTCCGGGCCGAGTTCGCGCCCCAGTTCCATGGCTCCGGCCAACCCATGGGCAGATTCAATGGCCGGCATGATTCCCTCTGATCGGGTCAGCCAACTGAACGCGTCCATGGCCGCCGCGTCCGTCACCGGGCGGTAAACCGCCCGGCCTGAATCCTTCAGGTAGGAGTGTTCTGGGCCCACACCGGGATAGTCCAACCCCGCGGAGATCGAATGCGATTCGATTGTTTGGCCGTCCGCGTCCTGGAGTAAATAGGACTTCGCTCCATGCAAGGTCCCAGGGCTGCCGCCAGTCAATGTGGCGGCGTGACGACCGGTTTCAACGCCGTCCCCGGCCGCCTCAAAGCCATACAGGCTAACGCTCGTGTCTTCGAGGAAGGCGGAAAACAAACCAATCGAGTTTGATCCGCCGCCAACACAGGCGGCGGCCGCGTCCGGCAAACGCCCAACTTCCGCCAGAATCTGGGCCCTGGCCTCCCGGCCAATCACCGATTGAAAATCACGCACCATGGCCGGGAAGGGATGCGGGCCGGCCGCCGTGCCAAACACGTAGTTCGTGCCCTCAACGTTGGTCACCCAATCCCGCAGCGCCTCGTTAATGGCGTCCTTGAGAGTACGCGAGCCGGTCTTGACCGGTATGACCTCGGCTCCCAGCAAACGCATCCGAGCCACATTGAGAGCTTGGCGTTGGGTGTCCTCCAGACCCATGTACACAACACACTCCAAGCCCATCAAGGCCGCTGCCGTGGCGGTAGCCACGCCATGCTGGCCGGCCCCAGTCTCCGCGATCACGCGGGTCTTGCCAAGCCTCTTGGTCAACAAGGCCTGCCCCAGAACGTTATTGATCTTGTGTGAACCAGTGTGAGCCAAATCCTCACGCTTCAAGAAGACTCGCGCCCCGCCCGCCTGGGCGGCGAATCGCGGCACTTCTGTCAAAGGAGTCGGCCGGCCAGAGTAAACCGTGGCCAGGCGCTCCAACTCGGCGCCAAAGGCCGGGTCAGCTTGGGCGGCGGCGTACGCCGCCGCCAATTCATCAAGGGCGGCGATCAGGGCTTCGGGCACGAAACGGCCGCCGTAGGGCCCAAAATAAGGCCCAGACATTTGATTCATCGGCGCAGTGATCTCACAGACGGGTGTGAACCCATCGCGACCAGTTCCCTGACTGCCTGTTCCGGGTCGGAAGCGGTAGCCACATACTCACCGATCAGTACGGCATCGGCGCCTCGGTGGGCATAGGCAGCCAAATCATGCGGGCCGGACACGCCAGATTCCGCGACCTTGACAATTCCCGGTCCCGCCAGCGGCGCCAGGCGACCAAATACGGCCGGATCCACGGCCAGGGTCTTCAAATCGCGCGCGTTGAAGCCGATCAGTTTGGCGCCACACTCAATCGCGACTTCGAGTTCCGCCTCAGAATGGACCTCTACTAGCGGGGTCATGCCGAGTGAAACTGTCCGTTCGATCAGCCCAATCAGCCGCAGACGTTCCAGGGCCGCGACAATCAGCAATACGATGTCCGCGCCATAGGCCCGGGCTTCCCACACCTGATAGGAACTGACCACGAAGTCTTTCCGCAGGACAGGCACGTCAACCGCGCGGCGTACGGCCTTCAGATCCGCCAACGATCCACCAAAGAACCGCCTCTCCGTCAGCACCGAGATAGCCGCGGCACCGCCGGCCTCATAGGCCTGGGCCAGGGCGGCCGGGTCAGCGATGGCGGCGATAGCACCGCGCGACGGACTGGAACGCTTGACTTCCGCGATCACGCCAACTGAGTTAGCCGCGCTGAGCCGGGCCAGCAGATCCTTGGCGGGTGGCCGGGACGCGGCCTGGGCCTTGAGATCATCCAACGGGACCTGTCCCTGGCGGACCGCGAGGTCTTCTTGCACGCCCTCAATGATCTGGTCCAGGACCACGGCCGCTGCCCGCTTCCTCATTTGGATTCCGGTCCTTTCAGACCAACCCAGACAACGGCGCCAGCGCCCAAGAATCGTACCCACCGATGGTGTCCAGTGACGCCAGCCCAACCACCAGAATAAGGAAACCCCAGAAGATAACAGTCACGGCCAGACCGACATAGCCAGTTATCAATCCGCCCAACGCCACACCACGGTTGGACGCCTCGCCCCGCTTGGCCGCGTTGAGGGCAATATGGCCAAATATGACGCCTAAGACCGACGGAATCAACGATCCAAACAGCACGGTTAGCCCAGCGATCGACGCCACCAGCGACGCCACGCCCCAACCGTTCTTGGAAGTCGCGACCGGCGGCTGCTGAACGTAGGCCGGATAAGCGTTACCCTGGGGGCCTCCCGGATAGGCGGGATAGGGGGGGTAGGCTGGCGCCGGCGGCGGATAGCCCGGTTGGTAGGGCGCCGGCGCTGGATAGCCTTGGTAGGAGCCAACGACTTGAGAAGAAGAGTCCCCGAACGGTTGCGCCTGATAAGGCTGCGCACTTGCGGCCGGTCCTGCCGCCTGGGGATCTAGCGGACCGTAGGGAGATTGTTCGCTCACAAGGACAAACTTACAGGGTCAAGACCACCTGGTTTGTACCCCCCTGGCCTGATGCCGGTCCGTGATCAGCAGATTCCGTCCGTCAATCGTCCCGCGGGTAGCTGCCGGGCGTCGAAACAGCTCTGCGCGCCGGTGTGGCAGGCGGGGCCAGTCTGGTCCACTTGGACCAGCAAGGCGTCGCCGTCGCAGTCGGCCGCCACGGACTTCACCACCTGGATGTTTCCGGAGGTGTCACCCTTGCGCCAGTACTCCCGGCGTGACCGCGACCAGAGCCATACCCGCCCGCTGGCCAGGGTCCGCTCCAGAGCGGTCGCGTCCATGTAGCCCACCATCAGCACCTGCCGCGAATCGTGCTGCTGGATGACCGCCGGGATCAACCCATCCGGGCCGAACTTCAGTCCCTCCACCGCCATTCGCTCCACCTCATCTCGTTCAGTCTCAACTTATTTCCCGCTTAGTCTGACTCGTTCTCAGTCAGCTTCGTTCATTCTCACTTCAAAACCGGCGCTGGCCAACGCCCGCTTCACTTGCCCAATGGTCAAGCTGCCAAAGTGGAAGACCGAGGCCGCCAAGACGGCATCGGCGCCGGCGCGGGCCGCCGCCACGAAATCTTCTGGCCGCCCTGCCCCACCGGAGGCGATCAACGGCAAGTCAACCGCCCGGCGCACGTCCCGGAGCATCTCCAAGTCGAACCCGCCGGTGGTGCCGTCCGCGTCCATCGAATTGAGCAAGATTTCGCCAGCGCCCAGTTCCTGCCCCAGCTTGGCCCACTCAACGGCATCCAAGTCCACTCCCCGCCGCCCACCGTGGGTGGTCACTTGGTAGCCCGATGGAGTCACGACCCCATCTTGGCAACGCCGGGCGTCCACCGACAACACCAAGACCTGGGAGCCAAACCGGGCAGCGATCCGCCTGATCAAGTCTGGATCCGTGATCGCGGCCGTGTTAACGCCAACTTTGTCCGCCCCGGCCCGCAGCATCCGGTCGACATCTTCCGGAGTCCGGATCCCGCCGCCCACGGTCAGCGGCACAAAGATCTGGTCGGCACTGCGTTCAACCACGTCAACTATGGTTTCCCGGCCCGCAGCGGAGGCGGAAACGTCCAAGAAGGTGATTTCATCCGCACCCATCGCGTCGTAGCGTCCAGCCAGTGCGACCGGATCACCGGCGTCTCGCAGGTCGCGGAAATTGACGCCTTTGACCACCCGGCCAGCATCGACGTCGAGGCACGGGATAACTCGCAAGGCCACGCCCATTCCTACTCCCTTCCAGCCTCGGCGAAGATCGCGTCCAGTTCGCTGGCCGTACCCGCGGGTGGGGCCGCCTCCAGCTCCGTTATCAATGCTTGGGCGGCCAAATTGGCATTGTCAAACGGATCCATCAGCGCTACCGCCTCGCCTTGTCCAAGTCGCAGCCGCACCCAATCGGCGGTGTATTCGCGACCCGCCGCCCGGGCGCGGGAAATGAACCGCCCTCGCAGGTGAGCCCGCGTGGTGGCCGGCGGCGTGGTGACCGCTTTGGCCGCTTCGTTTCGCCCGATGCCGCCGGTCAAGTTCCCACCCGCCTCCAGCTTTTCCCGCAACTCGCCTTGGGCACCGAGCTGATGGTAAGCCAACTCCAGTCGCAGAACCCGCGGATCCGCCAGACCCGCGCCGGTCCGCTCACGGTAGCGCTCAAGCAGCCGCCACTTGGCCAGCCAATCGAGTTCGGTCTCCAGGCCGTCAAAATCCGCCCGGTCCCAAGCGGTCAGCGTCCGCCGCCACAAGCTCAGCACCGTCTGATCCTCGGCTGTACGCGCCGTGCTTTCCGCCGCCGCCAAATAACGCCACTGAATGTCCGCCGGTTTGATCGAACGCCCGTCCGCTAGTTCAATCGGATGGGCGGTGCGCCAGCCGTGAGCCACCTCACGGATCGCGTGAACCGGGTTGGCCAGTTCCAGGTCCGGCAATTCGGCGCCGGATCGCCTGGCCCGCAGCAACAGAGCCATCGACCCGATCTTGAAGCGGCTGGCGGCGGTAGACATGTTGGAATCACCAACTATCACATGCAAGCGCCGGTAAAGCTCGCCGTTGGCGTGCGGCTCATCGCGAGTGTTGATCATGGGCCGGGCCCGAGTAGTGGCCGAACTCAATGCCTCGGTAGTGTGGTGGGCCCGTTGCGACAGCAAGTAACGGGCCCCGGCCGGATCCACCTGGATCTTGCCCGCACCAGCCACGATCTGCCGCGTGACCAGGAAAGGGATCAGCTTGGCCGCTAAGGCGGCCGAACCAGCCCGCGCCACCTGATAGTTCTCATGGCAGCCGAAACCGTGCCCGGCCGAATCGGTGTTGTTCTTGATCAGCGCTATGGCCGTCCCAGTCCGGCGACTGGCGGCCGCCGCGAGCGCCGCCATCAATCTGTCACCGGCTCTTTCGGCGGCCATCAGTTCGTCCAGCACCGAGCACTCCGGCGTGGCGTATTCCGGATGCGAGCCAACATCCAAGTACAGGCGTGCCCCAGCCGGAGTGAAGACGTTAGTGCTCCTGCCCCACCCCACAACCGGAAGAAACAATTCGCGGGCGGCTTCCTCGGCCGTCAAACCCTGGGCCACCACCCCGTATTCAGTTTCAAGTCCAATGACTCCGCTCACGGCAATGCCTCAAGGCGGGCAAATGCCCGCCCTAAGACCTCGCGCCGCAGCAGCCCGGCCTCGAAGCCATCTTGACCGCCGCCTTCGCTCACCAGGGCAGCGCGGGCCAGCTGGCCGGCCTCGGCCAGCGTCAGGCCAGGCCGCCAACCATCGGCCAGCGCCTGGCGCCCAGACGGGCCGGCTCCGCCCAGCACCGCCCAAGGCAACTCGTCGCTGACAGAACCGTCAAAGCGGACGTGAAAGACGGCATCGGCGGCCTGGGAAGCCCCAACCTCCGCGACCGCCACCTCGACCTCAAGCGGCTTCGGGTCACCGGTGAAAGCGGCGGCGATGGACTGAGCGTAGGCCCCGGCCAAACCCCGGGCCGAAACATCGATGCGGTCATAGGAATAGCCACGCAGATCGGCGTAACGGATGCCGGCCACGCGCAGGGCCTCGAATTCCGACCATTTACCCACTGCCGCGAAGGCCAGGCGGTCATAAATCTCAGACAGTTTCTTCAGCGCCCGCGAAGGGTTAGACGCCGCTAGGAGCACGCCTTCAGCGGCGGAAACGACCACCGCTGGACGGCCGCGGGCCACGCCACGCTTGGCGAAATCCGCCCGATCCTTGATGATCTGTTCGGGCGGGACATACAGCGGCATGGTCATGAGCGATCTCCCTTAGGCTCGCCGCCACGGGAGAATAACGCCCGGGCCAGTTCTCCATCAGGGACACGGTGGTAGCCCCGGGAATCGACCCTGGCCACGACCGGATAGATGTCACGGGCCCGGTCTACGCCGCCGGTCGCGGCGTCGTCATCGGCGGCATCATTCAGGGCGGTCAGGGCGGCCCGAATAGCGGTTCTGGCGGTCGCGGCCGGCCGGTGCAGCTTCTTCAGCGACCCTTTGGCGAAGACCGCGCCGGATCCAATGGCCGCGTATTCCCGCTCCTCATAGCTGCCGCCAGTGACGTCAAAGGCGAAAATGCGGGGCCTAGTGCCATCCCAGCCGCCCAGCAGTGGCACCACGGCCAAGCCCTTCATGGCCAGGTCAAGCTGAGCCCGGACCATGGTGGCCAGACGGTTGGCCTTGCCTCGAAGCGACAAAGCGACGCCTTCGATCTTCTCGTAATGCTCCAGTTCAAGCTGAAACAGACGGACCAGCTGAAGCGACAGCCCAGCCACTCCGGCCAAGCCAATGGCCGTCCAGGAATCCGCCGGGTAGACCTTCTCAATATCCCGGCTAGCTATTTGGTTGCCAACAGTCGCCCGGCGGTCCCCCGCCATGACCAGCCCGTCCTTGTAGGCCAAGGCCACAATGGTGGTGGCGGAGGCGGTCTGGGCCAAGCCCGGCCGCCCACCACTGTTCGAGGTACCCGCGACGTCCTGACCGTTCAGCCCGGTCACGCCAGCCAGAGTCTCAGGAGCGGCCTGGCGCACGAATTCCAGGAATGAGTTGCCAGGACCGAAGTAGCTGGCGGGCAGACCACTCATTGACCCCCCTTTTGGACGAATCCCCGCACGAATGATTCGGCTGAGTCCTCCAGGACCTCATCAATTTCATCAAGCAAATCGTCGATTAGCTGGGTCCTCACGGCCGGGGCGGCGGGACCGGGCACGGCCGGCTCTTCGTCGCGGTCACGTGGGGGAAGGCCGGTCCGGCGCACTTGCTCCATGGCTGAAGATTCTATTGCCCTTCCGGTTGGGGGGCTCACCCGCCGGCGGGGTTCTCGGCCGGCTTAACCGGTCCTTAGGTGGCTGGACTGGCTGGAAGGGGCCCTTTGGGCAGGCCGCGCCAAGCGATTTCCATGGCCACACGCGCGAGCCGGTCCTTTACCTACCACCCCGGACCGATTAAGATCGCATCTGGTGACAGCGTGGTACGGGTCCCAGCCATGCCACGCTGGACTCCCCCAGTGAATCTCAACAGTGAAAGGTCACCGTGACCATCTCCCAGCCTCGCTTTCCAGGTGTCCCAGAAGTAATCAACGGCAACGGCGCCGTAGCCCACGTCATGAAGCACGTTTGCGGCGGCATGATCGGCTACCCGATCACGCCTTCAACCGAAATATCAGAGCTGTTCGAGGCCGCCCGCGCCGAGGGACAGCTCAACGTTTGGGGCGCCCATCCGTTCTTCGTCGAAGCTGAAGGTGAGCATTCCGGCCAGTCCGGAGCCCTTGGAGCTGCGCTGACCGGCGGCAATTATGTGTCCAATGCCTCAAGTTCCCAAGGCATTCTCTACGGGATCGAGTCACACTATGTCACGGTTGGTAAGAAAGTCGGCGGGTTCGTCTTACACGTCGCAGCCCGGGTGGTGTCGAAGCACTCCCTTAACGTTATGGCCGGACACGATGACGTCTACGCCCTGCTGCCAACCGGCTACACCATCTTGTTTGGTTCGTCCCCGGAGGAAGCGGCGGATCTAGCCGCTGTCTCTTACCGCCTGGCCGGGTTGTCGCTCATTCCAGTGGCCAACGCCATGGATGGGTTCGCTACCTCACACGTTATGAGCGAGGCCTACCTGCCGGAGCCAGAATTGCTCCGTGCCTACCTGCCAGCGCCCACCGACCGGATCGCCTGCCCAACCGTCGCCCAAGAAATCCTCTTCGGCGCCAAGGGTCGCATGTTCCAGCTTGGACAGTACCTTGACCGGCACGCTGACGAATTCGAGGCCCCGGATCTAGCCGCTTTGCGGGCCCACCTGGCCTCGATGGCCAGCGACGTAGAAGCGGACAACAGCGCCGCCTTGGCGCCAGAAACCATGGTCTGGATACCAGAAGACCTGCGTGGCCAATGGCGCCGCCAATGGCTGGGCGCTTACCCCAAGGGGACCCGCCAGGCCGTGCCGGCGCTGGTGGACCCCCACAATCCGGGCTTAACTGGACCAGTCCAGAACCAGCCTGATTTCCAGGCCGGCGCGGCTGATCACCGGGCCCACTTCGCGGCTGACGTGCCCGCACTGGCCCGCCAGGCGATGGCTGAATACTCCGCGCTGACCGGCCGTTCCTACAGTCCGGTGATGGCCTACGACTGCGATGACGCCGATCTGGTAATGGTCGGCCTGGGGTCCATCACCGATGACGTGCGGGCGGTCATCCCCTACTTGCGTTCACTCGGTATCAAAGCTGGCGTGGCCTCCATCAAACTGCTCCAGCCCTTCCCGGAAGCCGAACTGGTCCAGGCGGTTGGCCGGGCCAAGTCGGTCATGGTCTTGGAGCGTTCAGACGACACCGCCCTGACTCGCCTAGTCACCCAGGCGCTATTCCGGGCCCAGGCTGGGCAGGCGTCCGCCGTCAGTACCCCGGCCGCCGGGGGCGCCGCCGATGCCGTCGGTGCGGCATCCGTTAAAGCCGCCGCCCCCGCTGCCACGGCCCCGGGCTCCCCCCGGGTGACCACCGCCATCTTTGGCCTGGGTGGGCACGACGTCCAGCCCCGCCACCTAGTCGCGGCGTTCAAGGCCATGGCCAAAGGCACCGTCAGCGACCTGATCTACATTGGCTCGCAGTTCTTCGAAGACAAGCCTCCCGCTGGCGTGGCCGCGATCCATGACCAGCTACGCCAGGCCTACCCAGAAACCGTCACCATGGCGTTACCAACGCAGGACAATCCGCCGTTGTTGCCGCCCGGCTCGCTACGGATCCGTTTCCATTCAGTTGGCGGTTACGGCACTGTGGCGACCGGCAAGCTCCTGACGGACATTCTGTCTGGCGTGCTGTCCATGCACTCCAAATCAGCGCCTAAGTACGGCTCCGAGAAGTCCGGCGCGGCCACCAACTTCTACATCACCTTGTCCCCCGAGCCGGTCTTGCTGACCAACGCGGAGCTTGAGGACGTGGACGTCGTGATGTCCCCTGACCATCAAGTCTTTGTCCACACCAATCCGCTCAAAGGCCTTCAGCCCGGCGGCACGTTCATCATGCAATCTGACAAGGAGCCGATTGAGGTTTGGCGGTCGCTGCCTGCCTACGCCCGCCGGACCATCCGCGAACGCGGCATCAAGTTCCTGGTTGTCAACGCCTTCGAGGTCGCCAAGAAGCACGCTCCCAGTGTTGAGCTGGAGACCCGGATGATGGGGATCGCCTTCATTGGCGCGATGATTGGCCATGTCGAGGCCGTCTCCGGCGGCACCTCCAGTAAAGACGTCGCCGCGAAGGTCCGCCAACAGATCGAATACAAATTCGGCCGGAAGGGCGCGGCCGTGGTTGAAGGCAATATGGCCGTAATCAACGACGGCATGAGCGCCACCACAGTGGTCGACTACCTCTCCCCGGCGTTCTTGGAAGCGGATCAGGCCAAGGCCAGCACACGGGCCCGCACAGTGGCGCTGTCCGCCGCGATGTGCCCGGTGGCCTCAGAGGCCCGAGCCACCGCTCTCTTCGACCCGGCCTACTACGAGGACTTGGTGGCCACGCCATTCAAACAGGGAACCATCGCGGAAGCGCCAGTTCTTCCCGGC
Organism: Bifidobacteriaceae bacterium; assembly: GCA_031268215.1. Taxonomy (GTDB): domain Bacteria; phylum Actinomycetota; class Actinomycetes; order Actinomycetales; family WQXJ01; genus JAIRTF01. The sequence continues at coordinate 89,815 of JAIRXP010000086.1, read as the reverse complement.
GCCGGACTGTTCATGCCCGTCGGCTCGGGAGCGAACAAAGACAAGGGCGTCTTTAGACGCAACACCCCAATCTTCAACCCGGATGTCTGTACCGGCTGCCTTGAATGCGCGTTGGCCTGCCCAGACACCGCGTTCCCGAATCAACTCCACGAGATCCGCGATTTGATGGCGGCCGCCATCACCGCGGCCGAACTCCCAGCCAGCCAATCCAAGGCGTTAGCTCCGCACGTCCAGCCATGGGCTGACGCCATCCGCCAGGTCTACCGCCAGGACCCAGACCTGAGGGATCTGCCCACGGCAGCCCGCCTAGCCGCCGCTGAACTGGATGAGAAACCAGTCCTGCGGGTGGTGGATCCGGTGGTCGAAGCGTTGGCGGCTTTCCCGGCCGCTCGCACCCGGCCATTCTTCGATTCGGTTGAATCCTCAGACCCCGGCCGCGGCGCTCTATTCAGCGCTGTGGTCGACCCCTGGAAATGCACTGGCTGTCTGCAATGCGTCGATGTCTGCGGTCCTTCGGCGCTGGTCGCGGTAGACCAAGACCCGGCCGCGGCGGAGGTGCTTGAAACCCGTTTCGAGCGGTTGACAGCCTTACCTGACACACCAAAGCGTTTCTTGGCCGGGGCTACTGAGCCAGATGGCGACATCAAGCGTTTGCTTCTGGACCACGACACCTACTACGCCATGACTGGCGGGCACGGTGCTTGCCGAGGCTGCGGTGAAGTCACCGCCCTGCGTTTGCTGACGACTCTGTCGCACGCGGTGGGCGAAGAACGCCGCAAAGCCCACGTCAAAGAACTCGAATCCTTAGTCGACGCCCTAACCGCCAAAGCCGCCACGTTGGTGGCGCAAGCGCCGCCGGCAGCCAAGCCAGACGCTGACCGGGCCGCCCGGATCGAACGGATCACCGACCTGATCAAACTCCTTGAATCACGGCTGTATCTTTACGAGGGCGGACCCACCGGACGCGGCCCCGCCACCACGGTGATCGCCAACTCGACTGGTTGTTCATCGGTGTACGCCTCCACCATGCCCTTCAGCCCTTACCTTGACCCTTGGGTCAATTCCCTCTTCCAGGACGCCCAACCACTGGCGACCGGCTTGTACGAAGGACTGGTTTCACAGCTAGTGCCCGAAGTTCGGGCTCTGCGGACCGCCCGTGCTGAACTGGCCGACACCTTTGATCCGGCCGTTGACGCCCGCCGTCTGGCCACCCTTTCCTGGCGCGACTTCAGCCCGGAAGAAATGGACTTGATGCCCGCCATGCTGACGGTCTCTGGCGACGGTGCTGCCTTCGACATTGGCTTTGGCGCCATGTCCCGGGTGCTGACCGGCGGGACGCCAATCAAAGCGATTGTCCTCAACACTGGTTCGTATTCCAATACCGGTGGCCAGGCTTCGACCGCCTCTTACACCGGCCAGGACGCCGACCTAGCCCGCTATGGCAAGGCCCACGCCGGCAAGTCCGAATCCCGCAAAGAACTTGGATTGATCGCCTCATTCCACCCCCGCGTCTTTGCTTCCTCAGTCTCTACGGCCTTGCACGCCCATTTCTTGCGCACCGCCATGTCCATGCTGGAATACCAGGATGGCTCGGCATTGATGGAGGTCTACACCCCCTGCAGCACGGAGAACGGGATCGCCGAAGACCTGTCCAATGCTCGTTCCCGCCTAGCCGTCGAATCGCGGATGGCACCGCTCTTTGTCCACGACCCACGGCGCGGCGAATCACTACCAGAACGGTTCTCCCTGGACGGCAACCCCGAGCCGACCGCTTTGTGGACCACCCGCACCTTGCAATACCTGGATGACAACGACCAGGTCGCGCTCATGCAAACGCCCATAACGCCGGCTGAGTTCGCCTATGGCGAGGTCCGTTTCGCCAAGCAATTCCGGCCCTTGCCGCCAGACCAGACCGATGCCGCCGTTCCCATCGCGGAATACGTTGAGTTGCCAACCGCTGAACGGGAAGGCAAGACGCCCTTCATCTGGGCCACAGACCGCAAACGTCACCTGGTGCGTATAGCTTGCTTGGGCGGGATCGTCGGTTTGGTTGAAGACCGGCGCCACTACTGGCAGACCCTTCAGTTCCTGGCAGGGCAACACGGCGCGGCCCTGACGGCAGCCCACCGCCAGGAGATCGCCGAGGTGACCGCACGCTACGACCAGGCCGTTCAATCCCGGGAGGATTCGCTGGACCAGATCGCCGCCGCCATGGCCGAGCTAGCAAGCTCCTCAGATGCCGTGCCCGCGCTCGGGTTCGGATTTGGCGGCGCCACGGGTGGTGGGCAACCAGCCGCCCCGGGGGCTAGTGCGCCGGCCGCTTCCGGCGGTGATCGCCCGGTCTGGCTTGATCCAGCCGATGAACCTGCCTGCAACGACTGTGGTACCTGTTACCAGGAGCTGCCGCAACTGTTCGAGAAGACAACCATCGTCGTGGACGGCGAGGCCCGCACCGTTGCCCGGATGATAGACGGCGCTCTCGACGGTCTCGAAGTGACGCCAGAGCTGCTCAAACGGATCGGCCGCGTCCGGGCCAACTGCGATGCGGAGATCATCAAGTGAGCACCCAGATCGGTGAATGGGCCAGCGCCAAGGCCAACGCTGATGCCTCGCTGTCCCAACTGCGCCGCCTTGAATCAACTCCAGAAGTGGCCTCTTTCCAGGGCCAACTCAAGGTGCTGGAACGGCGCTTGGCCGCGGATCCCAGAGCCTTCAGGGACATGTTCATCAGCGATGGCGTAGCGGCAGTAGTCGAGGCGTTCAGAGGCGAAGAACTGTCAGCCGATTTCACTCACCGCCTGTGGGCCATCCTGCAGCGGGAAGATGACACTTCAACGCTGATCATGCGTTTCATCTGGAACTTGCCCATTGGTAAGAAGCGCATGTTCATGAGGGCCCTTCAAGCACACCTGGCCCAGGATTACCCAATGTTCGAGGGTCTGGCCAATGATTGGCCAGCCGGTAACGGCATTGGGCCCTACATCAGGGGCGCGGATGAGCGCTCTGAGGATTTTGGCTTGGTCAACAAGGGCTACCTGGGCTACATGGATCTGGGATTCACCCGGCGCGACGTCGACCTATTCGTCTGGTTGGAAGCGATCCGGGACAAACAATGCGCTGACGCTCCCTGCGAACTGGGCAAATTCCTCCAAGAACACCGTGCCCCACAAGGCGGTTGCCCGGTACGCATCCACATTCCGCAAATGTTTGAGCTCATTGGCAACGGCCGCTTCCCCGAGGCGCTGGCGATGCTAGAGAAAGCCAATCCATTGCCGAACGTGACCGGCCGGGTGTGCCCGCAGGAACTTCAATGTCAAGGCGTCTGCCTGCATAAGCACCCCATGTCAATTGGCCAGGTCGAATGGTTCCTGCCAGAGCGCGACAAATTGGTTGACCCGGACGCGGCCGCCCGCCGCTTCGCTTCGTTCCCGGATCCGTGGCGCAGCGCCAGTCGGCCACCTGTCGCCGTGGTCGGATCGGGCCCATCTGGTCTGATCAGCGCTTATCTGCTGGCCGTTGAGGGTTTCCCGGTCACAGTCTTTGAGGCCTTCCATGAACTGGGCGGCGTGTTGCGTTACGGCATCCCCGAATTCCGGTTACCAAACCAACTGATCGATGACGTAGTAGCCAAGATCCGGCTGCTGGGTGGCCGGTTCGTGACGAACTTCGTGGTAGGCAAGACCGCCACTCTGGCGGAACTCCAGGAGGCCGGTTTCTGGAAGATCTTTGTTGGTACTGGCGCCGGGTTGCCCAAGTTCATGGGCGTGCCAGGCGAGCACCTGCTGGGAGTCATGTCCGCCAACGAATTCCTCACTCGGGTCAATCTGATGCAAGCCCATCAGGACGGTGCAGAGACGCCTTTGCCGGCGGTACGCGGCCAAAACGTGATAGTCATAGGCGGCGGCAATACGGCCATGGACGCCGCCCGGACGGCGAAGCGTTTGGGCGGTAACGTCACCATTGTCTACCGCCGCACCCAAGCCGAGATGCCCGCCCGCGTCGAAGAACTGGAGCACGCCCTGGAAGAACGCATCAACCTGGCGGTGCTGCGCTCCCCATGCGAATTCCTGGGCGACCCGGAAACCGGCTTCATCACCTCAGCGATAGTTGACATCATGGAGCTGGGAGAACCTGATGACTCCGGCCGCCGCCGGCCAGTCAGCACCGGCCGTACCGAATCGATGGAAGCGGACCTGGCCATCATGGCCTTGGGCAATGCCGCCAACCCGATCATCAAGGATTCCGAACCACGCCTGGAGGTCTCCCGCTGGGGCACCATAAACTTGGACGGAGAGGACACTCAAGAGACCACCTTGGCGGGAGTCTTCACCGGTGGCGATGCCGCCCGGGGTGGTTCCACAGCCATCATGGCGGCGGGTGACGGACAGTCCGCAGCCCGCCAGATCCTCCAATTGACTGACGCCATTAGCCCAGATTCGGTAGCGCCTCTGGTACGCAGTGCGCTTGCCTACACCGAAGCCGCGGCCACTATGCCGGTCATAGTCGCCAAACACCATCTCAGCCCGGGGATCGAAGAGTTTGAGGTGAGGGCACCGGCAGTGGCCGCGTCGGCCCAGGCCGGCCAGTTTGTCCGCGTACTCCCCTGGGAAGGAGGCGAGCTTATTCCGCTGACCCTGGCAGACTGGGACACCGCGGCCGGCACCGTCACGCTGGTAGTCCAAGACGTTGGCGCTTCATCCCACATCATCAATGAAATGGCCGTCGGTGACGCCTTCGCTGGCATCGCTGGCCCCTTGGGACAGCCGTCTGACCTGCACAAATACGGCCCCGACCAGACTGTCGCATTCACCGCTGGCGGACTGGGCCTGCCGCCGGTTTACCCGATCATGCGGGAGCACCTGCGGCTGGGCAACCATGTCACGCTGATCTTGGGCTTCCGGTCCGCCGATCTAATGTTCTGGGACCAGCCAACGGAGCGAGTGGGCCGCCTCAAGTACGAATTCGGCAGCCTTCTTGACGTTATTTACGCCACCAACGATGGCTCCTTCGGCGTCAAGGGCTTCGTCACCACTCCACTCGCGGAGATGCTGGAGGCGGAGAAGACCGGCCGGCCCCGCCGGACCATCGCTGAAGTCGTCACAATTGGCCCGCCGCTGATGATGCGCGCCGTCTCCGATCTGACCAAACCTTACGGCACGCCTACGGTGGCCTCCCTGAACTCGATCATGGTGGACGCTACCGGCATGTGCGGCGCTTGTATGGTTCCGGTTCTCGTAGACGGCAAGCTCGTCCGCAAGCATGCCTGCATTGACGGTCCAGAAATCGATTCCCACTCGATCGACTGGGATAAGTTCTTGCCGCGCTTCAACCTCTTCAAGGCCCAAGAGGCGGCCAGCCTCACACGCCACGGCATCAACCGGTCCTGAGGGCGCGCATCTAACAGCGCGCCAACGGCCGGGTTCTATAAGGCTCCCGGTTCTTAGCTCCCCGGCGAGGTAACGAAGTCGATCAGCGCCTCGACCCGGCCCGTCAATGCCGGCTCAAGGTGGGACAGATGCGTGACCTTGCCCAAAATGCGTTGCCAACCGGCGGCTATGTCCGCTTGGCTTGAGCGTGGCCAGCCAAGTTCCGCCAAAGCACCCGTTTTCCAATCCGTGCCCCGGGCGATCCGCGGCCAAGATTCTAGGCCCAGTCGGCCCGGCTTGACCGCCTGCCAGATGTCCGCATAAGGATGCCCCAGGATCAGGACCGCGCCTGGCTCGCACCCGGCCAAGACTCGATCAACGATCCGCCGCTCCTTCGTTCCATCTACCAAATGATCCACCAGCACACCCAGCCGTGCGTCTCCAGCTGAGGGCCCGAAGCGCGCCACCCGGTCCGGCAGGTTATCCACCCCGTCGAGCATCTCGACGACCACCCCCTCAACCGCCAAGTCCTCACCCCAAACTTTGGCGACCAACTCGGCATCGTGACGGCCCTCTACCCAAATCCGCGACGCCCTCGCGGTGCGGGCCCGGGCCCCATCAACCGCCACTGACCCCGAAGCCGTCCGGCGCTTGATGCCAGTGGGCTTTGGGCCCGCCGCGATCAGCACCACCGGGCGACCATCGATCAAGAAGCCCGGCCCCATCCGGAAACCCCGTAACCGACCGTGGCGGTCCTCCAACGACACCACCAGCATCCCGCCAGACTTCTCAACTTTGACGATGGCGCCCACCCAGCCAGTGTCCGCATCCTCAACGACCAGCCCGATCTCCGCGGCCACCTTGGTCGATTCCGTCCGCCTGGGCCGGTGCGGATTGTCCGCCAGCACATCACTCCCGTAACGATCCCATCCCATCAGCCCAAGTCAACTCCCGCCAATCTGTCTACCAAATCAGGTCCGGAGGCGGACTCAGCCAAGACCGCCTCAATCTGGGCCCGGTTACCGGCCAGCGGACTGGACAAGTTCAGACGAGCCTGGCCGCCCGGCCAGGCCAAGCTCAATGAGTCCCATCCGGCCGCCACCACGTTGTCTGGGTAGCGGGAAATAACCTCACCCTTCAGGTACGCCCGGGTCGAGGTTGGCGGATGCGTCACCGCCCAGGCAATCTCCCGCTCCTCGAACAGCGTCTCCACCCCTGCGTGGCGCATCACTCGAGCGAACAGTGAGCGCTTGGGATTCACATCCGTCCATTTCAGATCCGCCGCCCGGAGCTTCGGATGGTCCCAGGCCAGCCCGTCGCGCTGCCGCAACGACTCCAACAACTGGTATTTCGCCACCCATTCGACCTGCCGAGAGACAGTCATTGGGTCACTGCCGAGCCCATCCAGCAGCGCCGCCCATCGATCCATCAAGTCTCGGGTCTCTGGGTCCTCCAGCGGCAATGCCTTCGCCACGAAGTCGTGGTAGCGGCGTTGAATGCCCACCGCTGTGGTCTGCCCGCCCGCCCGCGGAGCCAGCGGTTCTCGCAGCGTCAAGTCACGGCTGACCGCCACGAACGCCCCAACCGGTGCGTCCAGGCGAACCTCCTCCGCCAGCGCCGCCGCCCGGCGGGGAGCAGCCGTCATGGCCCGCAAGATCAACCCGGTCACGCCAAGACGCACATAAGTCGCGACCTCCATCATGGTGGCGTCGCCAACTATCACATGCAGGCGGCGCCAGCGTTCTGGGTCAGCGTGTGGCTCGTCGCGGGTGTTGACAATTGGGCGGTTAAGGGTCGTCTCCAGCCCTACCTCGGCTTCCACAAAATCAGCCCTTTGGGACAGTTGGAAACCTGGGTCCTGGGAGCGCTGCCCCAAGCCGGCCCGCCCAGAACCGGTATAGATCTGACGGGTGACCAGGAATGGGGTGATCACCGCCACCAACAGTTCCCAGGCCACAGACCGTTCAACCAGATAGTTCTCATGGGTGCCGTAGGAGGCGCCCTGGCCATCAGTGTTGTTCTTGTACAGCGATACCGCCTGGCCCGCGTCCGCCAAAGCCCAAGCCGCGCTGGCCATGATCCGCTGCCCGGCCTGATCCCACAGTGACACCTCACGGGCGGTAGCCGTCTCCGGGCTGGCATACTCCGGATGGGCATGGTCAACATAGAGGCGGCCGCCGTTCGCCAGCATGGCCGCTCCGGGGCCGTCCTTCTCCACGACCGGCCGCGCTCCGCCCTGATCCGGCTCCGCCATCAGTGGCGACTGATGCGCGCTCGCCTGGTCAAGACGAAAGCCCCGGGCGTCGTTATGGGGATCCTCAGAGCGGTAATCCCATGGCGCTACCCGGCCGCTCTGACCGGCCTTGTACGCCGCGACTACCCAGCTAGACAATTCGACCGGATTGCGCACCGGCCCCAGCACCCCGTATTCGGTCTCAATCCCTAAGACTATCTCCGTCACGTTTCGACTTGCCTTCCCCCGCCGGCCAATGTGCGCATAAATACGATCCGTTCTCCTTTGCGCCCGGATACGCGGGCCCAATCGTCCGCGTTGGTGGTGCCAGGCAAGTCCTCGTTCTCAGCGAATTCCGCCGCCACCGCCGCCATCATATGCTGACTAGTAATGCCGCGCCGGCCATGTTCGAGCTGATCCTTGATGGCCGCCTTCTTGGCTCGGTCAACGATATTCCGGATCATGGCCCCAGAAGCGAAGTCCTTGTAATAGAGGGTTTCCTTATCCCCAGAAGCGTAAGTAACCTCCAAGAAGCGGTTCATCGGCCCAGTTGAATACATCTGCTCAACCGTCAAGGCGATCATCGCATCAATGCTCTCGCCCCTACCCAACGGCAAGCCTTCGACCAAGTATTTGTCAAAGATATCCGCCGCCGCCGCGCGGTCCGGCCGTTCAATCTTGATCTTGACGTCGAGCCGGCCAGGCCGCAGGATAGCCGGGTCAATCATGTCCTCACGGTTGGAGGCGCCAATGATGATCACGTTGTCCAACGTCTCAACCCCGTCGATCTCCGCCAACAACTGTGGTACCACCGTGGTTTCGACATCGCTGGAGACACCTGACCCACGCGTTCGGAAGAGTGATTCCATTTCGTCGAAGAACACCACCACCGCGCCGCCCTGGGCGGCCCTCTCGCGGGCTCTAGCGAAGATCGCCCGAATCTGGCGCTCCGTCTCACCGACATACTTATTGAGCAATTCCGGTCCCTTGATGTTCAGGAACACCGCTTTAGCTGCGTCCTCGCCGGCCAGGGACCGCGCCACAGCTTTCGCGATCAATGTCTTGCCGCAGCCCGGCGGACCATACAAGAGCACGCCCTTCGGCGCCCGCAGTTGGTGCTCCCGGTAGAGTCCGGGATGACGAAACGGCAGCTCCACGGAATCGCGAATCAGGCTGATCTGGACCCCTAGCCCACCTATGTCGGTGTACGAGACGTCCGCGACATCATCGGCGGCCAAATCCTCCGCATGCGAGCGCGAAACGACCTCAAACGCGAAACCGGCCCGTAAGTCTGCTGCCAATGAATCCCCCGGCCGCAACTTCAGGCCCAGCAGCGACCCAGCGCGCCGGATTACCGCTTCTTCTTCGGCCCGCCCCTGGACTAGCAGGCGGTCCCCGGACAGCACATCTTTGACGGCCACCACCTCACCCGTGCGCTCGTACGCTTCGGCTCTCAGCAAGGCCATGTTCTGGCTCAGGGCGACAGTCTGGCCCGGCCGAATCCCCGCCCGCGCGATATCTGGTCCAACGCCAATTCGCAGCCGCCGCCCCTGCTGGACCACATCCGCGGATCCATCATCATTCCAACCCCAGAACAGGGCGAAGGTGCCAGGCGGTCGCGACAAATCAGCCACTTGGTGCCGGGCCTCCGTCAACTGCTCGCGCGCCGAAACTAGCGACTTGGTCAACCGCCGGTTCTTCTCTTCCAACGAGGCAGCGCGGGCCACCTGGCGGTCATACGGGCTGTCTTCAGGCACGCCTCCAAGCCTATGTCTGGACGGTGCCCCCTGGCCGCTCGCCCCGCCCGCGTTCAGCCATAAACGCGGCTTGGCCGCCTCCGGTCACAGGCGCCGGATCAGGGCCAGGAACATTGAATCGGTTCCATGGCGGTCAGTCCACAGTTGAACCATTCCGTCTTCACCCACGGCATCCAGCGGCACCAGTTCCACGCCGGCGGCGTTGATCAGCTCCGCATCGGTACGTTCAGCCAGCACATCTTCAATCACAAGCCGCGTTTCCGCCAGGTGCGGTGAGCACGTCGTGTACGCCAGCACGCCCCCGGGCCGGGTGGCGTTGATTCCCGCCCGCAGCAAATCACGTTGCAGGGGCCCCAGAGTGGCTAGATCCGCCGGCGAATGGCGCCAACGCGCTTCCGGCCGGCGCCGGAGGGCCCCCAACCCAGTGCATGGCACGTCCACCAGCACGCGGTCAAACTGGCCTTCGATATCCCGGCCGTCCAGTTCGGTTACTCTGACGGCCGCGCCCAGTTGCTTCACCGCCCCGCGGACCAATTCAGCGCGATGCGGTTGCGGTTCGTTGGCGGTCAGTCGGCCGCCCCTTTCCCGCGCCAGTCCACCCAACAGTGCCGCCTTGCCACCCGGTCCAGCGCACAGATCCAGCCAATCGCCTTGATCTTCCGCGACCGGCGCGTTGGCCAGCACCCAGGCAACCAGTTGCGAACCCTCGTCCTGGACGGCGGCCTGGCCGTGCCTGACTGCCGCCAGGTCCCCAGGCGCGCCACGTGGCATAATCACGGCGGTGGGCACATATTCTCCCCGTCCGGCCGGGCGCTTCGACCTGGTCTCAACCTGTTCCGCGAGCTGATCCGGGTCAATCAGACCCGGCCGCGCCACCAAGGTGATCAGAGGCTGGCCGTTGCCGGCCTCCAGGACTTTGGGCAAATCGGCCGGATCACGGCCTGAGGCGATCAGCGCCTGGCGCAGAGTTCGCACTACCCAGGCCGGGTGTGAATAGCGAATGGCCAGGGCGTCAATCGAGTCATCATCCGTCGGCGCGGCCTCTTCGAGGAGTCTCTCATAAGGGCCCTCTGTGACTGCCCGCAAGATAGCGTTCACGAATCCACTGGGCCCAATTCCGATGGCGTCCCTGGCGATCGCCACCGTCGCTGCCACCGCCGCGTGGTCCGGCACCCGCAGAGCGGCGATCTGGTGGATTCCCAGCCGGATCACGTCCATCACCGCCGCGTCAATCTGGTCACGCCCGGCCGCTTTCATGATTACGGCATCATATTGGCCGCGCATTCGGATGGTCCCGTAGGCCAGTTCGGTGGCGAAAGCGGCGTCCCGGCCGGTGATCCAACGTTCAGTCAACATAGAAGGCAAAGTGAGGTTGGCGTACGCCCCTTTGTCCACTGCTCTGAGCAGGTCGTAGGCCGCGCGGCGGGCCGGATCCGCTGTGCGCTGACGTTGCGAAGGGGCCTGGGCTGACCGGCCCCGCGGCCGGTCACCGTCCCGAGGCCGGTCACGATCACGACGGTCGTAACTCCCCCGCCGGTCGCCATCCCTGGAACGGTCGCCGTCATCACGCCGAGGCCGGTCACGATCACGACGGTCATAGCTCCCCCGCCGGTCGCCATCCCTGGAACGGTCACCATCCTCACGCCGAGGCCGGTCACGATCACGACGGTCGTAACTCCCCCGCCGGTCACCATCCCTGGAACGGTCACCATCCTCACGCCGAGGGCGATCCCGCCTGTCGTAACTCCCGCCCGGACGCCCCCGGTTACCGCCACGCGGACGGTTCGCTTGATCACTCATGCGTCAAATCTCTCCTCGTCATTATCCGGCTGGCCACCTTGGACACCGCGTGTCCACGCGGCGGCATCCATCCAGGACCGGCCCGCCGGGGCCACCCGCCCTAGCGTCACAAAACCAGTGGCGGTCTTGACCACCACGTCACGTTTACCGGTCACCACAGTTCCTGGTGCCGGTTCAGGCCGCGAGTCGCAGCCCTTCGGATCGTTCTTGCCGCTGGGGGTCCGCCAAGCGGCCAACGGGCCAATCTTCAGTCGCTGTCCCCGGAAAGTAGTCCAGGCCCCAGGCGCCGGCGTGCATGCCCTGATCTGTCGGTCAACCGCAATCGCCGGCGCGTGCCAATCAACCTGGGCTTCTTCAACCGTCACCTTGGGGGCATAACTGAGTCCTTCACCGGTCTGCGGCTGTGGGCGCGCGGCTCCAGACGCTACCAAGTCCAGGGTGGTTGTTAGCAGCCCGGCGCCATCGGCCGCCAGAGCTTCAAGAACCTCACCCGAAGTAGCCCGGGGCGGCATTTCATAGGTGACCACGCCATAGACCGGGCCGGAATCCAGTGCTTCAACGATCTGGAAAGTGGTCGCACCGGTGATCTCATCCCCAGCCCAGACCGCCCTTTGAACGGGGGCCGCGCCCCGCCAAGCGGGCAGCAGCGAAAAGTGCAGATTGATCCAGCCATACCGAGGGATGGCTAAGGCAGATCCGGGCAGCAAAGCCCCGTAAGCGACGGTCGCCACTGCGTCCGGCTCTAACGCGCGCAGTGTGGCCAGAAAGTCCCGGTCACGCGGATGGTCTGGTTTGAAGACCGGCAGCCCCAACGCCTCCGCCGCCTGGGCGACCGGCGAGGCCTCCAAGTGGCGTCCCCTCCCGGAACGGCGATCAGGGCGAGTGATGGCGCCCACCAACTCGTGGCTCGACCCAGCCAGGGCCTCCAGCGAAGGAAGGGCCACCGCCGGCGTGCCGGCTAGAAGGATGCGCACTCAAGGAACCTTAGCCCAGTTCGCCGTCCACTTTCACGCGCACCTTGGCGGATGGCCGCGCGGTCGCGCCGGACCGGACAGCACTTTGAATCCGGGCGATGGTCTCCCGCGCAGCCGGTAGCGGGATGAGCAACACTGTCCGGTCTTCGCCAGGCCTGACCCGCACCGATGGGTCAAGATCCAGGCGGGCAACCAAGTCGCCAATCGCTTCATCCGTGCCGGTCAGCACCACCGCTTTGGTCACTGGCGGCAGTCCCAATTCGCGGCGCCCGGCCAGTTCTCTGGCCGCCAGCCCAACCGGATCCCAGCGCACCAGCGCCTGAGCGGCCGCCGCCCCTTCCGACCCGAGTAACAGGACCGGTCCCCGGGAACGGACCAGCGCGGCAGCGCCCATCCAGATCCGCAGCGCGTCCACGGCGGCGTCCAATTCGGCCCGCCCGGCCCAGGTCCCCGCGTCCAGGAGCACAGCGGCTGCGTAGCTGCCCTTAGCGGTGGGCTCACAACCGGGAGTGGCCACCACTAGCCGGACTTCCGGCCCGACCAGGACTAGCCGGCCGGCCTCAGCGCTGGACCGTTCAAGGGGCAAAGACGGGAAGGCTCGGACCAGTTCCCCGGCGGTCCTGGCCAGGCCGTAGGCTTCATGGTTCGCACTCGGCACCTGAATGAGCACTGGGCCGGCGGTCACGGCTTGACGGATCAACCGGAAGGCCGCTTCCGGCAGACGGCTGGCGGCGCTGGAGCCTTCCCGCGCCAGGTCCTGCGCGGTTGGCGCTCTCACCACGGGCGTGGCCGCCCGCACTTCGCCCCGGCCAGCATTCACCGAACGGAGCCAACCGCTTTCAGCCAACGCTTGCGCCTCCACACTCCGGCCAAGCCCGGCCAGCAGGAGACCCGCGCCCTCCTGCCCAGCCCGGACCGTCATAACCGTACGCGCGTGCGCGTAAGGCGCGTGTAGTTCCCGCAGCAGCGGGTCGCCATCGTTCAGCAGGACCAGCAAACCCGGCCGCGCCAGCGGGGCGAAGGCCGCCGCCCGCGTACCGACCAATACTTCCGCCATTCCCGATGCCGCCGCCCAGTACCCCTCTAACCGCGCCTCCGGCCCGTCCCCGGCCACCAGTCTTGCGACGGTGAATTCTTCCCCTAACAGGCGTGCCAACTCGCTCACCCGGTGCTCGGATGGCGCCACGATCAGCGCTTGGCCACCGCTGAGCCGGTTCGCCGCCAAGGCGCCGGCCAGACCCGCGGCCAAATCCGCCCCAGGCAGGCAGGACCAGACAACCCGGCCGCGTTCGCCTCGGGCCAGTCCGGCGATGAACTCCGTTAATGGATGCTCTGGGTTCGCAGGCTCATGCCGGGACAATTCCGGGCCGGAGGCTGCCGCCTGGCTCTTGGACGGCGGCAACGGAGAACTGGCCGTCCCGGCCAGGCGTTTCTCGGTGGTCACGTGAGCGGCAGGAATGGCCAGCCGCAGCACATCCGCGACCGTGCCGGCCTGCCGCTCAGCGATGGCTTTGGCCAGCCGCCAGAGCCCAGGCGTCAGCAGCGGTAGGCCTGAGGCCACCCGCAGCAAAGGGCTGAGCTTTCCTGGGTGCGCAGAATCCGGGCGGCGTTCAACGATGAACCCGTTGACTCTCCGGCCGCCGAACCGTACCGCGACCCGGGCCCCTGGCCGCGCCACCGTATCCATAGCCATTGGCACCAGGTAATCGAAAGTGCGGTCTAGCTGAGGGGTCGGCAAATCAAGAGTCACCACCGCCACCGGGTTTTCCGGGGCTGGCTCGGGTTCTGGACGGGCTTTACGCCGGCGCCCGGCGCCCAGTCCGGGCAGCACTCCCTGTTCCGCGTTCATCGCCGCCGCTCAGCCGTCATGATAACGCCGCGATCTGGTCAGACCGCCGCTGCGAGTTCCTCCACCCGGTCGGTCGCTTCCCAAGTGAATCCCGGGCGGCCGAAATGCCCAAAGGTGGCTGTGCGTCGGTAGACCGGCCGCAACAAGTCCAAGGCGGCAATAATCGCGCCTGGCCGCAAGTCGAACACCTGGCTCACCGCCCGGGCCAGGACCTCATCCGGGACTTGGCCAGTGCCGAAGCTGTCCACCGCCACGCTGACTGGTTCGGCCGCGCCGATCGCGTAGGCCACCCGCACTTCGCAACGCTTGGCCAGCCCAGCGGCCACCAGATTCTTGGCTACCCAGCGCACAGCGTAAGAGGCCGACCTGTCTACTTTCGACGCGTCCTTGCCGGAGAATGCCCCGCCACCGTGGCGGGCCATTCCCCCGTAAGTATCGACAATGATCTTGCGGCCCGTCAGGCCGGTATCCGCCGCGGGACCACCCACCACGAAGCTCCCGGACGGGTTTATCAGTACTCTCTTGGGCGCGTCCCACCCTAACTCCGCCACCACCGGATCAATCACCAGAGCCCGCAGGTCACGGGCCAGGTCCGCTTGATCAATCCTCGGGTTGTGCTGGGCGGAAACGACCACCGTTTCCAGCGCCACAGGCTGGCTGTCCTCATATGCCACAGTCACCTGGGTCTTGCCGTCTGGACGCAGATAGTCCAGTTCAGAAGTAAGGCGCACCGACTCCAAGCGTTCAGCCAGCTTATGGGCTAAATGAATGGGCAGGGGCATGAGCTGAGGTGTCTCATCCACCGCGTAGCCGAACATCATTCCTTGGTCGCCTGCGCCCTGTTCTTCAACCTGGTCCCGCACTTGGCCAAGCCGCGCCTCGACCGAATGGTCCACCCCCGCCGCTATCTCCCGGCTTTGGCCTTCAATCAGCACGGACACCCCGCAGCTAGCACCATCTATCCCAGCCTCCGCAGTGTCATAGCCCTGACCCAGTAGCACCTCACGAGCGATGTCTGCGACCGGCGCGTAGCTATTGGTGGTGACCTCCCCGGCCACCACCACCTGCCCGTGCGAGATCAACGACTCGACGGCAACCCTCGAGTTCGGGTCACTCTGAAGTAAGGCGTCCAGCACGGCATCCGAAATCTGATCACACAGCTTGTCTGGATGTCCGCCGGTGACCGATTCTGACGTAAACAGCTTGGTCTGACTCACAGGCACAACCCTAGCGGCCAGCACTGACAGGGTGCAGCAGGCCTGTTAGCTGGGGCTGGCCGATGGGGAGACAGGGGCGAGCAGAGGCCAGGGCGGGTGTCGACCCCAATCACATCAGAGCTTGTAGCATTGAGAGCACCCGCAACACACAGCCCAAGGAGCCTCCGTGGACCCTGCCGTTCAAGTGACTGGCCTGACCAAGCGCTTTGGCGGCATCGCCGCCGTCGATGATCTCAGCTTTGAAGTCCGATCCGGGGAATTCTTCGCGTTTCTTGGCGCCAACGGCGCCGGCAAGTCGACCACGATCGGCTGCCTGACCACCACACTGCCATTTGATCATGGTGCCATCACAGTCGCTGGCCACGAAGTCGGTCCTGACAATGACTCCATCCGGCGCAGCATTGGCGTGCTGTTCCAGCAATCGGTCCTGGACCCGCGTTTGACCGTCCGCGAGAACCTGGCCAGCCGGGCCGGTCTGTATGGGATCAACCGCGTGGACGCCGCTTCCCGCATAACCCGCCTTGCCACCCAAGCTGGGCTCACCGGCTTCCTTGACCAGCGCTACGGGACGTTGTCCGGCGGCCAGCGCCGCCGCGCGGATATCGCCAGGGCGCTAATCCATTCCCCCGCCGTTGCTTTCCTTGACGAACCGACCAGTGGTCTTGACCCCACCTCGCGTGAACAGATCTGGAAGACGATCAATGACTTGCGGCAGGAGGAAGGCGTCACAATCTTCCTGACCACCCACTACCTCGAAGAAGCCGACCCGGCGGACCAGGTTCTGGTGATCGGCAAAGGCCGCGAAGTCGCCAAAGGCACACCAATCGAACTGAGGGAACGCTTCTCGACGTCCGTGCTGACCCTGGTACCAGCCACCGGTTTAACCAACGCGGTTACTGAGGCTCTGGAGAGGCGGTCATTGGCCGCCCAAGGCACACCCGCGGGTCTGCGTCTGGAAGTAGACGGCGCGGCCCAAGCGCTCGAACTCCTAGCAGAGTTGACCCCAAACCTGGCCGATTTCGAATTCCGGCACGGCTCAATGGACGACGTCTTTCTGGCCCTAACCAACGACGAATCGGACACGGGAACGCAGACGGCGGCATCGGCGGCCAGGGCGACACGCGAACCCAAGGCCAAGGCCAGGGCCAAACCCAAACCCGGGACCAACCCCAGGCGACCGGCGAACACCCGACACCCCGGCGGAGGCACCCAATGACGACGCTAGTACTGGCCAAGCGCAACATCAGAATCCACCTGCGGGACCGGGCCTCGCTGTTCTTCTCAATGTTGGCGCCCCTGATCTTGGTGGTGCTCTACGCCGCGTTCCTGTCCGCGATCAGCCGCGACTCGCTGGCCAGCGGGGACAACGGCCTGGACCCCCAATCCGCCGCCATCTTCATCGACTGGTGGCTGATCGCGGCGTTGGTATCCGTGACGTCGATGACCAGTCCCACCATGGGAATGGCCCATATGGCCGAAGACCGCGCCTCCGGCCGAGTCCTTGATTTCCAGGCCGCCCCGGTCAGCGGACGCCAAATCATGGGCGGATATCTGCTAGCCACGTACGCCTTCACCCTCATGATGTCGCTGGCGGTGGCCATTCTTGGACTCGGATACGCCCTGGCCAAGGGCTACACCTTGCCCACACCAGCCAGCCTGGCGCTGGCCCTGGCCGCGATCGCCCTTTCGGCGTTGGTCTTCTCCGCGATGGGCACAATGGTTGGGTCAATGCTGAGTTCGGCCGGAGCCACCAGCGCCGCCGGCACCATCTTAGGTACGTTCTCCGGCTTCCTGGCCGGAGCCTACGTGCCGATTGGCCTCTTGGGCTCCGGGGTCGCCAGCGCCATCAGCGCTCTGCCCTTTAACCAGAGCGCCGTGATAATCCACGACCAGTTAGCCGGCCAGAGCCTGACCACGCTGACAGCCGATCTGCCGCCCAGCTATTACACCGAGTTGAGTTCACTTTACGGTTTCACCGCTCAGATCGGTTCTTGGACCATTCCCGCCCCGCTATTGTGGCTGGCGCTGGCGCTCTTTGGGGCAGTTTTCGCGACGGTCTGCGCCTCCCGGTCCCGCCACCTGCGCGTTTAGGGCATCCTTAGCCGCCTGAACGCGGCGAACCGTCCACTGAGCGCCAGAATCGGCTTTAGCATTGATGCCGCATTGATTCTCCGATTGAAAGGTCACCGTGGCCGCAACACCACACCCCGAACGGGTATTGATTGTCCATTCCAGCCGGTTTGGCCAGAGCGAGAAGATTGCTCAGGCCGTTCAGGAAATCCTGGCCCAGAGCGGAATTGAGACCGAGACGGCTCCCCTCACCCGCGAATTGACCCGGTCTCTGGCCTTCGACCCGACGGGCTTCGCGTTGATCGCGTCCGTCCGCTATGGGCATTTTGACAAGCGAGCCAACCGACTGCTGGAACGCCACCGGGCCGTCCTTGATGAAGTGCCGACCCTCCTCATGACCGTCTCCCTAACGGCCCGCACGCCGGAGAAGCGCGACCCGGAAGTCCATGTCTACACCAAGAAGTTCTTGACCAAGACCGGCTGGAAGCCCACTATGGTCGAGGTCGTGGCCGGGGCCCTGCAGTACCGCCGCTACAACTGGTTCGACGCCGCCATGATTCGCTTCATCATGAAGATCACCGGTGGTGAGAGGGATAAGAACGCGGACATCGAATACACCGATTGGGAACAAGTGTCCGCTGCCGGGCACCAATTCGCGCGCCTCGTCAGCGGCACCTCGGATTAGCTGGTCAAGAGCCCGTCTTGGAGAGTGATCACGCGTTCCGCACAGGCCGCGACCAATTCCTGGTCATGAGTGGCGACCAGTACCGTCCGGCCGGCCGCTCCCAGTTGCCTGATTCCGGCCGCCACCTGCCGCATATGGCCTAAGTCCAGTCCGCTGGTCGGCTCGTCCAAGGCCACGACCGGCCTATCCTGGGCGAAGGCAGCGGCTATCGCCAGCCGCTGACGCTCCCCCGCGGACAACGCCAACGGATGCCTGGAGCCCAGATCCGCCAAGCCGAAGCTCCCCAGGATGGCGTCCACCTCCAAGTCGCTCAGCCGACGGTTCGCCAGGGTCAGCTCTCCCCGCACCGTGTCCGCGAAGAGCTGTTGATTCACGTCCTGGCCAACCAGCGCCACCCCCAACAGCCGCCGGCGCCGCCGCCACAACTGACCGTTGACCCGCATTTCTCCCCGCCCGCCTGGCGCCACCCCTGCGATCAGACGCAGCAGAGTCGTCTTTCCGGCACCGTTTGGGCCGGTCAGCGCGGCGATTTGACCCTGCCTAAGATCCAGTTGCCCGATGCCGATCACTTGCCGGCCGTACTTCCGCCCAGCCCGGTGTGGCCTCCAGTAAGAGACGTTCCGCAGTTCAATGCCGCCCAGTCCGGCATCCCGCCCGCCAGCGCCTTGGCAGCCAGCGTCTTCGGGATCAGCGTCTTGACAGCCGGGGGCGTCCGCCGGTGCGGCTAGCCGCGCCGCCGGCGCTATGTCTGGTTCGGTGGCCTCGCCATCTACTGGACGCAAGCCCAGATCCGCCAGCTTGGCCGGCCCGAGGGCGCGCAACCGCGTGGCCGTCAACCGGTGCGTCACCCGGCCGGCTTCCAGCCGAATGAACCGATCCGCCAGAGGCGCCAGATAGGCCAGCCGGTGCTCCGCGATCAGAATCGCTTTGCCTTGTTCTTGCCACCGGCGTATCAAGTCAGCCAATTGAGCGGTCGCGGGGGCGTCGAGGTTGGCGGACGGTTCGTCCAATACCAATGCGCGGGTATCCATGGCGTCAACCGCGGCGCAGATGACCCGCTGTTTCTGGCCACCAGACAGCGCGAAGACGCTTCGGCCCAGAATTCCCTCAAGTTCCCAATCCTCTGTTACGCCGCTCACACGCCGGCGGATTTCCGCCGGCGGCAAAGCGAAGTTCTCACAGCCAAACGCCAATTCGGAAGCGACATCAGTAGTGAAGAACTGAGTGCGCGGATCCTGAAAGACGGACCCAGCGTGGCGGGCTATCCGCGCGGTCGGTTCAACTCCCGGATCTAGCCCATCAACCCGCACAGCCCCTTCCCTCACCCCTTGGCGTCCGGTCCCAATCAAGCCATTGACCAGGCGAGTCACTGTGGTCTTACCGCAGCCTGAGGCACCACACAGGACAACGACCTCACCGGCGCCCACCGCCAAGCTGACATGATCAAGAACCAAAGGACCAAGCCCAGGGCTGTCCCCCGCCAGACCAGCCGCCCCGTCAACGCTTGGGTTGGCTGGGTCTGGCCGGGCGGCATCGGGCACCACCGAAGAGCCATACCGGAAGGAAACGTTCGCCAGTTCGATCATGGCGTGATCAGCCGCGCCGCCAGCCAGGCGATGAACACGGCCACGGCCGCCGCCACGACCGCCCAATCCAGCTCACCGAACCCGACCCGCGCCAGGCTGGTCCGCTCAGTGTCCCGGTCCAGGCCCCGGGTCAGGGCGGCGGCCGTCAGTTCATCACCGATCGCCACCGCTCGCATCGCCAATGGAACCAATCGGTATTCAAGCCAGGCGCCCGGCCGGGCCACACCCAACCTCAGACCACGTGACCTGAGCGCCTCAGAAATACCCGCCGACTCCTGAGCCAAAGTCGGCAAGAACCGCATCACCACCGCGAACGGAATAGTGAACGCCGTGGGTACACGCATGCGGCGCAGCGCCGCGATGAACTCGGACACCGTGGTGGTGCTCAATACGTAACAGCCCATCGCGATGACCGGCCAGAACCGGGCCAACAAATTGATCAACCCAGACGCCACCAGCGTCCATCCGGTGGGCTGCAGCCACGCATACCCGGCCATTCCGCAGGCCGTCGCCGCCACTGCGCTGGCCGCCATCCACCAGGCTTGTTCGCCCGCCAGCAAGACCGCCACCAGGGCGGTGGCCGCTATTCTCACCACCGCCCCCGGCCCGGAGAACGGCGCCGCCAAGCCAACAATGTTGACCACTATGAACAGCGCCAGTTTGGCGCGCGGGTCAAGCCATAGATTGGGCTGACCCGTATACGCCAGGCCGGGCGATACGGGCACCTTAGGCCAGGCCCGCCGGCCGGAAATGCTTGACGGTCAACGACCTGCCCAACAACGCGCCGGCCACCGCGCCAACCGCGATCATGCCAATCATGGCCCAGAAAACCCAGGGCGGCGTCAGGTTCACCAACGAATCCACCCAAGAAGCGTCATGGCGGGCGGCGATCCGCTCAATGAACTCCTCCCGCAGGAAGAACAACGGCACCACCATCCCAATCAGCATCTCCGAAAACACCACGTAAGCCGCCGCTGTCCGGACGAAGCTCTTATAGCCGCCGGTCTTGGCGATCAGGTCCGCCGCCGGCGCCAACACCACTGCCAGCACCAACACCACCCAGGACTGCCCGGTCAAGAAGACCAGCACCCCCGCCAGCACTCCCATGATCGTGATCTGGCCGAAGGCCTTCACCCGAGCGACAAACAGCATGAATGGCACACCGCACACCAGTGGGATATAGAACGGCCCCAGTACCTGCAGAATCGGAACTAAGGCCCCCAACTGCCCGAACACGGCCAGCACCACCACATATAGCGCCGTGAACACCCCCGTTTGGATCAACGCCCGGGTGTCAAGCCTGGGCTTGTCCAATGTGGGCTTTTCGCTTTCCATTTGATCTCCTTCAGGATGGTTGGGCGGCATATCCCCTCGCCGTCTTGGCGATCCTACAGCCGCTAGCGCGGCGCGCCCACCAACCACGGCTGGACCAGGTCCAGAATCGCCTCTGCCACATCGCGTTTAGTGCCCGCCGCCTCGCCTAACCTCTCGCCTTCGCTGGACAAGAAAACAACGGCGTTGGCGTCTTCACCAAAGACCGCTCCCCCCGTGACCACATTGGCGACAGTCAAATCGGTCCCTTTGCGCTTGGACTTGGCCGCTGCCTGCTCCAACGCGCTGGCCGTAGAATCACCAGTCTCCGCCGCGAAGCCAACGATCACCTGCCCTGGCGGACGGCTACCGACCAACCTCACCAAGATGTCCGGATTGGGGACCAGATCAATCGTCATGCCCTGGCGGCCATCACGTTTGATCTTTGTTCCAATCGGCTCGGCGGGGCGGAAATCCGCCACGGCCGCCGCCATCACTATCAGGTCCGCCACGCCCGCGCGCTCACGCATGGCGACGTCCAATTCCAGTGCCGTCCCCACCGACACGACTTCCGCTCCCCACGGCGGGGGAACCTCCACATTGGCAGCCACCAACGTGACCTCTGCCCCGCGTTGAGCGGCTGCGGCGGCGATCGCGACACCTTGTTTGCCAGATGACCGGTTACCCAGGAACCGCACCGGATCCAGGGGCTCACGGGTACCGCCAGCGCTTACCAGAACCTTCCGACCAACCAAGTCCGGTGGCCGGAGCAGACGCTCTACGGCGGCGGCTATAGCTTCAGGCTCCAACATACGGCCCGGCCCGGAATCCGCGCCGGTAAGGCGCCCAGAAGGTGAATCCAGCACTACCACGCCCCGGTCCCGCAAGGTCGCCAGATTGGCTCGCGTGGCCGGATGCTCCAACATGGCCGTGTGCATGGCGGGCGCCACCGCCACCGGCGCCCGGGTGGCCAGCAAAGTGGTAGTCAGTAAGTCATTAGCTAGCCCGCTGGCGTAGCGGGCCAAGAAATCGGCTGTCGCCGGCGCCACCACCACGGCCCGGGCCTGGGCAGCCAAGGCGATGTGATCCACATTGGCGGCCTGCTCAAATACCCCGCTGACGGCAGGCGCCCCAGTCAACGCTTCAAGAGTCGCGGCGCCAACGAATCTCAACGCCGCTTCAGTAGGGACAACCCTGACTCGGTGACCCCCTTCAGTCAGCAAGCGCACCAGAGCGGGCGCCTTGTAAGCGGCGATCCCGCCGGTCACCCCCACCACGATCATGGTGGCGTTACTCCCCGGCGGGCTCGATCGTCAACAGACCTTGGTTGATTTCACGCATCGCGATCGACAAGGGCTTCTCTTGCGGGCCCGCCTCTACGAGCGGGCCGACGTGCTCTAGCAGCCCTTCGTTGAGCTGCGCGTAGTAGCCATTGATCTGCCGGGCACGCTTGGCCGCGTAGATCACCAGTGCGTACTTCGAGTCCGTGACCTCCAGCAGGTCATCGATCGGCGGGTCGGTGATGCCTTCGGGTTTGGCGGTGGTACCTGACAATGAACAATCCTTCCAACAACGGTTTACCCGCGCCTAGGCGGGCGGCCGCACTAGTCTAGCCCCATTATCGCCGCGAGGCTGGCAACCGTGCGATCAAGGTCGTCATTCGTTAGCACATAGTCGAATTCGTCGCGCGCCAAGATTTCGCGTTCGGCCGTCGCCAACCGGGCAGCACGCTCAGAATCGGTCTCCGTCCCGCGCTCGGTCAGGCGCCGCTCCAACTCCGCCCAGCTAGGCGGCATCAGGAACACTTGGCGTGCCCCGGGCATGGCCCGGCGGACTTGCCGGGCGCCCGCCAGATCGATCTCCAATAGGGCTGGGCGCCCAGCGCCAAGCGCGTCCTCCACCGCCTGGCGCGGCGTGCCATAAAGGTTGCCGTTGTACGCCGCCCATTCGAGCATTTCCCCGGCCTCTTGGGCGGCCTCGAAAGCCTCCCGCGAGACGAAGAAGTAGCTCCGCCCCTCAGCCTCACCCGGCCGTGCCGCCCGGGTGGTAGCTGAGACGGACAAATAGACCTTCGGGTAACGCGCAGCGACCAAAGCCGCGACCGTCCCCTTGCCAACCCCAGAGGGGCCGGCCAATACTGTCAGGCGCGCTAGCACCATCGGCTAAACCAGCCCCGCCGGGCGGGCCGCTGAACAAACGGAAGTTCAGCCAAAGCGCTCAATCAACTGCTCCCTTTGGTGCGGCCCCAGGCCGCGGATCCGCCGCGACTCGGAGATGCCTATCTCACTCATGATGGCCTTAGCCTTCACCTTGCCCACGCCGGGCAAGGCTTCCAGCAGTGCCGCCACCTTGATCTTGCCAATCACTTCGTCGTCTTGGCCGAGGGCCAGGACCTCACTCAACGATCGTTTGGCTGCTTTCAGTCCGTTCTTGACGTCTGCCCTCGCTTGACGGGCTTCTGCCGCCTTCTTCAGGGCTTCAGCCCTCTGTTCCGGGGTCAATGGAGGTAAAGCCATTCCTTGAATCCACCTTCGGTGCCGTGTTTCGGTTTGGACAGTCACAATCTAACCACTGACCTGCAGCAATGCAACGGCTTTCGGCTTAGTTTTCAAGAAAACTCAGATTCTCCACATTTTCGCGGACCGTCGCGGCCAGGCTTTCGGGGTCTGGGCCGGACCGCGCTATGGTGCGCGATGCCGTCGCCAGGACGAGCCGCCGAGCCTTGCCGAAGAGCCGAGTCAGGTCTTCCGGCCGCCCGCCTTGCGCTCCCAGGCCCGGCACCAGAATTGGGCCTCCCACCTGCGGAAGGACCCGGCTCCCGGTAGGCGGTAACGACTTCAAAGTAGCGCCGATGACGACCCCCAAGTCGCCCATTGGAACCGCCCCCGCATTGGCCTGAGCGACCGCCTGAATCATCGCTTCGCCCACTTGTGGGCCCTCAGCTGTGACCGCTCGCTGGACTTGGGGGCCCTCAGGATTTGAAGTGAACGCTAGGACAAAAATCCCCCGGCCGTTCTCTTCAGCCAGGTCGATCGCTGGCTTGAGCGACCCAAAACCGAGGTACGGGCTGACGGTGATCGAATCGGCTGAGAGCGGCGCGCCGTCCTTCAAGTAGGCCTCCGCGTACCCGCGCATGGTGGAGCCGATGTCTCCCCGCTTGACATCCAAAACAGTCAGCAGGCCGACCTGGCGGGCCCAGCCCAGAACTTCCTCCAAGACACCGATCCCGCCTGAACCGTGCCGTTCGAACAGTGCTGACTGCGGCTTCACAGCCGCCGCGCCCCCCCGGCTGGCGGCCTCGATCAGGCCGCGCCCAAACGCCCCCAGCCCCTTGGGCGTGTCTGGCAGGCCCCAGGCGTCCAGCAAGCCGGGGTGGGGATCAATGCCAACGCACAAGTGTGACCCCGCAGCCATCCGGGCATGCAAGCGGTGCCCGAAGGGCTCTGGGCCCGGTCCCGTCTGGGGGGGCGGGTCGGGCGGGACTAGTGGCCCAGCGGCGCTCATCGCCCGCTCCTCTGCAACGGCTCCACACTCAGCGGGCCAGCCAACTCCGCCTCAATCGCTTGAACCGCCGCCGCCAGTTGCTGCGTAGTAGTAACAATTGGCCGGTCCATGGCGGTAATAGCGGCCCGGATTTCATAGCCGTCCGCCCGCGAACCCGCACCTGAAGGCGTGTTCACCACCATGTCCACTTCACCAGCGTTGATTAGGTCAACCACCGTCCGCCGGCCGCCGCCCTCAGACACTTTTAGCACCTCCTGGCAAACGATTGAATTCCGGCGCAACACGGAAGCCGTGCCCTCGGTGGCCAAGATTTCAAAGCCCAATTCCGCTAAGCGTTTGATGGGAAACAAGATGGACCGCTTGTCTCGATCCGCGACGGACACGAACACTTTGCCTTGGCGCGGCAATCCGCCGTAAGCGGCCACCTGAGATTTGGCGAACGCGGTGGGGAAACGCGCGTCGCGGCCCATCACTTCCCCCGTCGAACGCATCTCTGGCCCCAGCACAGTGTCAACTATCTTGCCTTCGGCTGTCCGGAACCGGGCGAACGGCAAGACCGCCTCTTTGACCGCGATCTGGCCCACTTCCAACGCCAAGGCAGCCGAAGCAGCCGGCAGTTCACCGCACTCCTTCAACTCCGCGATGCTAGCTCCAGCCATGATTAAACAGGCGGCCTTCGCCAATGGCACACCGGTCGCCTTCGACACAAACGGCACCGTCCGCGACGCCCGAGGATTGGCCTCCAGGACATACAGGATGTCGCTCACCAAGGCGAACTGAATATTGATCAGGCCGCGCACGCCAACGCCTTCAGCGATGGCCTCAGTAGACTGCCTGATCCGTTCCAGATCCCGGCTCGAAAGTGTCACCGGAGGCAAGACGCAGGCGCTGTCACCAGAATGGATTCCAGCCTCCTCGATGTGTTCCATGACGCCGCCCAGGAATAGCTCCTGGCCGTCATATAGTGCGTCAACATCAATCTCGATGGCGTCATCCAGGAACCGGTCAATCAGCACCGGCGCGTCTGCCCGCCCGCCTTCCGGCAAGGCCTTAACCATGTACTCCCGCAAATGGTCCGTGTCGTAGACGATCTCCATGCCCCGCCCGCCCAGGACGTAACTGGGCCGTACCAGCACCGGATAGCCAATCCGCTCCGCCACCGCCTCCGCCTCCGGCACAGTCAAAGCCGTCCCATAGTGTGGTGCGGGCAAGCCCGCCTTGGCCAAGACCTGCCCAAACAGCCCTCTGTTCTCCGCCGCGTCAATCGCCTCCGGGGGCGTCCCCCACATTGGTAGGCCGGCGTTGGCCAGGCGGGAGGACAAGCTCAAAGGCGTCTGTCCACCGAGCTGAACGATCACTCCAGCAACAGGCCCGGCCGCCAACTCGGCATCGTAAATCTCCATTACGTCTTCAAACGTCAGCGGCTCAAAATAGAGCCGGCCGGAAATGTCGTAATCTGTAGAAACCGTCTCCGGGTTGCAGTTGATCATGACCGTCTCGAAATCCTGGCCCAACGCTAGGGCGGCGTGAACACACGAATAGTCGAACTCGATCCCTTGGCCAATCCGGTTAGGCCCAGATCCGAGTATTAACACAGCCGGACGCGTCCGCGGACGCACTTCGGTTTCCTCATCATAAGAGGAATACAGATATGGTGTGTGAGCGGCGAACTCGCCAGCGCACGTGTCAACCATTTTGTAGACCGGCCGAAGACCGAAAGCGTGACGTATTTCGCGGACCGCCTCCTCAGAGATATTCCGGATTTCGCCAATCTGGATGTCAGAAAAGCCATGGCGCTTCGCCAAGCGTAAGGTGCCGGGGTTGAAGGACTCGGCTAGTTCACCAGCCACAGCGTTGATCAGTACAACCTGGTCAATGAACCATGGATCAATTCCCGTGACCGCTGCCAGGCGCTCAGGGGCGACTCCCCACCGGGCGGCCTGTTGCAAATCAATCAGCCGGTGTTCGGTAGGGCGGGCAAGCGATGCGACCAGGCGTTCAAGGTCCTCCGGGGCCGGCCGTGGGCCAGCCCAGTGAAAGCGAGTGCCCTTCTTGTCGATCGACCGCATCGCCTTGTTCAGGGACTCAGTGAAACAGCGGCCAATGGCCATCGCCTCACCGACTGACTTCATGGTCGTGGTCAAAGTGTCATCCGCCGCCGGGAACTTCTCAAAAGCGAACCGCGGCACCTTAGTGACAATATAGTCAATGGCCGGCTCAAAACTGGCCGGCGTAGAGCCAGTGATGTCGTTAGGGATCTCATCGAGGGTGTAACCAATCGCCAGCCGGGCGGCGATCTTAGCGATTGGGAAGCCCGTCGCCTTCGATGCCAGCGCTGAAGAACGCGACACCCGCGGATTCATTTCGATGACGATCACCCGGCCATCTAGAGGGTTGACCGCGAACTGGATATTGCAGCCGCCGGTATCTACACCAACCTCACGAATCACCGCGATCCCAATGTCACGCAGCCGCTGATATTCGCGGTCCGTCAACGTCAAAGCCGGGGCGACAGTCACCGAATCCCCAGTGTGGACGCCCATTGGATCGAGGTTCTCGATTGAACAGACCACCACCACGTTGTCGGCTCTGTCGCGCATGATCTCAAGCTCGAACTCTTTCCAGCCGATGATCGATTCTTCCAGCAGCACCTCCGCCGTGGGACTGTACTTCAGCCCGCCTCCAGCGATCCGTTCCAAATCTTTGGGCCCGTAGGCGATTCCCGAGCCGAGCCCGCCCATGGTGAAGGACGGCCGCACCACCAGGGGATACCCCAGTTCCCCCGCCGCCGCCAGGCATTCTTTCATCGAGTGTGCTATCCGGCTGCGCGCCACTTCAGCCCCGCAACGTTCGACCACGGCTTTGAATTCTCTGCGGTCTTCCCCCGCCTGGATCGAACCGATCTTGGCGCCAATCAATTCGACTTGGTAGCGATCCAGCACCCCAGCGCCAGCCAGTTCAACGGCGGCGTTGAGCGCGGTCTGGCCACCCAGAGTCGGCAACAGCGCGTCGGGGCGTTCACGCTCAATGATCGCCGTCAACGTGGCCAGTTCGATTGGTTCGATGTACGTCGCGTCAGCGAACTCCGGATCCGTCATGATGGTGGCCGGATTGGAGTTGACCAACACAACCCGCAAGCCCTCCTCCTTCAGAATCCGGCAGGCTTGGGTGCCCGAGTAGTCGAATTCACAGGCTTGGCCGATCACGATCGGTCCAGACCCGATCACCATGACCGATTTCAGGTCCTCACGTTTAGGCATGTTCTCCGCCCTCCTTTCCCGCCTCACGGGACGGGTCCTTAAAGGAATCTTCTTGAGCTGACCAGTAGCTTACCGGTCCCGGCGCCCCATCCGCTCCCGCCCGGCCCGCGATACCCGGACCTGATCAAATAGGGAACGGCCCTGGCGACCCACGCCAATTGATGACGCGGCGCGCGAAATCTTCCGCCTCAGGTCTGACTCACGAACGCCGCCGTCGCCTTAGACTGACCACATGGCCCCGGATTCTCCCGCTTACCTCACCGATTGGTCCAAGTGCCCGGATTGCGGAAACCCGCTGAAGGCGGCCCGCTGCGAACGTTGCGGCCTGCTCGTCGCCGGTCCGCGTGGGGCTCAGTTAGCGGACCTGTCTAGGGCCGCCGATGCCGCGCTACGGGCCGGGTCCACCGCCGCGCACCAGCTCCTATCTGAGAGAACCGCACTAATTCATGGCATTCACAGCGGCCAGGCTCTCGTGGGCGCGCCCGCTCCCCGTCTCTCCACGCCGGCACCGGCGGTCGCCACGGCACCGCCAGTCGCCGCGGCTATCGCTCCCAAGGCGGCTCACGCGTCCCCCGCCCTCCAGGGCGCCCTGCCGGCCAATCAGGCGCGACAGGCCCTGCCAAACTTCGGCGTACCGCCCCAGTACCCGGGCTATCGGCCGCCCTATGCTTCTTCCTATTTGGTGGTCCCGGGGCCGCAGAAGCCTCCGACGCAATGGACCCCAATTACGGTACTGGCCCTGGTTGGCGCGGCGCTGATGGCGGCATCGGCGGTGGGCTATGCCTACTTCATCCCGAACCTAGATTGGCGGGCGCGGCTGCTGGCCCTCGTTTTCAGCACAATCGTGGCAGCGGTCGGTGCGGTCTTCCTCAAGCGCCGCCAGATGGCGGCCACCGGCGAATCGCTGGCCGCCGTGGCCGCCGCCCTGGCGCTGCTCAGCTGGGCCAGCGCTTTCACGCAGGCCGAATCCTCTTGGAGCGGCCCAACGTGGCGGGGATTGTCGCTGTTCTTACTGGCGGCGGCGGTGTACGGCGCTGGACGGATCCCGACCCGACGAGGCGCCGCTAGCTGGTCCCCGCCGAGGGTCTGGCGAGTGGTGGGCCTGCTGCTGGCCCCATGGGCCGCGCTCTACGTGCCAGACATCGCCGGCGAGTGGTCCGGCGGATGGAGCTTCCGGTCAGGCTTCGGCTGGCTAGGCCTAGCTTTGATCGCCGCTTTGGGACGCCGGGTCGATTCAGAACGGGTCGAACGCACCATCCTCGAAGTGTTTGGCGGGCTCGGCCTGCTGGTGGCGGCAGGAAACAGTCTGGCTAACCCAGACCTCAAGGGAGACTGGTTCATTTGGCTGCTCGTCGCCGTCGCCGCCGTCGCCCTTGGGCAAGATCACAAAGTGGCGTGGGCGCCGGTCACAGGCGCCTCCTTAGTATTCTCCGCGATCAGCTTCTGCACCGCACTGGACTGGCTGGGGTCAGTTGACTACTACAGCGATTGGCCGTCCGAAGCGCAGGCCGTCGGCACTCTTGGAGGCCTGGCCACTTGGGCCATGATCGCCCTGATAGCCGCCTTTTTACCGGCCCGGGTGTTCGCAGGCCAAAACACTGGGCGCAATTCAGGCCCCACATCGTTTCCAACGGCCTCCACCCTGGCGAGATGGCTGGGGACCCTCTCTGCAGGAGCACTCGGCGCGGTGTTAACACTGAGCTTGGGCTTCCTGATCCAAGCTTCCGCCTT
The DNA here is from genome assembly GCA_031268215.1 of Bifidobacteriaceae bacterium. Taxonomy (GTDB): domain Bacteria; phylum Actinomycetota; class Actinomycetes; order Actinomycetales; family WQXJ01; genus JAIRTF01. The sequence goes on along the minus strand of JAIRXP010000086.1, from coordinate 60,472 downwards.
GGCGTTTACTGGCGCCATGGTGTTAGTGGACTCCTTCGAGCCATTCGTCGCGGTCTCCCTGGCAGTACCTGTCCTGGCGGTCGCATTGACTGCCCTGGTCCGACCGGCACCACGGTTGCGCTTGATCGGCGACTGGTCCGTGGTACCCCTGGGGATAGCCTGCCTGGCCGCCTGGGCCTCCGTCTCGCCTGTGCCACCGGAACTCGGGTTCGGCATTCTCGTCACGGCGTCCCTGTCGCTCAGCGCAATCGCCGCCGGGGCTGTCTTGTCCCCCAGACCGCGGCCACGTTTCAGCCGGGCGTTGTACCTGACCGCCCGTCCCGCCGCTCTGGCCCTACTAATGCCCGCGACCATCATGGCGGCCAGTAACAGCTCACTGCACGCAGTAGGCGTGTTCCTCGTGCCCGCCGCCGTGTTCGCCGTGGGCATGTCCATGCGCCCGGCCGCTTGGCCGTTCCTCAGCGGGGCGGCCTGCCTGCCGTTCATCATTTTGGCCGTGCCGTGCCTCGATCAGTACGGGGAAAGCGCCAACCCAATCCACATTCTGACAGCCTGGTTCTGCCTGCTGACAGCGGTCTTGGCTTGGTTCAGGCGCCCCCAGCTCAGTTCATGGGCGGTGCTCGCCGGTCTGGCGACCGGCCTGTTCGCTATAACGGCCGCAGACTTGGTGTTCGGCGACCGCTCCTGGACTGGATTCGCCGGTTCCCTGAGCATGGCGATTCTTAGCCTGACCGTGGCGCTCGCCGCACGCCGGCCCCTGCCACGGTCCGTCAGGGTGATCGCGGCCTGCTTGGTGGTCTTCTCGTCCGCGCTGACACTAGTGGTTCCACTCGCTTTTTCCATGTCTGGATCAGCTTCGCCCACGTTGTTCCCGGTCATCGCGGTAGTCGCCGCCGCCGCCGGGGCCGGTGGCGTTTGGCTTCGCCACCTGGCGCTTCGCCTCCCGTCGGCCCTCGAAACCGGAGCGGACGCCCCATCTGCCAGCGAGTCACCGTCACCGGCGCTGTCCCGGCCAAAGCCGGAGGCCTCCAGCGAACGAAACGGCGACAGGAACGCCATCGGCACGGCGCTGATCGCGGCCGCGGCCGTCATGGGCTTCCTGACCGTCATCCTGTCCATCGCTTGGCCGTTCACTCACACCGCAACGGTGTTGGCCACAGCCGCTATCCTGGCGGCCGCCGCGGCCGGCGTGGCAAGCTTCCGCGCCGGCACCGAGGCTGCCTGGTGGTACGCCGGTGCGATGGGCTGTGTGGTCCTGTGGAGCGCGCTGGTCATGGGAGAGGTTGGGCTGGCTGAGGCTTACACACTGCCGCCCGCCCTCGCCGCGGCCACCATTGGCGGCTGCCTGATGAGCCGGCGGCCGGCCCTGGTGGGGCTCACCGTGCCCGCCGCCTGGCTGGCGGTGGTGCCGCCCTTGGTCCTGCTGTGGACCGCGAACGATCCGCTGCTGCGCTGCCTAGAATTGACGGCTCTGGGAATCATGGCCTTGACCATCGCCGGCGCCTTCGATCATTTGCGCCGAGCCTTGGCGCCAGTCGCGCTAGCCCCAGCGGCTGGGATTCTGACGCTGGCGCTGACGGTGGGCCAGCTACATTCGTCGCCCTTCCCCATTGGCTTTGAGGTCTTCCTTCCGCTGGCCGGTCACACCAGCCTCCTGTTCGGGACCGCAGTGCTGATTGGCCTAGTGGCGGCCGCTGCGGTGGTCGGGACAGCCCAGCTCCTGGCCCGTCCAGACGGTGAGCCTCGTGCCGACAGCAGAGCATGGTCCGCCTGGATGCTGGTCGCGCTGGTGGTCGCCGCCATGACACCAGTCTTTTCAGTCGACCTTGGCACACAGGTTGAATGGAAGACTGAATGGCCGGTTGTCGCGGCCGCGTGGCTAGCTATGGCGGCCGTCTTAGCGCTGGCCCTTCTGGCTGCCCGGTCCCAGGCCCGGGGCGAGTCCACCATGCCACCTTTCTGGGCCATTTGGCTGGTCGCGGTGGCGTTAGGGATCGCCGGCTGGTCCCCTCGCGGGCTCAGGGTCGAGGTTTTCGCCTTGCCGTTGGGAATCGCGTTGTTCGCGGCCGGGTTGATCCACAGCCGTTGGCTCCGTTCCATCGCTTGGTCGCTCACCCCCGGCGTCGCGGCGACGCTTGGGCCCTCCACGCTGGCCGTTGGCACCGATCCTCTGACCTGGCGAGCCATCATGGTCCTGGTTCTGGCCTGGGCGTTCATGATCATTGGGGCTCTGCGCCGCTGGCAGCAGCCCACTCTGGTGGCTGCTGGCTCGATGATCCTGGCCTTGGTGCTAGCGCTCGCCCGGCAGGGCAGCATCTCCGCGATTCCCTGGCTGACGGCGCTGCTAGCCGTTGGCGGTTCCCTGCTGGCGGCCGCTGTCTTCTTCGAGTTGCGATCCCGCCTCAACTCGCCTGGGCCGCCAACTCCTAAATCCGGCACCCCAGGCTCCGGCCCTGGCGTACCCACTTCCGCCCAGCCGGTCCCCGCCGCGTCTCAGAGCCCCAGGGACCAGAGCCCGGAATCCCGCGCCTAGATCAGAGTTGGGTCAGTTTGCCCCCTGTTGCCCGATGCCGTCGTAGTAGTCCCTAATGCCGCTGGCCTGGGCGGTGGTGTCCGGGCCTGGCATCCAACCAACGCGTCGGGCTAACGCCCCGGATTCCCTTACAGCATTCGCGCTCTCGTCAACCACCAACCCTCACTCTGGTGGCCCGCACCGGCCCGCCACCGCCGAGGCAAGATCCCTTCAAGCACCCTGGCAGGATCAAGCGGCGTGGGACAGGACCCGCTCCTGTGGATCATCCGTACCGGGTAGTGCAGTGGCCTCAGGACCGTCCGGCCGGCGCAGCGACCGCATGATCACCTTCCGGATCAGGTCAACCGGAATGATCAAGATAGCCAGGAGCAAGACGAATCCCCATTCGGAAATCGTCAGTCCGTACCCGGCCAGTATGGGACCGCCAAAGTAGGTCATCAGCACCTGTACAACGGAGATCAGCAGAATGATGTTGACGAAGCCCAGGTTGCGGCGGATGTTGTCGAAGAGATTGAGCTGATCCGTGCGGGCATTGAAGGCGTTGAAGACGGCCACAAAGATGAAGAATGAGAAATAACCAGTCAGCAGGTACCTGTCCGGATCGCCGCTTGGTCCTGTGCGGAACAGGTCGGCGGAGAACGGGGCTATTAGGAACACCAAGCTCATCGCGAAGACGAACAGGCTGCCGGTCAGGATAGCGCTCCACATATAGGGGCTGACAATTGACTCGTCACGGCGCTTGGGCTTCTCCCGCATGAAGCGCCTGAGCGCCGGCTCGCCGCCAAAGGCCAGGGCGGCCAGAGTGTCCATGACCAAGTTGACCCACAGGATCTGGGTAATGGTCAGAGGATTGACCATGCCAAGCAGCGGGGCGACAAAGTTGATCAGCACGGCGGAAACGTTGACCGTGAGCTGGAAGACAATGAACTTCCGGACGCTGTTGAAGATGGTGCGCCCATAAAGGATGGCTTTGTCGATCGAGTTGAAGTTGTCATCCATGATGATGATCTCGCTGGCCTCTTTGGCTACCTCGGTGCCACCTCCCATGGCGAATCCAACATCCGCCGCTTTGAGCGCTGGCGAATCGTTGACCCCGTCACCAGTCATGCCAACCACCAGGTTGAGTTCCTGGGCTACACGTACCAGTCGAGTCTTATCTGAGGGCAGCGCCCGCGAGATGACCCGAATCCGGCTCAGCAGGTCTTTGAGTGCGTCATCGCTCAGGTCTCCCAGTTCATCTGACGTCAAGACCAGGTCATCCTCGCTTTGGATCAGACCAGATTCCTTGGCGACCGCCACGGCGGTGTCGCGGCGGTCGCCCGTAATCATCACGACCTGTACACCGGCGTTTTGAACCTCCCGGATGGCGCTAATGGATTCCTCGCGGATTTCATCGCGGATGCCGATTATCCCAACCAGCGTCCATTCGCCGTGCGGAAGGCCGCCGTCTTCTATCATTCCGTCGCTGGTCGCCAGCGCCAGCACCCTGATGGCTCGCTGGGCGAGTGCGTCTATCCGCGCCTGCACCACGCCCGGATCCTTCATGAGCTGGCGGTGCCCTTCGCCGTCGTAGTACCAGCGGCAGTAGGCCAGGATCCGTTCGGGGGCGCCCTTGACCAGCGTGATCCCCGCCATCTCGGATCCAGCGGTACCACTGCGACCACCCACATCCCCCAGAGCGGCCGCCAAGTCCCCTTCAATCCTGGCCGCCGAATACTTATTCGAAGAATCGAAGGGAATCGAATCGACAACGGTCAGCCCGGGCAAATCATCCACGGTGGTCACGAAGCCCAGGATCGCGCGCTCCGTGGCGTTACCACCAATCACCTTGGCGGCGCCATCGGGCACTTCAGAGATGACCGCGCTGGTGTTGTGGCGAATGCTCAAAGCCAGCACCCGGCCCAGCCCTTCCTCCACATCCTCAATACCGCCGTGTTCACGCCCTTGACCGTCAACGAACACCATCGCCTCAAGCTGGCCCTTGGTAATGGTGCCGGTCTTATCTGAGAACAGGATGTTCAAGCTGCCGGCGGTTTCAGTGCCAGCTATGCGACGCACCAGAACGTTGTCTCGCAGCATCTTGCCCATGTTCAGGGCCGAAACGATGGCGATCATCAGCGGCAAGCCCTCAGGCACAGCCATAACAATGATGATTACTGCCAGCATCAGGGCCTGGATGACGTCGTTGCCAACCACCATCCAATCCGAGCAGTATTCGGTGATCCGGGCGATCTCAAAGCCGTTATGTATGACGATCCGCTGGAACAGCAGGGCGACGGCGATCAAGATGCCACCGATGTAGCCAAAGCGACTGATTCCTTGGGCGAGAGCCGCTAGCTTGATCTTCAGCGGCGTCTCACGGTCATCGTCACGCTGGAGATCATCGGCTATTTGGCCGTAGACGGACTTGTCGCCAACCTCGGTCACGCGCATGACGGCGTTACCAGAATAAACAATCGAACCGCGGAACAGGCGGTATGGATCAAGGAAGCCGGCTGTCCCGTCCAGTCCGTCTGGGTCATCCGGCTCATCCGGCCCGCCCGGCCCGCCGACCCCAGGTTCAGGCATCACTTCCTTGTGGGCTTCCTCCGTTTCACCGTTCAGCACCGATTGATCTACCGCCAGCGAACCGGTAACGAGTTCCCCGTCCGCAGGCACCAGATCGCCGGTCTGCAACAGCACTGAATCGCCTACCACGATCTGATCGATCGGCAGTTCGGTTACGCCGCCGTCGCGGTAAACCTTGCACAGGACCTGGGAAGCCTCCGCCTGAAGCTTCTGGAAGACAGACTCGTTGCGGTACTCGGAGAAGGTTGAGACGAACGTCGCCAGCAAGACCGCCACCGCTATGCCGGCGGATTCGTACCATTCGGTCTTGCCCAGGAAGGTGAACACCACGTTGATGGCCAGGGCGACGCACAGAATCTTGATCATTGGGTCGCCAAGGTTGTCCTTGAACTTGCTCCAGAACCCCTCGGTCTCGCGTTCGGTCAGGCCGTTGGCGCCGTGCTCACGCGCCGACGCCTCGGCCTGAGCGCTGCTGAGTCCGTATGATGTCATCTCGTTGCTCCGATTCCGCAAAGGTGCCGAACAATGGCGGCCCAGCGGCGACAGGGCCGGGCCGGCCCGGCTTGGACCAGACAGACGCCGGTCAGCGAAGCACAGACCAACAAAGCACAGTGGGTAAAGGTACCTGGAAGATTGTAACCCGTCCCCTGCCCAGGCCAGTCACCCCTCACGGCGCGGCTCGCGACGCCCGCCAACCACGCTGGGGAGCCGCTTCGCGCTAGCGGCCAACGCCCCCTACAATCGGAGGGTTACGGGTCGCCAGGCGGCCCAAAGCGGCGGTAGCGAACCCCCAAGGGATCCCACGCAGGAATTGAGGACATTACCATGGCAGACATCCCAGACATTAGGGACGCTCCACCTACCGATGAGGATGCCGAAGAGGATCTGAGCGCGCTGAAGAAGTTCCGCGAATTCCTGGAATCGGCAACCGAGATAACCCTCTTCGCCAGCCGCTGGCTGCTCGCACCCGTGTTCCTCGGGCTCACAGTGGCCCTGCTGGCCATCATGGTCAACTTCATTCACCAACTGGTCGAATACATCCCGGAATTCGCCACAATGACCATCGACGAGATAGCTGCCGCGGTCCTAGGCCTGATTGACCTGGCGCTGCTGGGGAACCTGTTGCTGATCGTGATTTTCTCAGGCTATGAGAACTTCGTCTCCAAGATCAACCCAGCCCAGGGACACGAAGACCGGCCCGAATGGATGGGCACCCTGGACTTCTCTGGGTTGAAGATCAAGATCGTCGGCTCGATCGTGGCCATCTCCCTGGTCGAACTACTGCAGGATTTCATCAACATGGCGGAGGAAGGTCACACCGTTGATCCCACCTTCGAGGTCTGGCGTGTCACTCTGCACCTGACCTTCGTTGTCTCTGGAACCCTGTTTGCGGTCATGGACTACGTAGCGGAAAAGCGCCACACCATTGGGCCAGGCGCACCGGAAGATCCCGACGCGCCCGCCGAGGAACACTAAGTGTCCCGAATCTTAGGCACGGAACACGAGGAAGGCTAGGGGTCTATCCCACCGCCGCCGCACCGCGAGCAGCGTTCCGCGCGTACAGGACAATCCCTGCAGCCACCGAAACGTTGAGTGATTCGGCGGAACCAGACATGGGAATCGCGACGGTCTCGAACTCTAGGGTCGGCTCCAGCGGCTCTCGTGCAGCGCTCGCGGCCAGCGCCGGTGCCGACTCGTCGCTGGCGCGAAAGACCGCCGAGGGCCCGTCACGCTCAGCTCCAAAGACCAATGCCAGGCGCTCTTGGGCGCTGGCCGCCTGTGCCAAGGACACCGGGCCGGCCGCCTCCAGGACCACCGTCGCGATCCCTCGATCCACCAGAAACCGCTCGAGTGAGCTGGCCGTCGCCACAATGACCGGCAAAGAGAACACGTAACCTCGGCTGGCCCGCAGCAGCCGCCGGTCAGCTATGGCAGTCAGCCCACTGTCCAGTAACACCACGCCGGCCGCCCCCAGGCCGGTAGCCGTCCGAATGATGGCGCCAATGTTGCCAACAATCCGCACGCCATCCAAGACGACGATGTCGCCGGGCCGCTCATTCAGAGCATCTAACGTTGCTGGACGGGGGATTTTGGCGATCCCAAACACCTTGGGACGCTTGTCCGCCCGGAACAGGCGGGTCGCCACCGCCGGGTCGATGCCGATCACGGGAACTCCGGCCGCACCGGCCGCCTCCGCGACAACTGGATCAAGCCCATAGGACTGGTCGTAGTAGACCTCAGCGACCCGGACCTTGGCCCGCAACGCATTGGTCAATGGTTCAGCGTCCTCAACCAAAGCTACTTTGGTGTTGGCATGGCCAGGCTTGGCCAGATCGGCTATCCGCTGCGCCCTGGGATCGCCCGGATCATTGACGGGTTCCACATCATTCATCCGGCGACCTTAGCAGGCTCGCCGACACACCACAGGCACCGCCAGCCCAGGCGAGCCCGCACACCACAGGCCCGGCCAGCCGGGCCCAGGCTAATGCGGCGAATCGATCGCCGCTTGCAAGATCACAACCGCCGCCGCCTGATCAATCACCCGGCGTTGCGCCTTCGCCTTGCGACCAGCGGATCGCAACTGGGCCGCCGCCTGGACAGTGGTCCGGCGCTCATCCTGAAGCACCACGTCCGCCCCCAGGCCCTGGTGGGTGCTATCCAGAACGGCACCCAACGTGGCCGCCAGTTCGGCGGCTGCGGCCGCCTTGTCGCCGACCGAACCATTCATGTTCAAGGGATAACCGATCACCACACGCCGGGCGCCATGAGCCGAGGCCAACCCGGCCAGTTCCTGGGCCACAGCCCGCGCCCCACGCCCGGACCGTTCAATGGTCTGAAGCGGAGTGGCCAGAATCAGTCCCGGGTCAGATATGGCCACACCAATCCGGACATCACCCAAGTCAACCCCTAGCCATGGCCCGCCAGCGCCGCGGCCCGGGCCAGGTCCTAGGCCCGCCCCTGGCCCCTCCTTGGGCTCAGCCAATGGATCAGTGGTCATGAACACTAGCGATCACGCCGGTCACGGCGGCAGCGATGGCCGCCCAGGCGTCCTCCAGCTTGGATCCATCAGTCCCGCCGCCCTGGGCCAACGCTGGTTTACCGCCGCCGCCACCACCTAGCACTTTCGAAGCCAGCCCTACCAGAGCGCCAGCTTTATGCCCGGCCGCCTGGGCTGGTCCGTTCGCCGCCACCGCCAGCGAGCCCCGGCCGCTGTCCGGATCACGCGCGCCCAAAGCCACCACCACTGGTTCGTGGTCCCCAAGCCGGGAACGGATATCAACTGCCAGGTTGCGGAGATCGTCGGGGGCGGCATCGGCCACCGTCGCTGTAACTAGACGCACTCCAGCCACTGTCCGTGCGGCGGCCGCCAAAACGGGAGCCTGTTCGGCTAGTTTGGCGGCTCGCATGGCCCCCAGGGCCCTATCCGCTTCCTTCAGCTTCGCTACCAGGGAGCCCACCCGGTCCACCAGTTCATCGGGGCGGACTCTCAATACTTCCGTTAGCTGCGAGACCAGCAAGTGTTCCTTGGCCTGGTGCGCGTACGCGCCATCCGCTACCAGCGCCTCGACCCGGCGCACCCCGGACCCGATCGAGGCCTCGCCCAGCAAGCTCACCCGGCCCAATTCCCCGGAGCGACGCATGTGCGTCCCCGCGCACAATTCGCGCGACCAATCCCCGCCAATCGAGACCACCCGGACTATCTCGCCATATTTCTCCCCGAACAGAGCCATGGCCCCTAGTTCACGGGCTTTGTCCAAGGGCATCAACTCTTCTGTGACCTCAAGGTCCTCGGCCAGAACAGAGTTGACCCGCTCTTCAATCTCGCCCAGGACTGATTGGGGAACGCCGGTGCCGTAACGGAAATCGAAGCGCAGACGCGATGGCGCGTTCTCCGATCCGGCCTGGGTAGCAGTTGAACCGAGATGCTCCCGCAGTGATTGGTGGACCATGTGAGTCGCGGTGTGCGCCCGCGAGATGGCGCGCCGCCGTTCCACATCAATCCGGCCATAGCCCAGGTCGCCAGTCGCTAGAGTGCCCTCCGTCAGCCGGCCGCGGTGAACCGTCAGGCCCCGGATTGGCCGCTGCACGTCATCGACCTCGAAGACCGCCCCTGACTCGAACTCAATAGTGCCCTGATCAGCCAATTGACCACCGGCCTCGGCGTAGAACGGCGTCTTGTCCAGCACCAGTTCGACGCTGGCGGGCGCCTGGGCCAAGGGAATTCCCTGGCCTTCCTTGATGACCGCCAACACTCGACCGGCCGATTCAAAGGCAGTGTAACCGGTGAAATCGGTCAGCCCTATCTGACCAGCCAGTTCTTGGTAAAGCGAGGTGTCGGCGTGGCCAGTCTTCTTGGCGGCCGCATCAGCCCTGGCCCGTTCCTTCTGTTCCTTCATCAATGTCCGGAAGGCCTGCTGGTCAACCGCCAGTCCTTGTTCGGCCGCGATCTCCAAGGTTAGGTCCACCGGGAATCCGTATGTGTCATGTAGCTGGAACGCGTCCTGGCCGCTCAGCGCCGGCCGGCCGGCCGCTTTAGTTTGGGTGATCGCCACATCCAGGATGGCCGAACCACCAGCCAGGGTCCGCAAGAAGGATTCTTCCTCCGCGATGGCGGTAGCCGAAATCCGCTTCCAGTCTCGACCAAGTTCCGGATAGGACGCCATCATGGCGTTCTTGGAAACCTCAAATAGTTCCGGGAAGACTGGCTCCTCGACGCCCAGCAGACGGACCGACCGCACCGCCCGCCGCAGCAAGCGTCGCAGAACATAGCCCCGGCCTTCATTTGACGGGGTGACGCCATCGCTGATAACCATTAGCCCAGACCGGACGTGATCCGCGATGACCCGCATCCTCACATCGGCTTCCGGATCCGCGCCGTACGACCGCTTGGTCAGCTCTTCGGTTCGCCGGATGACCGGCATGACCTCATCGATCTCGTAGAGATTAGCAGCGTCCTGCAGCAGATAGGCGACCCGCTCCAGCCCCATCCCAGTGTCAATATTCTTGCGTTCTAGCTCACCCAACAGCGGATAGTCATCCTTAGCGCCGCCAGATCCGCGCTCAAACTCCATGAACACCAGATTCCAGATTTCCAGGAACCGGTCCTCATCCACCACTGGGCCACCGTCTGGCCCAAACTTTGACCCACGGTCAACGTAAATCTCTGAACAGGGACCGGCCGGCCCTGGCTGGCCGGTGGACCAGAAGTTGTCTTTGACGCCGCGCCGTTGGATGCGCTCAGACGGCAGTCCGGCCACGCTCCGCCACAGCGCCGCAGCCTCATCATCTTCGTGATAGACCGTCACCCAGATCTTGTCCGGGTCGAAGCCCAGGAACCCATCCGCCACAGCGCCGGTTACCAGCTCCCAGGCGTAGGCGATAGCTTCCCGCTTGAAGTAGTCGCCAAACGAAAAGTTGCCGTTCATTTGGAAGAACGTCCCGTGCCGAGTTGTCTTGCCGACTTCCTCGATGTCGCCCGTACGCAAGCATTTCTGGACTGAGGTGGCCCTAGGCCACGGCGGAGGCACTTCACCCAGCATGTAGGGGATGAAGGGCACCATACCGGCCACCGTAAACAACAGGGACGGGTCCTGGCTGATCAGCGAGGCGGAGGGCACCACGGCGTGGTCCCGGTCCTCGAAGTAGGCCAAGAAGCGGTTGCGGATTTCCGAAGTACGCATTTGGTCGCCTCCGCGAGTCAGTTGTTGATCAGTCGTTGTTGAGCAGAGTCCGGCGTAGTTCCGCTTCCCGCGCCGCCGCGGCCTGACGGATCTCGCCGGCCAGTTCACTGGCTGTGGCGACAGCCCCGTCGATCCGCTTGGCCACGCCCTCCGGTGAGGCGGCCCGCTTCACGGCGTCGAAGCGCCGGTAGGCCGCGTAGGCCAGTCCCACACCTAGCCCGATGCCGAGTGTCACTCCCAGCCCCGTCCACCAGATCCGGCGCACTCTACTTTTCCTTCCGCTTCTTGGCTCCGGCCTTGGCCCCGCCAGTGTGATTCGAGAAAGTGGTACGCACGCCATAGGTGAAAGCCGCCAGCTTGATCAGCGGACCGCCCAAAGTGGCGGCGAACAGCGCCGTCATAGCCGAGACATTTTGGGACACGTCCGCTGCTGAGGTGGTGATGGTGTCGACCTTTTCCAGTTGACTGTTAGCCCCGGCCACCGTGGTGGCCGCCTCGTCCAAGATGGGCAAGGTGTGATCCGTCAACTCCTTGACTGAATTGGTGGCCTCCTTGAAGACCGTGCCCAGCCGCAAGACCGGCACGGCCAGGAGGCCCACCAACGCTACGAACGCGATCGCGGCGATCAGCCCCGCCACTTCCCCCAGCGTCATCGTGTTCTCCCCGTCAGCGCGAGTAGTGCTCGACGACCAGTTGCACGTCGCAGGTGACCGGCACCTCGGCCCGTTTGGGGGCCCTCACGAGCTGCGCCCGCAGCCGTTCCAAGTTGACGTCAAGGTAGTCCGGGATCTGCCAGACCTGAGCATCACGGTGAGCGCCAGCAGCGGCCACCTGGAAAGGCACCAGCGGTTGCGATTTCGGCTTGATCATGACGACCATGCCTGGCTTGACCCGATAGGAAGGCCGGTCCACCAGTTTGCCGTCCACCAACACGTGGCGATGCACCACGACTTGACGGGCTTGGTAAATGGTCCGAGCGAATCCGGACCGCAGCACCACTGCGTCCAAGCGGCACTCCAGCAGCTCAACCAGCGCCTCACCGGTTAGGCCAGGCTGCTTGCGGGCGTCCTGGAAGGCCCGCACGATCTGCTTTTCCCTCAGCCCATACTGGGCCCTCAGGCGTTGCTTTTCCCGCAAGCGGATGGCGTAGTCAGATTCTGTCCGCCGCCGGCCGCGGCCATGTTCGCCGGGTGGGTAGGGCCGCCGGTCGAAGTACTTGACCGCTTTGGGTGTCAGGGCCAGCCCAAGGGCCCTTGATTCGCGCACCTGCCGGCGCGCACGACGCACTGATGTCATCAGCCTCGATTTCTCCTGTTCGTGTTCCTCCGAAACGCGCACGGCGTAAAGCCGTGCGTGGGGCCAACACTCAATGGCTAAGGCCCCAGGGTGCCCATTGTGGGCACACCGACCATTCACCCTACCAAAGACCCAGCGCTCAGTTTTCCGCCCTGGGGCACCGCCCGGAGGCCCAGCCTCCAGGCTGGCGGCCTCTTGCCAAAGGGGCGGGGCTTGACTACTGCCCGCGCCGAGTCCGCAGCGAGGTCAGTGCTTCCTCCAGAAGCTGAGCCCCGTCCTGGTCCGAACGCCGTTCCTTGACGTAAGCCAGATGGGTCTTGTACGGCTCATTACGGGGCGCGTCTGGCGGGTTCATCGGGTCCATCCCCGCCGGTAGCCCGCAGCGCGGGCAATCCCATTCGACCGGCACCGTGGTGGCTGGGTCATCAACGAAACTGGGCCGGGTCTCATGCCCATTGGTACACCAATACGAGATGGTCACCCGCGGGGCCACCTCGCCTCTTTCTTCCTCACCCATGGGGCCCGCGCCGACGCGCGAACCCTTGATGGCGCTTCCGCCTGCCATAGCTCCGCCTCCTAAAGACTCAAGATGTCTAACTGAACTTGTGGATCAGTGCCAGAGCCAACACCATGGCGATCCAAACAATTCCCACCACGACCGTAAACATGTTCAGGTTCTTCTCCGCCACACCGGACGAACCAAGGTTCGAGGAGAAGCCGCCGCCGAACATATCCGACAGACCACCACCCTTACCTTTGTGCATCAAGATGAGCAGGATCAGGAAGGCACTCGTCAGCACCAGGATCGCCTGGCAGATGATGGTCACAACAGTCACGGCGGCCAATCCTACTATCTACGCGATGTACTCGGAGAAACGGCACACCCGAGCGAACTCCTCCGGATCGAGTGAGGCCCCGCCAACCAGGCCGCCGTCCACGTCCGGCTCGGCCATGATCGCGGCCACATTCGAGGATTTCACCGACCCGCCATACAGGATTCGGATCGCCTCGGCCGCGTCGCGGCCGTACAACTCCGCCAGCCGTTCGCGGATCGCCCCGCAAACCTCCTGGGCATCGGCCGGGGTGGCGACCTCGCCAGTGCCGATCGCCCAGATTGGCTCATAGGCGACAACCGACCGGCTGGCCAACTCCGGCGCTAACTCCGCGAACACGGCATCGATCTGCGCCAACGTATAAGCGACGTGCTCACCGGCCTTGCGGATGGCCAAGGCTTCACCGACGCAAATGATTGGCACCATGCCTCCAGCCAGCGCGGCCAGAGCCTTCTCTCCCACCTCTTGATCAGTCTCACCGTGGTACTGGCGGCGTTCCGAGTGACCCACCACCACATAGGAGCAGCCCAGTTTGGACAGCATGCGGGCTGATATCTCACCGGTGTAAGCCCCGTCGGGATGGACCGAGACATCCTGCGCGCCGTAGCGGATCGACATGTTGTCCGCGTCAGTCACGGTCTGGACTGACCGGAGGTCAGTGAATGGGGGCAGGACCGCGACCTCGGCTTTGCCGTAGTCGAAGTTGGCGTCCTGCAGCGCCCAGTGCAACCGCTGGATCGTGGCCGTAGCCTCCAGGTGATCCAGGTTCATCTTCCAGTTACCCGCCATCAAGGGGGTGCGCGTCATAAGTCAGGCCTCCAATACGGCTATGCCGGGCAAGACTTTGCCCTCTAGCAATTCCAGCGACGCTCCGCCGCCGGTCGAAATATGGCCGAACCCGGCCTCTGGCAGGCCCAGGATACGCACGGCCGCAGCGCTGTCGCCGCCGCCCACGACCGAGAAACCGGCCGAATCGATCATCGCTTGGGCCACGTCGCGGGTGCCCGCGGCGAACACGGGGAACTCGAACACGCCCATCGGCCCGTTCCAGACAATTGTCCGAGCGTCACGGATCTTCGCGGCGAAAGCTTGGCGCGAATCGGGGCCAATATCTAGGCCCATCCAGCTCTCTGGGATCTGGTCCGCTGCCACGTCGTAGTGGGCGGCATCCCGGTCGAATTTCTCCGCCACTACGATGTCCGTTGGCAGAACGATCTCAACGCCCTCGGCACTGGCCCGGTCAAGGTAGCCCTTGACGGTGTCAATCTGGTCCTCTTCCAGCAAAGACGCACCCACCGCGTAGCCCTTGGCGGCCAAGAAGGTGAAGACCATGCCGCCGCCAATCAGCAGCGCGTCCGCCTTCTCCATCAGATTGCCAATCACGCCGAGCTTGTCGGAAACTTTGGAACCGCCCAGCACCACCACGTAGGGACGGGCCGGATTGGTTGTCGCCCGCGACAGGGCCTCCACCTCCGCCAGCACCAGACCACCAGCTGCGGCGGGCAAAATCTGAGCGATGTCATAGACCGAGGCCTGCTTGCGGTGAACCACACCGAACCCGTCAGATACGAACGCGTCTCCCAGTGCCGCCAGCTCGGCGGCGAAAGCCTGGCGTTCGGAGTCCTCCTTGGATGTCTCGCCCGGATTGAACCGGACGTTCTCCAGAACCACCACGTCGCCATCGCCGGCCGCTGCTACGGCGGCCTGGGCTAGCGGCCCAACCGTATCGCCGGCGAATTCCACCGGCCGTCCCAGCAACTCCGCCAGGCGCGCCGCCACCGGCTGAAGCGAATACTTCGCCTCCGGCTGGCCCTTTGGCCGGCCAAGGTGGGCCATCACTATCACCTTCGCGCCGGCGCCGGCCAGCCGCTCGATGGTGGGCAGCGAGGCCCGGACCCGGCCGTCATCGGTAATCCGCTGGCCGTCCAGCGGCACATTCAGGTCCGCCCGCACCAGCACTCGTTGGCGGGACAGGTCTCCCAGTGAGTCAATCGTCTTCAGTGCCATGTTCTCTCCTATCGCCAAAAAACGGCGCCCACCTGGGATGTCGTCAAACAACGGGCCCCGGGAGGGTGGTGCTAGACCACCGTCCCGGACCCGCGGACAAACCCAAGCGGACGCCGCCTATCAAGATCGCGACCAGCCGGTCACAGACGCTCGCCTACGTAAACGGTCAAATCAACCAGCCGGTTGGAATAGCCCCACTCGTTGTCATACCAGGCCACCACCTTGACTTGGTCACCGATCACCTTGGTCAGCCCGGAGTCGAAGATCGATGACGCCGGGTCCGTAACGATGTCCGTAGAGACCAGCGGATCAGTCGAGTACTTCAGGATTCCCTTCAGGTCCGCGGTCTCAGAGGCCACCTTGACGGCCAGGTTCACGTCATCGACCGAAACGGCTTTCGATGCCGTGAACGTCAGGTCAGTCGCGGAACCAGTGATCACCGGCACCCGCAGGGCGAAACCGTCCAGTTTGCCCTTCAGCTCCGGCAGAACCAGCGCCACGGCCTTGGCCGCGCCGGTTGAGGTCGGCACAATGTTTACGGCGGCGGCGCGGGCCCGGCGCGGATCGCGGTGGGGGCCGTCCTGCAAGTTCTGGTCCCCGGTGTAGGCGTGGATGGTCGTCATCAGGCCCCGCTCAATCCCAATCGCGTCATTGAGCACCTTGGCCAGCGGCGCCAGGCAGTTCGTGGTGCAGGAGGCGTTGGAGATGATGTGGTGGATTGCTGGATCGTAGTTGCGCTGGTTCACGCCGATCACAAAGGTGCCGTCCTCGTTCTTGGCCGGAGCCGAGATGATCACCTTCTTGGCGCCAGCGTCAATGTGAGCCTTGGCTTTGAGGGCATCGGTGAAACGCCCGGTCGACTCGATGACGATCTCAGCACCCAGCTCTGCCCATGGCAGCTTGGCCGGATCGGTTTCCGCGACCACTTTGAAAGTGTTCGAACCGACGGTGATCGAGTCATCGGTGTACGCGACCTCCTCGTCAAGACGGCCCAGGACTGAGTCGAACTTGACCAGATTGGCCAGAGCTTGCGGGCTAGTCAGATCGTTCACACCGACGATCTGGATGTCAGCACCACTAGCGAGGATGGCTCGGTAGAAGTTGCGGCCAATACGGCCGAAACCGTTAATGCCAACGCGAATTGTCACTTCAATTCCCCCTTGGGTGGCGCCGGGTGTCCGGCGCGAAGTTGCCGTTACGGCAGGCTGTCAGCTCTGCCCTTGTCCGGTGCCGGGAGGCGGATCCCGCCAGCACCAAGAACCGACCCTAGCATCATGGCCGCTACCCCGCCGCCACTTTCGGCCCAAAGTTCAAATGTGTCTAAGCCCACCTGAACGTTGAGGTCACAAGTCGTAAAGATCGGGTGGCAGGGCGGCCTCCGTGAGGGGAATACCGAGTTCTATGGCACGTTTGTCCGCCATCGCCAACAGTCTGCGGATCCTTCCAGCAACGGCGTCTTTGGTCAGCGGAGGATCTGCTAGCTGCCCCAGTTCTTCGAGTGAGGCCTCCTTATTGGCCAGTCGCAACCGCGCCGCCTGGCGCAGATGGTCCGGCACCGCATCTCCCAGGATCTCGAACGCCCGCTCGACCCGGGCGGCCGCCGCGACCGCCGCCCGCACCGACCGCCGCAAGTTGGCGTCATCAAAATTCGCCAAGCGGTGAGCGTTACCAATCACCTCGCGCCTGACCCGACGCTCCTCCCAGGCGATGACCGTTTCGTGGGCACCCATGCGAGTCAAGATGGTCCGGATGGCGTCCCCATCGCGAACCACCACCCGGTCAACTCCCCGGACATCGCGGGACTTAGCGGACACACCCAGGCGCCGAGCCGCTCCCACTAGGGCTAAGGCCGCCTCAGGCCCTGGCGCACTGATCTCAAGAGCGCCGGAACGGCCCGGCTCCGTCAGCGAACCATGGGCTATGAACGCGCCTCTCCAGGCCGCCTCGACATCACACAGTCCAGCCCCAACGATTGACGGCGGCAGCCCCAATACGGGCCGCCCCCGGCTGTCAAGCAAGCCGGTCTGCCTAGCCAGGCCTTCGCCATCGTCCGCGAACCGGACGTGGAACCGGTTGTGGCGTTTCAGCGCTCCGCCGGACACCAGCACTATCTCCGACCGGTTGCCGTACAAGTCGGCGACGGCCTGGCGCAGGCGGCGAGCCGCCAAAGCGGTGTCCAGCTCCGCCTCAACCACGATCCGCCCGGCGATGATGTGCAGCCCCCCAGCGAAGCGCAAAGTGACGGCTACCTCGGCCTTGCGGCAGCAGGCCGTGTCAACCTTGAGGCGGCCAAGTTCTTCCTTCACGTTGGCGGTCAACGCCATGAGTCCTATTCCCCTCCCAGGAAAGCTTCGCGATAAGCAGCGGCGAGCCGGAGTGAGTCGTGTTCCGCCCCGTGGCCCGGCTTACGAACCGGCCGGGCCAGCAAACGTCCACCTTGCCCGGTGACCCACTCATCCAATTCCCTCAGATCGCCCGCCGAAGATTCGTCGACAATCACCACGTCGAACTGAGCCCCCGGCGCATAAGAGCCTAACGCCTTGAGATGGTCCGCCGGACTGTAACCGGAGGTCTCCCCCGCCTGGCTCTCAAGATTAAGTGTCACACAACGCCGGATCCGGTCCGACAAAACGGCCTCCGCCAGCTCCGGAATCAACAGGTGGGGAATCACCGATGTGTACCAGGACCCTGGCCCCAACACCACCCAATCGGCGTCTTCCACCGCCTGGACCGCCTCCGGGCAGGCCGGGGCGTCCGGCGGCGACAGGCGCACTGATTCGACTCTTCCCCAGGCCAGCGCCACTCTGGCCTGGCCCCGCACCGAGGTGTGCCACTCTTTGCCCTCAACCATCCGGGTGATGTCCGCTTCCACGTTCAACGGCACAGCCGCCATGGGTAAGACCCGGCCCTCGGCGCCAACCAGTTTGCCGACAAAGTCCAATCCGGTGGCTGGATCGCCGGCCCACATTTCCCACAAGCCCACGATCAGCAAATTCCCCAGGGCATGGCCCGCCAAGGGGCCCTCGCCGCCAAATCGGTGCTGGAGGACCTCGCGCCAAGTCACGCCCCAATCGTCGTGGCCAGACAAGGCCGCTAAGGCCATGCGCAGGTCACCGGGCGGCAAACAGTCAAATTCGTCACGCAGTTTGCCAGAAGACCCGCCCGAATCAGCCACCGTCACCACGGCGGTCAGGTCCGCGGTGACATGCCTGAGGGCCCTCAGCGAGGCCGCCAGGCCATGCCCGCCACCCAACGCCACCACTTTGGGCGGCCGCACCGGCCGGTTCATTCCCGCCCCACGTCCCGGTGGCTGGCCCGCGCCCGGACACCGCGCTCCCGCAACATCACCACCAACGCTTCAGTGATGGCGACTGACCGGTGCTTGCCACCGGTGCAGCCCACCGCTACGGCTAAGTGCCGCTTACGCTGGCCTGCAAATCCTTGTAAAGAAATCATCAGGGCACGCACGTAATGAGCCAGGAACTGTTGGGCCTCGCCAGAAGCCATCACATAGTCCCGGACCGCTGGGTCCAGCCCAGTCAAATGCCGCAATTCATCCACCCAGTACGGGTTGGCTAAGAAGCGGACATCAATCACGGCCGAAGCGTCCGCCGGCAGACCGTACTTGAAACCGAAGGAGGACACCGACACGGTTACCTCGTCCTTCTGGTCCGGATCAGCGATTTGTGCCATGTGGGCGCTCATCTCATGGACCGTGAAAGCCGATGTGTCAACGTAATCATCAGCCTGTTCACGCAAATCAGTCAGCAGCGCGCGCTCCCGCGCTATACCGTTGAGGACGGTGCCGCCGTCTTGCAGCGGATGAGGACGGCGGACCGATTCGTAACGCCGAATCAGCACCGCGTCTGAGGCGTCCAAGAACACGATCCGGTAGTCGATTCCACTGTTCCGCAACGATTCCAGGGCGTCCATAAAGGTGCGGAAGAACTCACCCGACCGCACGTCCACGACTACCGCCAGGCGTTTGACACCGCCGCCGGACGGGTTCATCATGCCGGCCAATGGCTCAATCATCTGCGGCGGCAGGTTGTCCACCACATACCAGCCCAGATCCTCCAGCACACCCGCCCCTTGGGTCCGCCCAGCACCGGACATGCCAGTGATGATCAGTATCTCGCCTCGGTCATCTTTGCCGCCCAGCGCGTCACGGATGGGGATGCCCGCCGGGAACGTTCGCGTGTCTTCCGGATCGCTCACGGGTCCAGTTTCTCATCCTTTTTCTGTTCTCTTGCCAGTGCGCCGGCAATCTTAGCGGCCAGCTTAGGCCCAATCGCCGGCACCGACTGGAGTTCTTCCAGGCTGGCGGCCCGGATCCGCTTGACCGAACCAAAGCGCTTGAGCAGGGCCTTCTGTTTGGCTGGCCCCAGGCCCGGCACGTCATCGAGAGCCGACCGGGTCATCGCTTTAGACCGGCGCTGTCGATGGGCTGTGATGGCGAACCGGTGAGCCTCATCCCGCACCCGCTGGAGCAGAAACAACCCATCCGACCCCCGCGGTAGGATCACCGGGAACCGGTCTCCCGGCAGCCAGACCTCCTCCATGCGCTTAGCCAGCCCAATCAACGCCACCCCTTCGATCCCCAGCTCCCGGATGATCCTGGCGGCCGCCCCAACTTGGGGGGCACCGCCGTCCACAACCAGGAGGTTGGGCGGGTAAGCGAAGTGCCGCCGGCTTGGTCTCGCCTCTCGCCCGATGCCGTCCGCGCCTTCTTCCAGCCCCGTTTCCGCCCCGGATAGGCTCGCCACATCAGCCTCTTTGTCCTGGTGTGCGAAACGGCGGGCCAGAACCTCAGCCATGGCGGCGGTGTCATCGGCGGCCCCTTCGCCCTCCGTCCCCCGGATGTTGAACCGGCGGTATTCCGCCTTCCGAGCCAGCCCATCCTCAAAGACGACCATTGAGCCAACCTGATTCGTGCCACCGGTGTGGGAAATGTCAAAGCACTCGATCCGCAGCGGCGCGTCATCCAGGTCCAAGGCCTCCTGGAGTTCCTTCAGCGCTTGCGACCGGCTGGTCAGATCACCGCCCCGCCGCGACTTATGCAACGCCAAGGACTGGGTGGCGTTCTTCAGCAGCGTTTCCGCCAGGGCCCGTTTGGGCCCCCGCCGGGGTACCTTCACTTGGACTTGGCCGCCCCGCTTGACCCGCAAGTAATCAATCAATCCCTCGGCATCCCACGGCATGGTGGGAACAAGGATTTCGCGCGGCACCTGGCTGTCGCCGCTTCCGGCATCCGGGCCGGCCGCGCCTTCCTCACCGCCGTAAACGGTCTGGAGCAGCGACGCTACCAGTTGAGCCTGGCTCCAGTCTTCGGTCTTCTCCACGATCCAGCCCCGCTGGCCGGTGATGCGTCCCCGGCGAATGAAGAAGACCTGAATGGCCGCTTCGAGTTCGTCCTGCGCGATGGCGAACAGATCGGCGTCTGTCTGATCGCCCAGGACCACGGCGTTACGTTCGATTACGCGCCCCAAGGCGGCGGCGTCATCGCGCAACCTGGCCGCCCGTTCGAAGTCTTCTTGGGCGGCGGCCTCACGCATGGCCGCTTCTATTCCGGCCAGGAAGCGGCTCGAATCACCATCCATGAAAGCGACAAAATCATCCACGATCTGGCGGTGGGTGTCCTGGTCAACCCGCCCTACGCAGGGCGCCGAACACTTGTCGATATACCCGAGCAAACAGGCCCGGCCCTGTCTCTGGTAACGCTGAAAGACGGTGTTCGAGCAGGTTCGCAACGGGAAGACGGGAATCAGCAGGTCCAGCGTTTCGCGGATCGCCCAGGCATGCCCAAACGGCCCGTAGTACTTGACGCCTTCGCGTTTGGCGCCCCGCATCACCTGTGCTCTGGGGAAGGGTTCGCCAACAGTAACCGCCAGATAGGGATACGACTTGTCGTCGCGGTACTTGACGTTGAAGCGGGGCTCGAACCGCTTGATCCAGGTGTACTCCAGTGCCAATGCCTCAACCTCAGTTTCCACCACCGTCCAATCGACTGAGGCCGCGGTCGTAACCATCCGCCGGGTTCTGGGATGCAGTGAATCCAGGGGCTGAAAGTAGTTCGCCAGCCTCGCCCTGAGGTTCTTCGCCTTGCCTACGTAGATCACTCGGCCGTGCTCATCACGGAATCGGTACACCCCTGGGTCGGCTGGGACCGATCCTGGTTTGGGACGGTAAGCGGATGGATCGGTCATAAGTCCTACGGTAATCGCTCCCGCGACGTATGTGGCGGCGCGACCCCGGCCCTGACCGGCTCCGCGCCGGGCCCCGCCGGGCGGGCGTTTTGCCCGCTGGGAGGGCAGAAAGGGGCACATTAGTGACCAACGTCTTTACACGCAGGAGCCATATCACGTTAGGATGCTAGGTGATCGCGGCCGGGACCCCAGTACCTGGCCAACCTACCGCGGACAAGGATAAAGGCGAGGACCCCGCTGCATGCGTTACGAACCAGATGAGCCTAGACCGCTCACCCGGAAGCAACTCAGGCTGGAGAACCAAGGGGCGCCATGGTTGGTTGAACCACTCCAGGCACCCGCCACCAGCCCCAGTGCGCAGGCCGGGCTGGCTCCGTCCGCCAACCCACTAGAGCCGGACGCCGCCGAGGGCGAAGCCCCCGCTACCCGCGCTGCTGCCCGCCGGGCCAAGAAGCCGCGCCCCACATTTGGCCGGGTCGTCAATAATGTAGCCATGGCCCTAGGCCAGTGGACCGGCCGCACATCAGTGATAATCGGTGACGCCTTCTCCTGGCTGTTCTCACCCATCGTCAATCGGCTCCGACCGGCTCTGCGCCGTCATATCAGAGCCACAGCGGTGACCGCCTCGCTAACCTTGCTGGCCGGTAGCGCCTTCCTGGGTATTGGCGGCGCGCTGACCTATGCTGCGCCGCTGCCCGGCACCGACGCGCTGACGCCGCTCGCTGAGACCCTTGAGGTTGTTTCCCGTCGCAACATGGCGGACATCACCTCGCGTTCATTGACCACTCAAGTCGCCAATGCCGCCCAGCCAGACAACAGCCAGGCGGTGATCAAGACAACGGCCAAATCTGAGGCCAGCCTCACTTTGACCTGGGAGGCCCCGGACAAACAGCCCGAAGCGGACCTGACCCTGCGCCGCGGCGTTGGCGATGCTGCCCCTCAGACACCAGCCGAAGGCGTCGAGGTCCCGCTGAGCAAGGAGCCAGGCACGGCGGTAGACACTGGCCTGCTGCCAAATACAAAATACAGCTACACCCTGTTCATTCAGCTCCCGGAGCACAAGCCAGCCGTGCTGGGACACGTTGTCGAAACTACCCGCCGCTATCCCACCGAGTTCCTACCGGGCCAGACCATCGCCGTTGATGACGGCATACTTAGCCCCAGCGGCGACTACACGCTGAAGATGGAAGGCAACGGCGGAGTCGCTCTGCTGAACAAGAACAGCCAGAAGATCTGGTCCTTCGCCATGACGCCCAACCCAGAGGGCAACCTGATCATAGATCCCAAGGGCGCTCTGGCGGTGGTGGTTGGGGACAAAGCCATCTGGACGGCCAAGGCGTCCGGTCCGGGCGCACGCCTCGTCCTGACGGATGAAGGAGACCTCCAGTTCCTGGGCTCGGACGGCTCCGTAGTGTGGTCATCCGCCAAGCAAAAGCAACAACTCCGAAGCGGGGATTCGCCTTATCCTGTGTCCTCCAGCGGCTGGACTCAGCCTGGTGCTGGCCCAGTCATTTCAGCCTACGGATTCCGCGTCCACCCGCTGTACGGCATCACCCGGTTCCATGCCGGTGTCGACATGACGAGTGGTAAAGCGGGCAGACCGATCTACGCCGCCCATGATGGCGTAGTTGAGCGGGTTTTCACAGATTCAGGCGGCAACCCGACCATAACGATCTCCCACGGCGGTGGTGTACAGACCCAGTACCTCCACATGATGGACGGTGGCATTCTGGTCAGCATCGGAGAGAAAGTAGTGGCCGGCCAAAAGATCGGCCTGACCGGAGCCAGAGGTCAGACCACCGGCCCGCACCTACACTTTGAAATGATTGTCAACGGCGCCACAACTGATCCAGTCGGATTCCTCAAGGACCACGGCGTCACGATCAGCAAGTGACGGCCACCGGGGTAGCCAAGTCACCGGCCGGCCGCAACAGCGGCGCCAGGAACTGCCCGGTGAAGCTGCTGGGGTCCGCCGCTACCTGCTCAGGTGTTCCCTCAGCAACCACCAACCCGCCGCCAGAGCCGCCCTCAGGACCCAAGTCAATCACCCAATCAGCGGACTTGATCACGTCCAGGTTGTGCTCAATGACAATCACGGTGTTGCCCTTGTCCACTAGTCCTTGAAGCACGCCCAAGAGCTTGCGGATGTCATCGAAGTGCAGGCCAGTGGTGGGTTCATCCAGCACATAGGCCGTCTTGCCAGTTGACCGGCGCTGCAGCTCTGAGGCCAATTTGACGCGCTGAGCTTCCCCGCCGGAAAGCGTGGGGGCGCTTTGCCCTAGGCGTACATAACCCAGTCCAACGTTGACCAGAGTGTCGAGGTGACGGGCGATCGCGGTGATGGGCCGGAAGAATTCAGCCGCTTCCTCAATCGGCATAGCCAGCACTTCCGCCACCGTCTTGCCCTTGTAATGGACCTCCAGGGTGTCCGGGTTGTACCGGGCACCCTGGCAAACCTCGCAAGGCACATAGACATCCGGCAGGAAGTTCATCTCGATCTTGAGAGTGCCATCACCCTTGCAGGCCTCACAGCGCCCGCCCTTGACGTTGAAAGAGAACCGCCCGGGGCCATAGCCCCGCAGTTTGGCTTCCGGAGTCTCAGCGAACAGCTTGCGGATGGCGTCCCACACGCCAGTGTAGGTGGCTGGATTGGACCGCGGCGTCCGACCGATGGGCGCCTGGTCCACGTGGACCACCTTGTCCAACAGCTCCAGCCCAGTCACCCGTCGGTGCCGGCCGGGAACATGGCGTGCGCCGTTCAGCTGGTTCGCCAGCACGTTATACAAAATGGCGTTGACCAGGGTCGATTTGCCTGAACCGGACACCCCTGTGACAGCCGTAAACACACCCACCGGGAAAGACACGTCAATGTCACGGAGGTTGTGTTCAACCGCACCCTGGACCGTCACCCGGCGTTGTTTCGAGGTCCGCCGCCGCTTGGCGGGCGTCTGGATCCGCCGTTCCCGAGACAGGTACTGGCCGGTCAGGGACCGGGGATTGCTCAGCAGTCCGGGCAGATCCCCGGAATGAACAATCTCCCCACCATGTTCGCCCGCACCCGGCCCGATGTCCACCACCCAATCCGCTGCCCGAATGGTGTCCTCGTCATGTTCCACAACGATCAGGGTGTTCCCCAGATCCCGCAACCGGGTCAGCGTGGCGATCAAGCGGTGGTTGTCGCGCTGATGCAGGCCAATCGACGGTTCGTCAAGGACGTACAACACCCCAACCAGGCCGGAACCAATCTGGGTAGCCAGTCTGATGCGTTGGGCCTCTCCCCCGGACAAAGTGGCTGCCGGCCGGTCCAGGGACAAATAGTTCAATCCGACGTCCAGCAAGAAACCGAGCCGGGCATCAATCTCCTTGAGCACCTGGGCGGCGATGGTTCTAGCCTTAGCGTCCAGATCCAGTTCGGTGAGGAACTTCCGGCATTGAGCGATCCCCAGCGTGCAAACCTCAGCGATTGACAGACCACCCACTGTCACCGCCAAGACCTCTGGCTTCAGCCGAGTACCCAAGCAAACCGGGCACGGTACCTCCCTCATGTAGGACTGCCACCGCTCCCGCGACCAATCCGAATCCGTCTCCACGTGGCGGCGCTCAATCTGCGGGATGACTCCCTCATAGCCCGTCGAGTACTGGCGCTGGCGTCCCCAGCGGTTGCGGTACTTGACGTGGACCCGGAAGTCCTCACCGTAGAGAACCGACTGGCGAGCCCGCTCTGGCAGGGACCGCCACGGGGCGTCCATTGAGAACCCCAGGTCTTTGGCCAGCGACTCCAGTACGTGCCGCTGATATTCCCAAGTCGCTCCCCGCCAGGGCGCTATAGCGCCTTCCGCCAGCGGCAGGTCCGGGTCCGGGACAACCAATTCCGGATCAACCTCAAGACGCGTACCAATGCCGGTACATTCTGGGCAGGCGCCGTAAGGGGCGTTGAAAGAGAAGGTCCGCGGTTCAATCTCTTCTAAGGCCAGTTGGTGTTCGTTTGGGCAGGCCCGCTTCTCCGAAAACCGGAGCGCCTGACCCGCCTCGCTGAGGTCCTGGCCGACCAGATCCGCTACAACGACGCCATCGGCCAATCGTAGGGCCGTCTCAACCGAGTCGGTGAAACGCCGGCGCTGGCCCTCACGGACCACCAAGCGGTCTACCACCGCCTCAATGCTGTGCTTGACCTTCTTGTCCAGCACCGGCGGCGTAGTCAGCGACGCCACTTCGCCATCCACCCGCACCCGGGCAAAACCCTGGGCGCGAAGGTCCTCGAACAGATCGCCATATTCGCCCTTACGTCCCCGCACCATGGGCGCCAGCAGTCGCAGTCTGGTGCCCTCTGGCAAGGCCAGTAGCTGGTCCACGATCTGCGCCGGGGTCTGCGAAGTGATGACCGCCCCGCACTCGGGGCAATGCTGCAGACCGGTGCGGGCGAACAACAACCGCAAGTAGTCATAGACCTCAGTGATGGTGCCAACGGTTGAGCGAGGGTTGCGGTTGGTGGCCTTCTGGTCAATCGACACCGCCGGGCTCAAGCCCTCAATGAAATCCACATCTGGCTTGTCCATCTGACCCAGGAACTGCCGGGCGTAGGAGGACAGCGACTCGACGTAACGCCGTTGTCCCTCAGCGAAGATGGTGTCGAAAGCCAGCGATGATTTCCCGGAGCCGCTCAGACCAGTGAAAACGATGAGCTGATCGCGGGGCAGGTCAACGGCGATGTCCTTGAGATTGTGTTCACGCGCGCCTTTGATTATCAGCCGTTCAGTCACCCGCATGATTGTAGGGCCAACCTCTGACACGATGACCGCCGGGCAGCGACCGGTCCGCCCTCGGCCGACTACCCGCCAGCGGCGCTCCGCGCATCTAAGGTGGTACCCATGCCGGTCACCAGCTTGTCCCCATCCCGCGCCTCAGATTTCATGCGCTGCCCGCTGCTCTACCGGTACCGCGCGATCGACCGGTTCGCGGAGGCCCCGTCAGCAGCCGCCATGCGAGGAACCTTGGTCCACGCCGCGCTGGAAGCGTTGTTCGACCTGGAGCCCCGCGAGCGGACGCCCGCCGCCGCCCAGGGCCTGGTGCCGGCGTCGTACCAGAAACTGCGGGACCGCGATGGCCGCGTTGATCAACTCTTCGCGGACGGGACACTGACAGAAGAAGCCTTCCTGGGCGGGGCCCGGGACCTGATCGATTCCTATTTCACTTTGGAGGATCCCTCCAGGCTGGCGCCGGAGGCCCGCGAGCTGCTGGTAGAAGCCCAATTGGAGGACGGCCCGCTGCTGCGTGGGTACATCGACCGGCTGGACGTGGCGCCAGCGGACGGCGCCCTGCGGATAGTTGATTACAAGACTGGCAAGCTACCGGCGCCGCGTTACCAAAGCGAAGTATTCTTCCAACTCCGCTTCTATAGCTTGGTCATTTGGCTGGCCCGGGGCCAAATGCCGGAGGCCGTCAAGCTGATCTACTTGGGGAACCGGCAAATCCTTGGGGCTGTGCCCACCAGCCGAGAACTGGATACGGTCCGCCTGCGCATCTCGGTTATATGGGATCAGATCCAGGCCATGATCCAGGCTCAGGACTTCCCGCCGGTCAAAGGCCCGCTCTGCGGCTGGTGTTCTTTTCAGGACCAATGCCCGTTGTTTGGCGGTCAAGTGCCGAGCTTCCCGAATGGATCTGGCGGAGTAACTCAAGGCTGATTTCGGCAGTTGACCGCAGGACCGTTAGCCCAGGTTCGCACCCTGGTCCCAGCTCCGCGAGTGATCCAAAGCCAGTGCTCAAGAGGTCCTTGCCGGCGTCTGTTGTGCCCGGCACCGCGATCACCGTTATGCCGGCCGCCCGGGCCGCCGCCACGCCGGTCGGAGAGTCTTCAACGGCGACGCAGTCCGCCGGCTCCAGACCCAGCTTCGCGGCGCCCATCAAGTAGGCCTCCGGGTCGGGCTTGCCCCGTGTGACATCATCGCCGGAGACCACAGCCGCGAACATACCCGGGACCAGCCCGGCCACGGCCCAGGTGAACCGCCGCCAGGACATTGACACCAGCCCGCAAGGAACGCCCGCCGTCCGGCATTCCACCAAGGCTTCCCGCACGCCCGGCCGCCAAGGCTGAGAGGCCAGCACCCGCCGGGCCACAATCTCAGTCAAGGCCTCGATCAAAGGCCGGGTCTCCAGGGACACCCCGGCCCCCTGAAGCACCGCCGCCGTGCGCTGCAGATCAGATCCGAGCAGTCCAGCCGCCTGCTCCTGGGACCAGTCCCCGCCAAACCGTTCTACCAAGGTGGACTCAGCCTCGTACCAGGCCGGTTCGGAATCCATGACCGTCCCGTCCAGGTCCCACAGGACCCCCTTGAGCCGGCTCGCTCCCATCGGCAGGTCCCGCCCGGTGTTGCCCGATGCCGCCTGCCCGCTCATACCTTCCGCCTGACGTTAAAGTAGGTCGCCCGGGGATGATGGAACACCAACGCGTCAGTCGACTGCTCCGGTTCAAGCAGGTCACCTTCGGTCAGGTTAAGACCAATCCGCCCGCCATCCAGCAGCCTGAAAAGGATTCGCCGCTGCGCCAGCTCAGGGCAGGCCGGGTAACCGAACGAGTAGCGGCGGCCACGGCCAGGTTCCAGCCCCAGTCCCCGGGCGATCCGCCTCTGGGTGGCTTCCGCCAGAGCTTCCGCCAGTTCCACCGCCAGTCCGTGCAATTCCAAGTAAGCGCGGTAGTCATCTCCCGCGAACAACTCAGCGGTGGCCTCGGTGAAGCGAGGACCAGTGGTCACCAATTGCATGGCCAGGACATCCACGGCCTCAGGATCCACCAGATCAGCCAAACAGCGCCGGTGCCCGTCGCCTTGACGAGGAAAAGCGAACCTTGCCCGGACCTCAGCGTCCGCCTGGGGCGACGCCAGCACCGCGATGGAGTCTTCCTCGCGGCGAACCGGGAAATAGCCCCATGCCGCCTGTGCCACTGCCAGTCCCTCCTGCCGGATCCTTTCGATCAGAGCGGCCAGACGGGGTTCACCCTCGGTGGCCGCCAGCTCTTGGACGCTCAGACCACTGAGCCCTTCCCGCAGGCCCCAGCGGGCCTCAAACAGTGATCGCTTGTCCAGGTATGGCAGGTAATCGGAGAGCGGAAGGCCCTTGGCGTGCCGAACGCCCCAGAACGGCGGCACCGGGATTTGGGCCCGCGTCAACCGTTCACCGTCAGACGCCTCTGCCTTAGGCTCCTCCCCGGGCACGGCCCTTCTGGGACGGGCGCGGCGGCGGCCGGGCGGTTGGGCCAGCCCGCCGGCGCCTAACCCCCCAGCGGCCCCACCGGCAGTGTCCGTACTATGTGGGCCCTCCCTGGGCGGATCCGCGCCCTGCGGCGCCGCTCCGCCCAGCCAGTCGTTGAGAATCCGCAACCCTTCGAAGGCGTCTTTGGCGTACCGCACCCGACCGGGGAATTCGCCGGCCAGATCCTCTTCGACAAAAGGCCTAGTCAGGGCGGCCCCGCCCAGGATCACCGGCCAACGCCCAGCCACCCCCCGGTTCGTCATCTCCGCTAGGTTCTGGCGCATGACTTGGGTGGACTTAACTAGCAGACCGGACATACCGATCACGTCGGCATCGGCCGCCTCCGCCGCGGCCAGCATCTGGCCAATCGACTGTTTGATACCCAAGTTGTGGACCGTAAAGCCATTGTTGGACAGCACAATGTCCACCAGGTTCTTGCCAATGTCATGGACATCCCCGGCCACTGTCGCCAAGACGACCGTGCCCTTGGTTTCCCCCGCCTGGTTCGCCATGTGCGGCTCCAAGTAGGACACCGCGGACTTCATCACCTCGGCTGATTGCAACACGAACGGTAATTGCATTCGGCCTTGACCAAACAGGTCACCGACCTTTTCCATGGCCGGTAGCAAATGATCATTGATTATGCCGAGGGGAGTGACGCCGGCCGCCAAGGCCGCGTCCAGATCCTCGTTCAGGCCAGACCGGTTGCCGGTGACCAACCTTTCCTCCAGACGCTCCAACAGCGGCAATTCCTCCAGCCGCGATTGATGAGGCGCCGGCCCCAGATCTCCGCTGGTCGCCTCAATCAGCGCCATCAGCGGATCGTAGCCCAGGCGGCGGCGATCAAACACTAGGTCTTCGGCTATCCGCACCGTCTCCGGCTCAAGTCTGGCCAACGGCAAGATGCCGCCTGGCCGGACTATCGCGGAGTCCAGGCCGGCTTTGACCGCCTGGTCTAAGAAGACTGAGTTCAGAGCCACCCGCGCCGCCGGCGCCAAGCCGAAGGAGACATTGGACACTCCCAGCATCAGATGAACCGCAGGGAATTCGGCACTCAACCGGGCCAGTGCGTCCAGCGTCTCTAGAGCATCGCGGCGGGTCTCCTCCTGACCGGTGCCGATCGGGAAGGTCAGCGGGTCCACCACGATGTCCGCCAAGGCCACACCCCGCGCGGTCAACTCAGCGATCAGCCGCCTGGCCATGGCCACTTTGGTGTCGCTAGTTCGGGCCTGGCCAGCCTGGTCAATGGTCAACGCCACCACCGCCGCACCGTGTTCCACCACTAGCTGGGCTATCGCCTCGAACCGCTCCGGGTCCTCAAAGTTGACCGAATTGACCAAGCTCCGGCCGCCCAGATGCTCCAAGGCCACCTGGATGGTCGCTGGATCGATCGAATCAATCATCACCGGCAAGGTTGAAGCCGTCGCCAAGGCGCCGGCGACGGCCGCCATGTCGCTTCGCGAATCACGCCCAACGTAATCCACCGACAGATCCAGCACATGCGCCCCACCGGCGGCCTGATCGCGCGCGATCTGAACACAGGATTCGATGTCTCCGCTGGTCATGGCGTCACGGAAGGCCTTGGAACCATTGGCGTTGGTCCGCTCGCCAATCGCCAAATAGGCCAACTCCTGGCTCAACGGGACCGCCTGGTACAACGACGCGACCGTTCCGGCGCTGCCCGGCCCTGGGCCGCCTCTCGCCAGGCTGGAGGCGCGCTCCGGGGCGCTGGCCTTCCCACCGCCCAGGCTTGATCCGTCCTGGGCCGCCAGCTGGTCCATCCGCCGCGCCACCGCCGCCAAATGAGCTGGGCTGGTGCCGCAGCACCCACCCACCATGGTTACTCCGAAATCCCTCACGAAGCGCTCCAGCCAATCCGCCAATTCCTCCGGGGTCAGCGAATAGCGCGCCTCGCCGTCGGGGCCAATCGTTGGTAGCCCGGCATTGGGCATAACGCTGACCGGCACATCCGCGATCTCCGCCAGTACCCGCAGGTGCTCCGACATCTCGGCTGGCCCAGTAGCGCAGTTCAGACCAATGCCATCAATCCCCAGACACAGCAGTGAGGCGGCCGCGGCCGGGGTTTCCGTACCCAGCAACATGGTGCCCGTCGTTTCAACTGTGAAATGAACAGTTATGTGGGCTGACCGGTCGGCATCGCGGGTTCCGAGGATCGCCGCCTTGGCCTGCAGGAGGTCTTGGCAGGTCTCTATCAGAATCCGATCTGCTCCACCGACCAGCAGGCCGCCGGCCTGGATCGCGTAGCCCTGGCGCAATTCGGCGAAGGAAACGTGGCCCAGCGACGGCAGTTTCGAGCCCGGTCCCATTGAGCCCAGCACCAATGGCGGTGGGCCCGCCCGGTCTGGCTGGGACACCGCCGCGACGGCTCGCCGGGCGGCGGCCGCCGCCGCCCGAGATAGCTGCGCCGCGCGGTCCTCCAGCCCATAATCCGCCAGCACCAGCGGATGGGTACCAAACGAATTAGTTTCAACCGCCTGGCAGCCGGCCGCCAGGTAGGCGCGATGGATGTCTTCAACCACGTCCGGCCGGCTGAGAGACAAGAAGTCGTGGCAGCCGTCAAATCCCTGGTAGTCCTTAGCGGTGAGCCCGGCGCGCAGAATCTCAGTACCCATCGCACCATCTGCCACCAGGACTCTTGCCACGGTCAGCCATTGTACGGCCGCCGTCCCCGGAGGCCGCGACGGACGTTTACCGACCGACGGTCCGCGGGTTGAGCGCGGGTTGACCGCAGCCGCGCCGAGGACTGTGCGGCCGGTCCCGGCCGTGTTTCAACCTGTTTGAGATGGCCTGGACGCCGTCATCGCGCCGATCTATTAGTAAGGTGATTAGGTGTCTACAGCGATAGCGGCCTTCGCCGGATGGAATGATGCGGGATCCGCGGCCACTGACGCGGTGTCATTCTTGGTCCAGCACCTCGACGCCAACCTGCTCGATTCGATCAGCCCCGAAGAGTACTGCGACTTCCAGGTCAACCGCCCGCAATGCCGGATCGGACCAGACGGGAAACGCCGTCTGATCTGGCCAACGACCGACTTCTGGGTGGCCCCCCTCGCGAGCGGCGAACCGATCATGCTGATCCGAGGCGTCGAGCCATCTTTCCACTGGCAAGCCTTCATCGAAGAGATCACGGAACAACTGGTCGAGTGGGGAATTGATCGCCTAGTGGTGCTGGGCGCACTACTGGCGGATGTGCCGCACTCGCGCGCCATCGCCGTTCAGGCCTCCTCCGAAGTGTCCCATTTCCAGAAACGGTTCCGAGCGGAGAGCCCAACCTACGAAGGGCCCACCGGCATTGTCTCCGTGCTGGAACAGGTCGCCAACCGCGTCCACGGAATCCCATCAATGGCGCTGTGGGTGCCGGTGCCACACTATGTGGCCAATTCGCCCTCACCCAAGGCCCAGTTGGCGTTGATCCGGAAGCTGACCGAGATGCTCCCCCTCAACGGCCTGTCCACCGCCGAATTGGCGGATGAGGCCCGGGCCTGGGCTGAGGGCGTCGATGCGCTCGCTGCCGAAGACCCGGAGATAGCCGGTTACATAGCCTCGCTGGAGGCCGCTAACGACACCCTCCGCTCCCCGGCCGCCTCAGGCGAAGCCCTAGCCAAGGAGTTTGAACGCTACCTGCGCCACCGCGGCAGCCAGTAAGACGGCTGGGGTCAGCCGGCCGGGGCCGGCGGCCAGCCAATCCGCTCAGTAGAGTTTGATTCCCAGCAGGGCATCTATGGCGCGCCGTAAATCGCCGGCAGCGTAAGGCGACCGGTCCGTGCCGGTAGACGCGGTGCTGATCCAATCATCGACCGCCGCGATAGCCGCGGCGGCGTCCAAGTCGTTGGCGAGCGCGGCACGGATTTTGGTGATCGTCGCGGTGGAATCGAGTTGCGCGGTGACCGCGCCAATCCCGTCCCGCCAACGGCTCAACCGGGCGTCCGCCAAGGCCAGCTCCCGCCCGCTCCATTCCCAGTTGGTCCGGTAATGGTGGCCAATCAGTGCCAGGCGCAGGACCGCCGGGTCAACGCCCCGGCCCAACAACTCCGAGACGAACACCAAGTTGCCAACCGATTTTGACATCTTTTGGCCCAAGTAGTGGACCATGCCGGTGTGCATGGTCAGCCGCGTTGGCGCCTCAAGACCGCCGATGGCGCGTGAATGGGACGTAGACATCTCATGGTGGGGGAACGCCAGATCCGAACCGCCCCCAAGAACGTCGAAAGGCTGACCCAATTCATTGGCAGCTATCACGGCGCATTCAATGTGCCACCCGGGCCGGCCGGGGCCCAGGGACCGTCCGTCCCAGGACGGTTCGCCTGAGCGGGCGGCCCGCCACAGTAGCGGATCAAGCCGCTGGCGCTTACCCGGCCGGCCGGGGTCTCCCCCGCGTTCGGCGAACAGCCGGTCCTGGGTCTCCCGGTTCAGACCAGACAGCGACCCAAACCACCGGTCGGTACTGAGATCAGCGTAGACATCGCCCAAACCGGAATCCGGTCCTAAAGCGGGGCCGCCCGGCAAAGCCACCCGGTAAGCCTGGCCCGCGCCCAGCATCCGCTCTACCGCCGCTACGATCAGCGGCACTGATTCGACCACGCCCCGGTAGGCGTCCGGCGGAATCACGCCAAGTGCCGCCATGTCGGATTTGTAAAGAGCGGTCTGGCTCCGGGCCAGTTCCCGCCAGTCTTGGCCGGTGGCGCTAGCCCGCTCCAGCAAAGGATCATCCACGTCCGTCAGTCCCTGTGCGTAACGCACGGTAACCCCAACGTCCCGCCAGGCCCGCACTAACAAATCAAACGCCAGGTAGGTGAAGGCGTGCCCCAGGTGAGTCGCATCGTAGGGCGTGATGCCGCACACATACAGGTCAGCCTGACTGCCTGTCAGACTAGGGATGAGCTTGCCCGTGATGCCATCTTGGATTCGGGGAACCTCGCCTTTACCAGGTATGACGCTAACTACTT
Source organism: Bifidobacteriaceae bacterium (assembly GCA_031268215.1). GTDB lineage: Bacteria > Actinomycetota > Actinomycetes > Actinomycetales > WQXJ01 > JAIRTF01. Next base: position 27,133 of record JAIRXP010000086.1, on the reverse strand, counting down.
GGCCGGTCCACGGATGCACCTAGTTAGGGTACAAGATGGCCCGTCGCTAGAAGCGCCAGGATCAGCCCCCCCAGGGCCACCCGGTAGTACACGAAGGGCCGGTAAGAGTAGGTGGACACAACCTTCAGGAAGCCGATTATGACCACGTAGCCAACGGCGAAGGCAGCCACCCCAGCAGCTATGGTGTTCCCCCACCCGGCGGCCAAGGCCTGGTGGTCTCCCAGCGACTTGACCAGTTCAAGCAACCCGGCGCCAAAAACCGCTGGCATCGCCAGCAGGAACGAATACCGTGCCGCCGCCTCACGCGAATAACCCATCGCCAGACCAGCTGTGATGGTCCCACCAGACCGCGAAACACCGGGAATCAAAGCTAGGGCCTGGGCCAGTCCGTAGAAGACGCCATCACGCACGCCCAAGTTGTCCAAAGACTTCGGTTCGCCGCGAGCCGCCACCCGCCCGGCGTAGACGTCCGCCGCGCCAAGCAACAGCCCAAACCCGATCAAGGTTCCCGCAGTGATGTAAAGATTGCGCAGATGGGTCTCAATCGAATCCTGGAAGATCACACCCAACAAGACTATGGGCACCGAACCGATGATGATCAGCCAGCCCATACGAGCATCCTGATCAATCGGCTTCCCGCCTTGCTTCCAGGACAGCACCCAAGAGCGGATGATGGCCCAGACCTGTTGGCGAAAATAGACCAGCACGGCCAGTTCGGTGCCAATCTGGATGATCGCGGTGAAGGCCGCGCCCGGATCCCCGGCAGAGGGCAAGAACTCGCCAACAATCCGCAGATGGGCTGATGAGGAGATCGGCAAGAATTCGGTCAGCCCTTGGACAAGGCCCAGGAACAGGGCTTCCCACAAACTCATCCGCCCAACTATAGGCTGGTCGGCGTGGATTACCGGAACGTTGGCCGGAGCGGCCTGAAAGTCTCATCGATTGGCTTGGGCACCATGACCTGGGGGCGAGACACTGATGAGATGGACGCCGCGGATCAGCTCGCGGAGTTCACCGACGCCGGTGGCACGTTGATCGACACGGCCTCCTCCTACGGCGACGGCGCCGCTGAGGAACTGCTCGGCTCATTCATCCGTTCCAATATGGTCAACCGCGATGACCTGGTGATTTGCACCAAGTCCGGTTCCAAACTGCGCGGTCAGCGGTTCCAGACGGACGCTTCGCGCGGCAACCTGATCGACAATCTCACAGATTCGTTGAGCCGCCTCGGCACTGATCACGTCGACTTATGGCTAGTCCAACGCCCCGACCCGGCGGTCCCTCTAGAAGAGACCCTCAGCGCCTTGCGCTGGGCTCTCGATTCCGGCAAGACCCGCTATCTGGGCTTGTCCAACCATCCCGCTTGGATCACCGCCCGGGCCCACACCTTGATCCAAGGCGCCAGCCTGGGCGCCGGACTGGCCGGGGTAGAGGTCGAATACTCCCTCCTCAACCGGCGGATCGAAGCCGAACTGGTGCCGGCGGCATCGGCCCTGGGACTGGGGCTGCTGGCCTGGAGCCCACTTGGGCGGGGCGTCCTGACCGGCAAATATCGCCACGGCGTGCCGGCCGATTCGCGGGCCGCGTCACCTCACTTACGGGGATTTGTGACACCCTATCTGTCCGCCGTCTCCGCTGGGGTGGTGGAGGCTGTCGCTACCGCCGCGGACGGGTTGGGAGTATCCCCGTTGGACGTGGCCTTGGCTTGGGTCCGGGGCAGAACCGGCGTCGCTTCCGCCATATTGGGCGCCCGAACGGCCGCTCAATTACACACCGCGCTGGTCGGCGCAGAACTCGAACTTCCACGCGAAATCGAAGACGCCCTAGATGAGGTCTCCGCCTGAGCCTGCTGGGGAGCCCGCGCTAGAGCGGGAAGACCTCTGGGTCCACCGTGGACCCTAGGCCGTCCAACGCCAGATCTTCATCACCAGAATCATCCAGATCGTCGGCGTCGTCGTCATAGACCAAGAACGCCGCGTCAATCCCGTAGGCGTCGTAAAGGGCGTCATCGTAGGACTCAAAGGCGGCGATTAACTGGCGGTAGGCCGCCACATAGGACGGGTCGTCGTCACTACGGCCAGTCGCGGCCGCCTCAAAATGCCGTTCCAAAGCTCCGATTAAGCGGTTCAGGGCCAAGCGCGGGTCGGCGTTCATCCTTTGACGTTACCGGGTTTGAGCCTTCATTACCATTGGGTACCGATGACTGATTCATGGCTCGCCCGAGGCGGCTCTTACGAATACCGGATCGTGACCGTCCCGGCCCACGCTACGGCCACCGCCGCTCACCAAATGATCACCGCCCAGGCCGAATACGGCCGTTGGGAGATGGCCAAGTCAACCCGCTACTGGGGTGGCGTCAAGCGGGTTTGGTTGCGGCGCAAGGTGCTGCGGGTCGAATCAACGCTGTGGGGCTAACGCCCCGCGCCGGTGCTCAGATCCGCCCCAGGAAGTCCGCCAGCACGCCAGCCCCCCAGCGCAGCGAATCGATCGGCACGCGTTCATCGACCCCATGGAACATGGCCGTGAAATCAAAGGTGTCCGGCAAGCGCAGCGGCGCGAACCCATAGGAAGCGATCCCCAACCGAGCCAAGGCCTTGCCGTCAGTGCCTCCAGCCAGCATGTAGGGCAGGATAGCCGCCGACGGATCGGCTGCGGTCAGCGCTTCTTTCATGGCCGCCACCACAGGCGCGTCCAGTGGCGCCTCCAGGGCGATGTCCTCATTGAGCGGGCTGATGTCGATGTGCGGCCCAGCCAGTTTGGTAACGAGTTCCTTGGCGTCAGCGGCCTCACCCGGCAAAGGACGCATGTCGATGGTACCTTCAGCCGTGCGTGGGACCACGTTGACCTTCGAGGAGCCGGTGTGCAGCGAAGTCAGATTGACCCCAGTGGCGACCGATGCGCCGACGAACCGCTTGGCCGCGCCAAAAGCGTCCAATAGCTGATCAACCGATTGGCGGTCAGTGAGGTCCAGATTGACGCCAGCCAGGTCCGCCGCCCCCCGCAGCATCGCTTCAACTGTCGGTGTCAGGTTCATGGTCCAAGGCTGGGCTGCGATCCGCGCCAGGGCGTCAACCAAGTGACGGACGGCATTGTCTTGGTTGATGGCCGAGCCGTGCCCGGGCGTTCCCTTCGAGACCAGTTTCAGCCAAGCGATCCCCTTCTCCGCCGTTTGGATTAGGTAAGCCCGCCGCCCCGCCACGCTAACTGAGAACCCGCCCACTTCCGACACAGCCTCGGTGGCTCCCGCGAACAGCTCTGGGTGGTTCCGGACCAGCCAACGGCTCCCCAAGGCGCCGCCGGCCTCCTCATCCGCGAAGAAGCAGAGCACGATGTCGCGCGGCGGCTTTACGCCCTGGTCACGCCACCAGCCGACCACCGCCAGGATCATGGCATCCATGTCTTTCATATCGACCGCTCCCCGACCCCAGATGGCGCCGTCACGGATTTCCGCCCCGAACGGGTCCGCCTGCCATTCGGCGGCGTTGGCTGGCACCACATCAAGGTGCCCGTGCAGCACCAGGGCCGGCCTGGTCTGGTCCTGGCCTTCCAGGCGCACCACCACCGAGCCGCGTCTTGGCTCTGATTCGAAATAGGCGGGTTGGCAACCCCAATCCTGAAGCAGGCCAGTGACGTATTCGGCGGCCTCACGTTCACCGGCGGAACGCTCATCGCCGGTGTTGGTGGTGTCAAAGCGGATCAGATCCCGGGCTATCCGGATGGCGTCATCCGCCGCGGGGTGTTCGGTTGGGCGGGCCGCGCTGCTAGTGGCGGGAGTCTCCATACCCCAAAACTAGCCGATTACTCATCCCGCCCGCCGCGCCACCCAGCCTTGGACCCCGCCGGTCAGCCGCCTCTCACGCGTAGCCGCTGCCACAGCTATCTTCCTGGTGGGCTCACTGCCCCTGGCCGGGGCCCCAATCCTCCCGGCCCCCGCCGCCAGCGCAGGGACCATCAAACTCAAGGCCACTCCACCGATTGGCGGCTACATCCGCTTGCAGACCCTGGGCGCGACCGGCAACAGCACCCAATTTGAGTCATCCCAGTTGTCACGGACAGTGCCGCTGGAACTCAGCGATTGCTACACCCCCTACTTGTCGATCAAGCTCCAAGCCTGGGCAAACCCGGTGTCCGGGAAGACCGGGTACAACGACCTCATCAACGGATCCGGCACAGAGATTGAGGCCGGAGGCGAAGTCGCCCCCGGCACCACCATTTGGTACACCTACACCGTCACCAACACCGGCCGCCCAGCCCTGCCCTCAGTCACCGTCCGCGATGTGTATGACCAGGTGGTCTGTGTTCTGACCAATCTTCCCCCAGGCGGCACGGCCGGCTGCTCAGGCACTCTCAGTCCGCCGAGTTAGCCCGCCCATGGTTCGCTGGAAGATCCTCGGCCAGCGCGGTGCCAATCCAGCCGTCAAGAACATCGCCCCGAATCACCACTTGCGAACGAACAGCGCCCTCTACCCTGAAGCCACAACGCTCAGCTACTCGGCGCGAACCCCAGTTGCCCACGGCCGCCCGCCAAAGCACACGACGCATGCCCAGGTCACGTAAGGCGTGGGCGGTAACTGTGAGAACGGCATCGGACGCCAAACCACGACCCCGGCAATCCGGCGCCAGCAAATAGCCAATCTCCAGCGACTGCCCCGGCGGGTCCGGCCGGAGCCCCACCGACCCCGCCAAAATGGAAGCGCCGTCGGCTCGAACTCGGATGGCCCAAACCCGCTCGTCACTCCCGCCGGTTTCCCAATCCCAGCCGTTCTGGCTCGCGCCTTCAACGAAGCTAGTCGCGTCCTTAGGCCCGTAAGGCACAGGTACCGCGGTCCAACGTTGGATGTCTGAGTCCTGGCAGTAATCAAATACCCGCTGCGTGTCCTCCGGCTGGAATGGAGTCAGCTCACACAGCTTTGCGGCCAACGAATACGATCCCATCAGCCCAGCCTAACCAATCAGCGCCAACAGTCTGCCGGGGCGCATTATGTCCGTTCCAGCCCGGCCGAGCCGGCCAATCAGCCCCTTGTCCGCGGTCACCACCATGACCGGCGACCGCCCCTTCTCAAGCGCTCGGCGGGCTTCCTTGACGATTTGGTCATCGCCCTCCCCCGGCGCGTGCACCACCGTGACCGATTCGCCTTGGTCAATCCCGCGAGCGCGGCCCTCCACCACCATGACAACCTCCGGGAACCAGCCGCTGGGCCCATCCGGCAAGACATTGGCCAGCCCGGAGCTCGCTACAGGTTCAAGTTGATTACGCAGGCGGACCGCCGCCCCGGCGCGGTCCTTCCACCATCCATCCGGGCGTGAACCCATGACGTTGGCGGTATCCACGATCAGCCCCATCCTTTGGCCAAGTACTCGTTTCAGATCCGGCCAGGCGGCAGCGAAACCTGGATGCAGGTCCCGGTCAGCCACCTGATCCGCCGGCACCCACTCCAGGGCGGCTGTCTCCCAATTGGGGTTCCCCGCCGCCCCTGGGGGTGTTCCGGCGCGGCTCACACCAGCCGGATCGGCACCCTCACGAAGCTGGGCCCCGAACGTCGTGTAAGACCAACCGCCATGGCTGGCCACCCACCACCACACGGGCTCGAGGAACCCCGGGTCCAGCCCCGTTTCTTCTTGACACTCACGCAGTGCCGCCCCCAACGGCGCTTCGCCAGTCTTGCGGGCGCCTCCCGGCAAACCCCAGGACCCGCCATGATGCAGCCCGGGTGGCCGCAGTTGCAGCAGCACGTCTCGATCCCGGATTATCAGTGTGCCGGCGGCGCCCCGCGATCCCCAGTGTTTATCCCCGCAGTCGCAGCTATGCCAGGCGTCGGCCGGATCACGTTCTCCCCCTTGGACATCCTGGCGATCCGGGCCATCTTTGCCGGTTGGGCCGATTGGGCCGGCTGGGCTCCCGTTACTCGACGGCTTCGCGGACATAATCCACCACTCCGGGACAGGCCGCCTCAATCTGGGATAAGGCCAGCTCAAAATCGTTCGCTGTACCGTACCAAGGATCCTCGATATCAAGCTCCCAGCCCGGCTCCAGCTCCGCCACGGCCGGGTCAAACTGCCGCATCATCTTCAGCCGAGCCGGATGAGCTCCCCGGTTGGTCAGCGTCCGGTAGTGGTTGAAGGTCGCTGGCAGGATCAAATCCGTGACTTCGATCTCCTCCCGGGTGATCCGGTGGGCCCGGTGAGTCAGGTCCGGCTCGTATCCCCGCCGGCGCAAGGCCGCGGCCGCGCGCCGGTCAATCGCGTTCCCGTCTTCCTCGGCCGAGACGCCCGACGAGCCGACTTCCGCGGAACCGGACAAAGCGGCATCGGCCAAGAAGGTAGCCAAGACCGTAGCGGCCATGGGCGAACGACAAATGTTGCCGGTGCAGACAGTTTGAATCAAGTAACGGGCCGGGGCCATAGACTCGATCATATGCGCAGGTTAGTCAAGATCATTGCCACGCTCGCCCTGGTGCTCGTAATCGCCGCAGCGGGCTTCATCGGGATCGCCTCCTTGACGGAGTATCGCCCCAAGGCGGAAGAATCCGTCTCAGTGAACGGCTCCGGGACGTTGGCCAAACCAGATCCAGGCTCTGAACTGACCCTGGTGACCTTCAACATTGGCTACGGCGGGTTAGGTAAGGCGCAAGACTTCTTTATGGACGGTGGCGACATGGTTCGCCCCAACCGCAAGGCGGATGTCGAATCCAACCTGGACGGTATTCAAGCCGCGCTCAAGGAGCTGCCCGCTGACGTCTACTTCATCCAAGAGGCTGACTCCTCCTCGCACCGTTCCTACAACATTGATGAGGTCACGCGGATCGCCACGGATCTGGGCGGGACCTCGGCTTACGCACCGAACTTCAAGTCCATGTTCACCCCGTATCCCTGGCCGCCAATCGGCAAGGTTGACTCCGGACTGGTCACCGTCACCGGCCTCAAGGCCGCCCAGGCAACCCGTCTCGCCCTACCCGTGCCGTTCAAATGGCCCGTCCGCCTGTTCAACTTGAAGCGCTGCTTGCTGGTCGAACGGGTGCCCACCGCGGACGGCAAGGAACTGGTGCTCGTCAACCTGCACCTCGAAGCCTATGAGGACGGCACCGGCCGAGCTGAACAGATGGCCCAGCTAGTGTCCCTCCTCAAGGATGAATACGCGGCAGGCAACTACGTCATAGCCGGCGGCGACTTCAACCAGTCATTCCCTGGCGCCGACTATCCGGAGGTGTCCCGCAACTGGGTGCCTGGCGAATTCGACCAGAAGGCACTGCCGTCCGGCTGGACCGTGGCCAACGATCCGAAAACCCCGACCTCGCGGCTCAACGACGCACCCTGGGACGGCAAGAATCAACTCTTCGGCATAGATGGGTTCATTACCTCACCGAACGTTGAGGTCAAGGCGGTCCAAACTGTTGACGAGGACTTTGAGTTCTCAGATCACAATCCGGTCAAACTGACCGTTGTCCTGGGGAACTAGCGGTGGACCCGGTGCGGAAGACTCAGTCCTGACGCATCTCGGCTTCGCGCTCAATGGTAGCCGCCACGCCAGCCACTACCGCAGCCGAAAAGCCCCGGTCCTCAAGCTCATTCAAGCCCGCGACGGTGGTCCCGCCGGGCGAGGACACTTTGTCGATTAGTTGCCAAGGATGCTCCCCGGTCCGCCGTAGCAGGATGGCCGAGCCAAGCACCGCTTGAGTGGCCGCTTCACGGGCCTGCTGTTTGGTCAGTCCAGCGGCCAGGCCCCCTCTGGCCAGGGCGTCTATGAACAAGAACACCCACGCCGGCGATGATCCCGCCACCGCCGTGAAGGCCGGGAACAAGCGCTCCTCCAGGACCGTCGCTTCACCCACTGCGCTGAACAGCCGCACCACTGAGGCGATCTGCGAGTCTGTCGCGACCGCATTGCCGGCCACCGCGGACATTGATTCGCCAACCGTCGCGTTGATGTTCGGCATGACCCTGACTATCGGCACGTCCGGCCCCAGCCAACCGTCCAAGTGTTCGAGGGTCACACCGGCCGCGATCGACACCACCAGAGGCGCCTTGGCGACGATCTGCCCCCCGACCTGTTCCAGCACGCCCGGCAAGTATTGCGGTTTGACGGCCAACACCACGGTGCCCGATGCCGCCACCACCTCTTCGTTCCCGGCGAACGCCACCATCCCGGTCGCCTTGGCGAACTCTTTCAGCTTGGCCGCATCAGGATCATGGGCGCAGATTTCGTCCGCCGCCACTGCCCCGCTGGCCACAATTCCTTCGATGATGGCCTGGGCCATGTTGCCCGCGCCGATGAAACCGATCTCCATGTTCTTAGGCTAGATGGTTACAGATGGCATGTCTTCCGGGCGGGACCGCGGGACCACGCCGCGGCGTGCCGCGCGGTGTGGCGTGGCGCGGCGTGGCGTGGCGCGGCGCGGCGTGGCGCGGCGTGGTGGAATAGACCACGTGCCAAAGGTCAGAGTCGATTCCTGGATGTGGTCAGTCAGGCTGTTCAAGTCCCGCTCCGCGGCCGCGGCGGCCTGTAAGGCTGGTCACGTCCGGGTCTCCGGTGAGAAGGCCAAACCATCGCAGCTAGTGGGGCCTGGCGATGAAGTCCATGTCCGTGGCGGCCCTCGCGAACGCATCGTGATCGTTGTAAAACCGCTGGTCAAACGGGTTGGGGCGCCCCTGGCAGCGGAGGCATACGAGGACCACTCGCCGCCGCCGCCGGCCAAGACTGAAGCCACCACCGCCCCGGTCGCTTTGCGTGATCGCGGCTCCGGCCGCCCCACTAAGGCCGAGCGCCGGCAACTCGACCGGCTGCGCGGACGGCGGTAATGCGACGGCCGCTGGTACCCCGGCCCGCGAACGCCGCCGCCCTCGCCCGTGGGCTGGGACCGGACACCCAAGACCCGAGCCATTCGGACGGCATCGGCGGCCTGGACTCGACGGGCAGTTCGCTGGTTTCCTGTGTCCTGACACAGGACAACAGTGTTCCATCGGGGACTGTTTATGAACCTTCCCCCATGCGCGCAAGCGTTGTATCTACGCTGGTCAGGAAGCAATTCCAACTGGATGTGGGAGGACCTCCAGGCAGCCGCTATTGACCCCGCAGGGGCCCGCCAGACGCCAAACGGAACTCCTGGAACCTTTCTCACCCCCGAAGAACTCGACCGCAAGCTCGCCCAGTATCGCGCCGGGGTGCCCGTCCCCGCGGAAATCTTGGCCGCCTACGCGGCGGGGGTACCCGCCACCGTGTTAGCCGAGCGCTGCGGCCTGGCGGCGAAGACCATCCGGCGGCACGCCAAGCTGCTGGGCGCCACCCCCGCCCTTCTTGAACGCAAGGGCCAGCCCACGCCGCTACGCGGCGAAGGCTGGTCCTACAAGCGCCTCGCGGACTTCTTCGGACTCGGGACCACCGCTGTCCGCTTTTTCGACCAGCACCACTGCGCCGAGTGACCGGCAGCGCACTTTCACAGAGTCCGCTCCCAAGCTCCCTGGGAGCTCAGCCGACGCCCGCGTCCTCGATGCCCTTATGGTCAGTAGGGCGGCTTACACTAGAGGCATGTCCATGAACGTCGCGGAAGTCGAGCAGGCGCTCCTCGCCCTCGATCAGCATGATCGTGCTGCCGTGATCCATCGCGGTCTGCGAAGCCTTGACGCCGACGATGCGAACGTGGATCAGGCCGAGGTCGATGCGGCTTGGCGCACTGAGCTTCATAGTCGCATTGACGACATCGACAGCGGCAAAGTCGAGCTGCTGGACGTGAACGAGTCGCATGCGCAGTTGCGGGCCGAGTTGGCAGCTCGCCGCAAGTGAGGTTGGAAAAGCGCGAGCATCCCGAAGCGCGCCACGAACTCCGCGAAGCCGCGTTCTGGTACGACAACCGAGAGCCGGGTCTGGGCGACGACTTCTACGACGCCATCGACGACGCGATAGCCCGTATTCACGATTGGCCTCGTTCAGCGCCCGTGTTCCCCGGCTGGGTGGCCACTCCGACCGTGCGCAGCATGGCGATCGCAGTGTTCCCGTACCACGTGCTCTACTACCTCACCGACCGCAGCTTCGTGATCCTCGCCTACGCGCACGAACGCCGTAAACCCGGCTACTGGCAGCAGCGGCTCGACCGCTGAGCCCCTGATCGCGGCGGGGGGCCGGCTTGCGCGAGCGGGGAGAAGGGTTCGGGATCTCGCGCACGACGGTCGCGAATCTTCTCCGGGCCGGGCCGCGCCGGGACTTGGACGAGGAGGATCGGCCCGAGCGCCGGAGGCGCTTGATGGCGATCACACCCGGACCGCCAGTTCGAGGTGTTCCACCGGGGAGCCTTTGCCAACCTTCCCCCGTGTGCGCAGGCGTTGCATCTGCGCTGGTCCGGCACCAATTCCGGATGGATGAGGAAGGAACTCCAAGGGGCCGTCCCAGACCCCGCAGGGGCCCTGGAGTGCGCGATCCAGCAGGACGCTCCGGTGTCTACGGCTTGGTTGCCCGAGGGACGCGGCTGGTCGTGGGTAGGGTCGGGGCGGTCGACCGCCCAATACGCCATATTCGCCTCCCGGCCCCTCGTCATCGCCACATACAAGTTTTTTCTCGTGGTGGACGGGGCCGCCACCGTGTGGCAGGTGTCGACCGTGAAGCCCTGCGCCCTATGCGCGGTTGTCGCGTAACCCAGGTTCTGTAAACGCACTCACGCTTGGTAGTGACCAACCGCGCGGCATCATTCTACTTTCTGCGCACGTGTGAGGTGTGGCGCCCTTTGGGGGCTCCCTCTGGGTTTCCGCTGATGGTCGGGCTCAGGGCTCCCAGCGCCGCTTTTCCGGGCTCCACCGCGTCAGTTGGTGGGCAGCGATGAGCGGGCCGCCGAAGACGATGACGGCCTCTACCACATCGGCGAAAGGCTCGGGAAGGTGGAGTCCGTCGGGTCCAAGACCCCGCCGGTAGGCGGTGTGGGTCTGGCTGCGAAGGTCCACCAGCAAGTCGGCCGCCTGCGACAACAGGACCAGCGCGACCCCTCGGAACCTGGCTGTTGCGAGCACCGCTTCACGGGTTGGCGCGTAGCCGACTGGATGGCGACCGCTCAAAGTGTAGATGTCTGACCAGTCACGGACACGAGTGCTGGCCAGGCCAAGATTGATTGCGGTGACGATCTTCTCCGCCAACACGGTCTCGATGGGATACCCGAGTGAGCAACTCTTGGGTGCCTCACTTCTCGCGGCGCGCGGTTCTGCAAGTCGAGATAGGCTCGCCCAGCGGCCGTGTCGCGGGTGGGACGGTTCAACGCGCACCGGCCACAGCGACCGCGACCCGCGTGGCCTCGAATCCGCCGAGCTTGTGGGCGTACTCCAACACCGTGGCGGGCTGGGCGCGCGCCGAGTCGAGGTAGCGGTTCAACGCGATGTGCGCGACGGGTTCGCCAAAACGGTGTCTCAGTCGCATCAGGTCGGCCACTGTGCGGGCGGCGTCATATACCCGCACCGACTCTCCCGGCGCGGCTTCGACCGTGCTTAGGCCGAGGTCGAAGGTGTCGGGCGCGAAGTGGAAGACACGGGTCGGCGGGTGGTCGATCCGAGGTGCCCACGAGCCTTTTGGCACCGCTAGCTGCACGCCTGGTACCAGTTCATCGGTCAGGTCGTGGATCGCCGGGGCCGACAGGCAGCACACCACCGCGCGCGGTGCTCTGAGCGCCGCTGCCAGGAGGTCCGGATAAGTCGGGTGCGGCGCGCTGGCCTTGCGGAACACCCCGCGCGACAGCTCCTTGACGTCGCCGGAGTCCCGCCACGAATACAGGTCGCGCGGATTGACACCGCGAACTCGTGCCAGCTTCGCGGTGAACGTCGGCGGCAAGGATGCGAACTCACCGGACATGGATCAAATCCTCTACCACAGGCGGCCTCAGTTGCAGGTATCACTCCGGAGAGTAGCTGCGGCCGGGCCGGGCGCAGGCGGTGCTCTTGCGACGGATCTGCGCAGTTCGCCGCGCCCATCCGCAAAGAACCCAAACCGGTCCGCGACTGGGTGGTGCATGCGGACGGTTGGACCCATCTGATTGGTCCGGACGGGTGCTGTTCGGCGAAGGTCAAGAATCGGAGCCAAATCCGAGCCAAGGAGTGCGGAAAGCCAGCTCAGGCGGGTTGGGGGCCCTGTTTCGGGGTGTCGACCGGGCCGCGTCCCGGGTCATCAGTCACTGGGTCGAGCACATCGAAGCCCAGATCGGCTGCGGCAGCGGCCATTTGCCTATCGTGCGTCACAATCGCGATGGCGTCCGGGCCCAGTTCGACGGCGGAAGCCACGTGGATCGCATCAGCCCCGCCCAGTTTCTGGTCCAGCGCCACGGCACCTCCGAGGATGTCGTCGGTGATCGCCATCAGCGTGAACTCGTCGATGTATTCGCGCACCACGTCCTGATCGACGCCGGCGTTCTTAGTCACCCTGCAAACCTCGACCTCCATCAAGCGGGACGCGACAAACCGGTCCCCCGCGTCGACGCGCTCCTGGAGCCACGCCCGCGCCGCCGGCGACTGGTCAACGATCACCCGCAACAGCACCGACGAATCCACATACCAGGTGCGGACCTCAGCCATCGAGGCGACCGCGATCCGCCTCAAGCAGTCCGCCCAAGTCAACTCCTGCCCGGGCGACCGGCAACGGACCAGACCGCGGGCCGGCCGCCCGCCGGGGCCGGGCGGCCAGTCCGGCCTGGACAAGCGCTTCCAACCGGTCGCCCGCCCGCTCCGGGATCCGTTCAAAGCGGTAGGCCGCCACCCCTCGCCGCAGCACAATCACTTCCCCCAGGTCAGCCAGCCGGGTAGCGCGTGACGGGTTCTGGTTGAATTCTGTCAGTGTGATAGTCGCCATCTCACCAATCTAGCATCAATACTAGATTCATGCCGGCGAAGACAAGTTTAGCGTCAGGCGACATTGACGCCGCGCGCTATCCTCGCGGACTTGCTTCGCGGCGTGTTGGTCTGTTAGCCCATTAACACACCAATAGACAAGTCAGGCCCAGTGGCGGCCAAAGTGCTCGGTGACAGTCGTCGGGTCTTCATCCGGATCGCGGGACACATCGGGCACAGCATTGCCCAAGGGGCTTTGGGGGCCGGGGCCCAAGCGCCGTCGATCAGTCCCGGCCCCGGCCCGACTCCGGCGCCGTGGACAACGTGTCCGTCGCCATCAAGGAGAACTCGATCTGCGGCTTGCTGGGCCGCACCGGCGCGGGCAAGACCGCCCTGATGCAATTGGTCACCGGGCAGGTGTACCCCACGTCCGGCAGCGCCCTTGTCCTGGGTGGTTCGCCCACCACCACGGCGCGCAGACCGAGCAGGTCTGCTTTGCCTCCGAGGTCCAGAAATACTCGGACGGGTTCACCGCGCGCCGCGTGTTCACCGCTGGTAGCTGGTTCTACGGCGGCTGGGGCGCCTCCTACACCGTCGCCGGCATTGCGGAGCCCGTCGACCAATTCGTGTCCGGCCGCCCGGTGCTCAGACGCGAGCGGATCGGTGGGCTCGCCAGCGTGACCGTCGAGGGGCCTTTACCAGAGCCCGATGCCGCCCCGGCAGCGGGTACGGGGCTCGGGATCTCGGCGGTGCCGCCACAGCAGCTTGTCGTCTCGTTGACCACCCAGCCGGGGCCGGCCTTGACCGCCGTGGTGTCCGCCAAGACTGGCGCCCCTGTGGTGATCACCGGCTGCCTGCAAGCGCTGTATGGGACCTCGTTTGCAACCACGATTGTGGTCACCGCCGGCATGTACCCTTTCTCCTTCGTGCTGGCCCTGGGGCGGCGCGACTACGTCTTGGGCGCACTTGTCCTCTTCGGCGGTTTCTCGCTGGTGGCCACGGCGGTCTGCACCGTGCTTGGGCAGCTTGAATAGGCGACAGGGGGTTTTTGTGCCTCAGGGCACCATTTCGCTTTGCCGGTCCTGACCGGTCTGGCGCTGGTCGCGATGGGCACGTGCTGGCCGGTGTTGCGCCGGGCCGCCCCCTGACCGGGCCCGCGCCGCCTGCGGTATGTCTCTCGGTATGACTCAGAAGATCGCGATTAGTTCGCCGAACCTGGGTTAGCCCAGATCTAGGTGTTCCGCCGAGCAAGAGGCCTGCGGGATCATGCTAGCGCCGAGGCGCCGCGCTCCCCGTGATGCCCGCCGGCGGTCGTCACACAGGGACCACGTCCACGTGGACGCCGTGGGCGCCGGCCAGGAGCGCAATGCCTCTTGGGTCGGAGGTGTAGATGGCGTCGCCGTCTACCGCAGTCAGCACCAAGGCCGCGTCAATCACATCGCTGGTGCCGGTCCGCCCCAGCAGCAGGCCGGCCGCCAAAGCTGTTTCCCTGGTCAGAGGTATGGCGTCGACGGCGGCGGTGACGCGGGCAGTCCGCGCCTGCCTGGGTCCGCCCCGCCAAACTTGGCCCAGGATCGCAGTGCTGGTGACGGGCGGCTCTCCGGCGTCAAGGGCAGTCTTGAGGCGGATCCACATGCTGCGGTCTGCTCGTTCGGCGGCGATGAATGCGCCCGCGTCGTAGACCTGCATCAGGCGACTGCCCGGCGCGGCCCTCGCACGGTGATGGCGGCCTCGCGATCCGCTCGCGCCTGCTCGCCCATCTCCTCCTCGGTGATTTCGCCGTATTCGGCTTCGTAGCTAGCCAAGGCTTGGCGCAAGAGCCGGAGGCGCCTGTCTCGGGAGGCTTTCTCCGCCATGGCGGCGTTGGCCCATTCACTCAAAGAGCCGAATTCGCCCGCCTCCACCGCCCGCTGCCCGGCGGAGAGAGGCTGGACGTCTGCGGTGACGGTCAGGCGTCTCTTTTGCATACGGTTAGCATACTAGAGTCGCTAGACGTCGCAAACCCTAGTAGGGCGCCGCGCAGCTCCGCCAGGGACACCCTGGTCCCACCGTCCTGCGTTCTCTCGGCGCGGTATGCGACCAGTCCTGCGCCATCTCGTAGGCCTCGAGCGCCTCGTAGAATCGGAGTGTGGATAACGTTGAGGTTCCGGGCCGGCCAGTCGGCATCGTCGCCTTGAAACCGGCCGACGCGGGCGAGGTGTTGACCCTCCAGCATCCCGGTCGGCGCGGCGAACCGGCAGAATTGGGCCACGCTGTTGCGCGTGGCCGGGCGTGAGCGCGTTTACCTAACCTGGGCTATCCCGCAGCTGGCCGCCGAAGCGGCCCGCCTGGCGGAAGGGAACTGGTGATGGCGAGGACGTATCGGCGGAAGGCGAGCTGGAGGCCGCAAGAAGAACGCGAGTTCACTGTGACCGAGGAACGGCCCGCGCAACTCGACTTCACCCAGCTGAAAGACCTGCGTCAGGTGGTCAAGCCGCCCCCCAGGGCCCAACGGCCCGATGCGGCGTTCACGAGACACGACCGCCGGCCGCACCCTCGCCGTCACCTATCTGCGGGTCTCGACAAAGGAGCAGGCCCAAAAGGAAGGCACCGACGAAGGCTATTCGATCCCCGCGCAAAGGGCCGCCAGCTACAAGAAAGCCGACGAACTCGATGCGTTGGTGGTCGAGGAGTTCGTCGACGCCGACGTCGTGCTGGTCTCGGCGACGGAGAACATCGACGAGACCCGGTCCGGGATGCTGCTCCACGGGATCATGTCCACAATCGCGGAGTTCTGCATCTAAGAACCTGGCGACCGAGGTCGTCAAGGGCATGACCCGGAAAGCGAAATCCGGGGGCACACCACGCAAAGCGCCGCTCGGCTACATAAACGTCCAAGTCCGCGACGCCGAAGGCCGCCGCGTCCACACCGTCGAAGTCGACCCAGAGCGGGGACCGCTTGTCGCCTGGGCGTTCAAGGCCTATGCCTCCGGGAACTGGACCGCGCCGCAACTGGCCGGGGAACTAGCCAGGCGCGGATTGACGAGCCTGTCGACCCCAAGACATCCGTCGAAGCCCGTCACGAAGGGCTACCTGTACAAGATGCTCGCCAACCCGTATTGCAAGGGCGACGTGGTCTGCCGGAACCAGGTCTACAAAGGCGGCCATGAGCGGCTCGTCGCCGCCGAAGTGTTCCTCCAAGTCTAAGCGGTCTTGGCGGCGCACGCCAAAGCGGACGTCCACAACCGGATCCACGGCCACTATCTCAGGCGCATCCTCTTCTGCGCGGACTGCGGGTCGCGTCTACTACTGGTCAACGCGAGATCCCACACCGGCGACGTGTACCCCTGTTTCGTGTGCGTCGGGCGGCACAACAAGACCGCCGACTGCCAAATGCGGGCCGTACCCCTGGAAATAGCCGAACGCCTCGTCGCAGACCATTACGCCGCCGTGGCAATCAAAGCCGCCACCCGGATCAGGCTCCGCGAAAAGCCGCGCCCCGAAGCCGGCGCCCGTCACACCGTGTCCAACAGGCCGGCCGGGCACTTGGGGGAAATCCTCGACCGCACGACCAACCCTGGCCCGGGCCGCAAAGGTTCCACCCGCCCCGGCGCTCGAAAAACCAAAACGCGCCACATTGATGCTCCGATGCCCTCAGGTTCACGTGCCAACCCACTGGTGTCCGAGGGGGGACTTGAACCCCCATGCCCCGTTAAGGGCACTAGCACCTCAAGCTAGCGCGTCTGCCTATTCCGCCACTCGGACTGGTAGCCAAGACAAGATACCATGACCGGCGGATTCGCTCATGACGCCCATTGGGGCCAGACTAGGAACGTGAAAGACGCCCCAGCGGAACAACCAGGCGTGCCGGCCTGGCTGAGAGTCAGTGCCGGGAACGCTTGGCGCTTGCTGGTACTGGTGGCGGCGGCGTACTTGATAATCCAGGTCATTGGGCAGCTACAGCTAGTGGCTGTCGCGCTCTTCGGGTCACTGGTCATCACCTCGGTGTTGAGGCCGCTGGTGAATCTCCTGGACCGGATTAAGTGGGTGCCCCGTGTGCTGGGAACCGTCATTGGGTTCATCGCCGCGCTGGGCGTGATTGGGGGCATTGGAACCTTCGTCTGGGTCAGCGTGGGCAACCAGATCCCGCTGCTAACCGACGAGCTGATCAATGGGATCAATTCGATAAACGACATGCTGTCGCGTCTGCCAGCTCCATTCGACGGGCTCGATCTGGACCAGTTAGCCAAGAACCTGACCGAATGGATCCGACTCAACTCCTCCATGCTGCTGACCGAGGTGATCAACCGCTTCAGCATTGTCGCCGAGGTCTTGACCGGGGCGATTCTGGCGTTGTTCTGTTCCGTGTTCTTCATCAACTCCGGTTCCGCGATGTGGCAATGGCTCCTGTCTCAGTTCCGCGAGCGGACAGCCGCAAAGCTCAACGCCGCCGGCCATGCAGGCTGGTCCACATTCGCTGGTTACACCAGGGGAATCGTGATAGTGGGCGTCACCAATGGGCTGTTCGCGGGAACCGCGCTGGCCATCATGGGGATCCCGCTGGCGACGCCGATCGGCGTGCTGGTGGCGATGGGGACATTCATTCCTTACGTTGGATCCGCCATCGCCATGACCGTGGCAGTGGTGGTGGCCTTGGCCGCCAAAGGCCCTTGGTGGGCGCTGGCGGTAGTGGCGCTGGTGGCGCTGATTGGGCAGATCGAAGGACACCTGCTGCAACCCTTGATCATGGCCAAGCAGGTGCGCCTCCACCCGGTGGTAGTCGCGATGACGGTGGTCATTGGTGCGCTGACGGCTGGCATAGTCGGGGCTATCGTCTCCGTCCCAGCGGTGGCGGTATGCTGGGCCGTCTTCAGCAGGCTCAGAGCAATGAGTGCCGCCGAGGCGATCACGGGCACCGTTGAAGAGTCACCATAAATGGACCAATCCTCAACCTAATGTGACCTGCATCACATGCGCTGCCGTCCTGTGCGATGATTATTGAATGAAGCTGCGCACCGTTTGGTGGTTCGGCGCCGCCCTAGCTGCCGCCGGAGCCATCGCGACCGGATCCAGACTGCACCGCCGTTGGGGCGCCACCGGCGAGGAGCAGGCTGCGCCACTCCCCGGCGATGAATTGGTCCAGAACCCCGCCTTTAGCTCGACCAGAGCGATAACCATTCAAGCTCCGCCTTCCGCCGTCTGGCCCTGGCTGGTGCAGGTCGGTATGGGCCGGGCCGGCTGGTATTCCTATGATTCTTGGGCCGCCAAAGTGTCCTCCGCGCCCACATCATCCGCCTCCACCGTGATCGCTGATCTGCAAGACCTCAAGAACGGCGATGTAATTGATCTGATCGACTCGGTTGTCTTCCGCGTCCACGACATCCGCCCGGAACGAGCCTTGGTCCTGGCTGGCGAATACCAGGTGCCGCTCCAACCGTGGCGCAAATCGTGGGCCTTCGTGCTTGAACCGGTCGAAGGCGGCGCGACCAGGCTCCTGGTGCGTGAACGTTCGGCGTGGGAACGGCGTTGGGTTGGTGCGGTCACCGCGACCACCAACTGGCTGTGGTTCTTCGCCACCCGGCGGATGCTGAAGAATCTCAAAGCGCTGGTCGAAGCCTCCTGACGGGGCTCTCGTCACAACCTCAGGCCGGCTGGCCGCCCCTGCCGGCTCCGTTGACACCACCGGCGGGGCGCATAGGCGTTGCCTCTATCTCCGCCAGCACTTCACCGATTGGCCGGGCTATGATCAATGTACGCTTGCCGCGCTTCCCTTTCTTCAAGACCTCCACCCCTTCCGGCTCCACCTTATTGATGATCGCTAGATGGCGGCCGCGGAAGTATTCGACCAGCCCAGCGGCCGGGTAAACCTCCAGCGAGGTACCCCCAATGATCAGCATGTCGGCGCCGGCGATCGCCTTGGCGGCGCTGGCTACTACAGCACTATCAAGCGGCTCTTCGTACAGCACCACATCCGGTTTGATGATATTGCCGCACGGGCAAGCTGGGATTCCTTCAGCCTTATACACCCAAGCCAAGGAGTAGTTCTTGCAACACATCGCACAGCGATTGCGATGCACCGAGCCATGCAACTCGATCACGTTGACGGATCCGGCGGCCTGGTGCAGCCCGTCTATGTTCTGCGTGATCACAGCTTTGAGGCGGCCAGACCGCTCAAGTTCAGCCAGTTTGAGGTGGGCCGCGTTGGGCCGCGCCTCGGGGTGGACCACATTTTCGCGGTAAAAGGCGAAGAATTCGTCCGTCTGTTCCCTGAAGTAGGTCCGCGACAGGATCACCTCCGGCGGGATTGGACCGCCCGAAGCGTAAAGGCCGTCAGCGGAGCGGAAGTCTGGGATTCCCGATTCGGTCGAAACCCCGGCCCCGCCAAAGAAGACGATCCTTCGAGAGCAGTCGATCATCGACTGGAGGTCATCGCCTCGCGGGAACGCGTCAAGGAGCGGCGGCGTTGGTAGTTCGATCGGCTCGGGCGCGTAGGGCCCGGCGGGTTGACGGTGCCGGGGCGGCCCGGTTGGCCCTGATCCGCGGTTGGCGTGTTTCATCCGTCAGCTTTACCACATCCTCAGTGGAAATCGCGAGATCTGGTTGGCACTTTGAGATACAGCGGGTGCAAGTGGCCGGCTTTGATACCGACCGTCCCGTCCCGGTTTTCCAGTCTTCCCGCCACGACCATGGCCGATGCCGTACGCCCAACTTTCCGAAACCGGTTCCACACGTCCGCCGTGCAGATGACGTTGATCTGGCCCGTCTCATCTTCAAGGTTCAGGAACGTCACTCCCCCAGCGGTGCCGGGCCGCTGCCGGTGGGTGACCACCCCGGCTACCTTGATCCATTCCCCATCCGGGTGGGAAGCGACCTCATCATTCGGCACGACTTCCGCGGCCGTCAATTCTTGACGCACATGAACAGTTGGGTATTCGCCCAAGGTGACACCACTAGCCCACATATCCGCCATGGCCAGTTCCTCATCCGACATGCCCGGCAGCGTTGGCGCTTGAAGTCCCGGAGTGGTTCCCGCCAACTCGCCGGCCGCCCCGGTGGCGCCAGCCGCCCACAGGGCCCGGCGCCGGTCCGGTTCCAGACCGCCCAAGGCCCCAGCCGTGGCCAAGGCCTCCATCTGATGCGGCGTCAGGCCACACCGGTGCGCTAGATCGGTCAGTGATTTGAAGCCACCGTTGGCCTCGCGTTCGGTTTGAATTGCCTCAGCCTTCTTGCGCCCAATCCCCCGGACCGTGGCCAGCCCAAGCCGGATCCCCAGGCTCGGATCTCCCTTCAGGAGACCCGAATATGGTCTGTCGCCTGGACCGGTGCGCTCAACGCAGGCCATGGCCGCAGAAAACTCTACGTCCGGCCCGCGTACGCCCACTCCATGGCGCCGAGCATCCGCCACCAGCGACTGCGGCGAATAGAAACCCATTGGCTGGGACGCCAGGATCGCGGCGTAGAAGGCCGCTGGATGGAAGACCTTCAACCAGGCCGAGACGTAAACGATCAGTGCGAAAGAGAACGAATGCGATTCTGGAAAACCGAAATCGGCGAAGGCTTTTAGTTGGTCATAGATCTTGATCCGGGTGGCGGGCCGGATGCCGTGTTCCGCCATCCCTTTCATGAGGTCCTCTTTCAAAGCCTCCATGCGTTCGGTGGACCGTTTGGAGCCCATCGCCCGCCGGAGCTGGTCGGCTTGACCAGCACTGAAGCCAGCCGCGGAGATGGCCATCTGCATGAGCTGTTCCTGGAACAGAGGCACGCCCAGGGTGCGTTCCAGCGCTGGACGGACCAGTTCATGATCATAGGTAACCGGCTGGCGACCCCTAACCCGTTCAATGTAGGGATGGACGGAACCGCCTTGGATTGGGCCAGGCCGGATCAGCGCCACTTCCACCACTAGGTCGTAAAAGCGCCGTGGACGCAGTCTAGGCAGGGTGGCGATCTGGGCCCTGGATTCAACCTGAAAGACACCAACCGTGTCCGCGGCACAAAGCAGGTCATAAACTTCTGGGCATTCCGGCGGTATTGTGTGCATTTGCCAGCACAATCCCTCGGTGCGTTCAATCTCCTCAAAAGCCAGCCGCACCGCTCCCAGCATCCCTAAGCCCAGCAGATCGAATTTGACCAGTCCCGCTGAAGCGGAGTCATCCTTATCCCACTGCAAAACCGAGCGGTCTTCCATCCGGCCCCATTGAACTGGGCAAATGTCTATCACTGGCTGATCCGCCAGGACCATCCCGCCAGGGTGAATGCCGAGGTGGCGCGGCAAACGCATAAACGATTCAGCCAATTCGAGGACGTCACCTGGGATAGCAGAAAGGTCGTCATCAGCCTCGACCCGTTTGGCATCACCTCTCCCCCACGGCACATAGCTGACTTTCCCCTGACGCAGGTGACCCCACCGCTCGACCTGCTTTGACCAGGCGTCTTGTTGCCCGGCGCCGTATCCGAGTGCTCGCGCGGCGTCCCGCAAGGCCAGTTTGGGGCGGTAGGAGATGACAGCCCCCACCAAGGCCGCACGGTCGCGGCCATAACGCCGATAAACGTGCTGAATGACCTCTTCCCGGCGCCCAGATTCAATGTCCAGATCAATATCCGGGTAGCCTTCACGTTCCGGTGCCAAAAAGCGCTCAAAGAGCAGACCGTAACGGACGGCATCGACGGCTGTAATACCCAACGCATAACAGACAGCCGAATTAGCAGCCGAACCCCGACCTTGACAAAGAATCCCGCGTTCACGGCAAAATTCGACTATCTCATACATGATCAAGAAGTATCCTGGGAATCCCAGTTCTTTGATGACCTTCAGCTCATGTTCAAGGACTTCATAAGCCTTACCGTTGGCCGGCCCGCGGGGACCATAGCGTTCTTTGGCGCCTCGCCAGGTCAACTCTTCAAGCCAACTAGCTTCATCATGGCCGTCCGGCACATCAGCGGGAGGCAGCTTGGGCGCTATCAGCTTCAGGTCAAAGGCGCACTCAGCGGCTAGGGTGGCCGCGGCGGCGACCGCTTGAGTTTGTCCTAACCGGCCCATGCGGGCGGCCATCTGGGCAGGTGATCGCAACGCCGCCGTTGGCCCGGCCGGCAGATATCCGTCCATTTCTTCGAGGCTACGCCGGCCACGGATAGCGGACATAGCACTGGCCATGGCGAATTGCTGGGTTTGGGCATAGTGAACATTGCCGGTGGCCACTAACGGAAGGTGGCGTCCCCGCGCCAGTTCCGCCAAGGCCGCGATCAGCCCCGGATCTTCAGGGGCGCCAGAATCGGTGATCTCAACCGCTACGTTGTCCCGCCCAAACAGGGCTGTCAGCCGGTCCAATTCCCTCTTGGCTGCCATTTGACGGTCCGGTTCGCCACCACCGGTCCCCTTCAAAGGCTTAGTCCTGCCGCCTGCCCTAGGCCCATGCCAGCCGCCGGCCCCGCCAGTCAAGGCACGACGCACCGCACCCTTGCGACACCCAGTCAGGATCAGCCATTCGCCGCCGCTAGCGGTGGCCAGGGTCTCCAGGTCATAGCGAGGCGGCCCCTTTCGCCCCACATCCAGATAGGCCTGGGCGATTGACCGGCTGAGCCGTTTGTATCCTCCCGGCCCCCGGGCCAACACCAGCAGGTGGGTGCCAGGAGGGTCGCAAGCACCAGGCGATTCTTCGCCACCGTCCAAGGTCAGTTCGGCCCCGAATACGGCGGGCAAGCCAACCTCGCGGGCCGCGTCAGCGAATTGCACCACGCCATACAGGCCGTCATGGTCGGTTATAGCCATAGCGCTAAGCCCGAGCCTGGCCGCTTGGTAAGCCAAGTCAGCCGGCTGACTACAGCCGTCCAGGAAGCTGAAGGCACTATGCGCATGGAGTTCGGCGTAGTCAGTCATAGACCCCCTCCAATCTCCACTGCCCGGATTCACAGGCCAGCAAGGTAGTTTCTTCCTTGCCACTGCGCTCAACCTGAACTTGAAGGTAAACCATCCGTTTCGGGGTTGTCCCCCACCACCGTTCCACCACTGGCCAGGGGCCCGCCCAGCCCTTAACCGGAGCCTTGTTAAGGTTGACTGGGCCAGCGCTGAGTTCCAGCGAGGCCCCGACTTTTACTGGTTGGCCAGCTAAATCAGTCAATTCCACGGGTACTGGTTCCGGTGGCATCAAACTGGGGGCTGGTTCCGGCACGGCCCCAGGCCAAGGCCGGTCAACTGGCCGGAGTGGGATGGTGTCCTCCCCCCATTCGACCAGCCTGATTCGGCCGCGCGGCTCCCGGCCACCTTGCACAACCGGCTGGTAGACACCGCCGCCGCCAAGCATGGTGTGGATCCGTTCGGCACCACGGACCGCCCGCGCGGCGGCATAGCCGCTGGTTCCCCACAGCCGAGCCGAACCAGCCCCCGCCGGATGTACTTCCTCCGCTTCGAGACT
Organism: Bifidobacteriaceae bacterium; assembly: GCA_031268215.1. Classification (GTDB taxonomy): domain Bacteria; phylum Actinomycetota; class Actinomycetes; order Actinomycetales; family WQXJ01; genus JAIRTF01. Next base: position 3,956 of record JAIRXP010000086.1, on the reverse strand, counting down.
GAGCCGGACCAAGGCGCCACTGGGCAGCAAGCCGCTGCGCCCAGTCAGCCAGCCATCTAACTGCCAGCGAACCCGGTCTTGTACTCCCGCAGCGTCAACGCCTTCCAGCCGCCAGGTTCTTTCTAGCTGTTCACCGGTTTCAGTGATGGCACTGACGCGCAAGCGGTCATAGCCTTGGCCATTGGTAACTAGTTTGACGTGAAGATCTTCCGCCAACCGCCGGGCAGCCATGATGGCTTGTTCAACTGTTGTCATTGGCGGATCGGCTTCCCATACCGACACGAATTGTTTAGGTAATTGGTGTCCGGGAACAGTTTGGGCGTCCTCAGCCCGAGCCAGCCTTTGAGCCCAGATTCCCACCGGCCCGAACCGTTCAGTCACATTGTGAGCGGGCAGATCAGCCAGATCGCCCAAAGTCCGGATACCTAACCGAAACAACAGATCCATCAGCACATCCAAGTTCTCACCGTTCGCGGTACCGCGCAGAGCAACGCCCAGGTCACGCAAAGGGCGCGGCGCCAGGTACTCCTTGGACTCGCCCAGCGGAACCACCCGTCCATCGCGGGCCGCCAGGATAGCTGCCAGCAGGCCGTCCGCCACGCCCGCCCAGGCCTCAGTCCCGGTCTGAGCGGCTACTTCCGTCAAAAGCTGTTCAGTGAAAGCTTCCTCACTGCCGTAATAGCGACTGGCGCCAATCGCCGGGCAAAGCATCAGACCGGGCCGCAGCAACTCCACCGATGGCACCAGCGAATGCACCACTACAGCCAGGTCCTCGAAGGCCCTGGCGTCCCGCATCCGATCCGCTGTCACCATCACGGCGTTGGGACACAGCGACATAGCGGCACGCCGTTTCATGCCACGCCTGACGCCGGCCGCCCGTGCGGATGCGCTAACAGCTTTGACACGATGCGCGTCTGCCACCATGACCGGCTCCGCAGCGGGCGCCGCTCCCACTGCGATGGCCGCCACCACCGGCCAGTCCGGGATCCAAACCGCCGCCAGGCGCCGGGCCGTGGGTTTGTCCCCCCCGCTGTTCATGGCCATGTCCCGAAACTGCCTTTGCGGATCAGGTCCAGATCAAGTCGCGGCGCCTGAGCCAAGCCTTGCCCTTCTCCCAAGGAGGCGCCGCGCTGCGCTTTGACTATCACCGTCAATGTGGCGCCGTCCCATTTCCCGGCGGTGATCAGACGTCCGCCGGTGAAGCGCAACCGGGCTTCTATCCGGCGCCTGTCGCCGCCCGCCAACGGCATTTTCCCGGTTATCACCAGGCCGTAGGCATCGACCAGTCCAGCCAGTACTCGTAGGGGCTGAACGCCCATGTTGGGAACTATCACCGTACGGCTGAGCACCAGCCCGGCCTGCGCCGCCGCGAGTAAGCCGGCCTCAGGCAAACCGGCGATGGCCGCCCAGTCCTCGTCGCCCATACCGGTCGCGGCCACTGCCCACAGGGCTGTCATTGAACCGCTCACTTGGGCCACTGACCCCGGCGAGAAGTGTGGCTCAGCCAGATCAGCCAGTTCCGCTGGGGTGATGTTACGCCAGCTAGTACGCCGGCCCGCCGCGGCCTCTTCCAGCCCGGCCAGCTTCGCCGAGCCGCGGGTTCCCAAATCCAGATTTGACCCAACCGTCCGCACACCAGTCTTCGCTTCCGCCTTGCGGAGCATCTGCTTCGCTTTGTTCAGCACCGACACTTGGGCTGAACGATTAGACCTAGTTGTCTCGATTATTGTCACAGCAATCACCTCCCCGCGTGAAACGTCTGTTCGAGATATCCAGTTAACTTGTTCTGTGCATAAGCGTCAAATCCAGTTCGTACGTAGCTACCAACCCGGCGGCCCTTCCAGCCGTCGCCAGACCACCGGCCCGGCAGTTCTTCCTCCGCCACCAAGTGACCAGGGGCCCGCCCAGCAGGCTCCTCTAGGTAAACTCACTTCATGGACCTGACACGACCAATCCCGCCCGATCCTTACTCACTCCTTCCCACGGTTCCGTCTTTCACGGTTACTAGTCTGGACGTAGCCTCTGACACTCAAATGACCAGCGCTTTTGCCCTTGATGGGGGCAATTTTTCGCCGCAGCTAGCATGGAGCGGCTTCCCCGCCCAAACCAAGAGCTTCATGGTCAACTGCTTTGACCCGGACGCTCCCACACCAGCCGGCTTCTGGCACTGGACACTGGTCAACCTGCCCGCCTCCACCACCTCGCTGGATCAGGGTGCTGGCGCGCCCGACGCGGCCTTCCAGGCCCCGGTCCTACAGCTCCGAAATGATGGCGGCTCCGTCGGCTATGCCGGAGCGGCACCTCCCCCGGGAGATTTTCCGCATCGCTACTACTTCGCCATCCACGCTCTCAGCGTTGAGACGTTGCCGGTTGGCCCAAAAACCACTTCTACGGCCGCCGCCTTCAATGCCATCTTCCATACCCTTGCCCGCGGCTTGATAGTCCCGACTTACCAGCTCAAGTAGACACCCCGCCGCCGTTGGGATAGCCACCACCGAACCAGCCATTTCCAGCACCTGGGCCATCAGGCCGTCATCTTCGACTCCAATCAGATGCCCTGGCGCGCGTGCGCGCCACTGTGTGCGCGGAAACCGGTGGTTGTGTCGCGTTGGGCGGGTGGTGTCTGGTGTGGGTGGTCGGCTTGGGTGTGGGGGCTTGGGCTGGACTGGGCGCCCGCGGGTGGGCAAACTCATGGGTGGCGGCAGCCGACTGGCTCTGAATCCGTAGAGTCTGTGGTGGTTCAGACCCCGTCAAACAGATTGGTTGGGGGCCTGCCGAGAACTGTTGTTTGTCGCGTTAGAGCACGTTGAGCAGTATTCGAAGGCGCTCTTTCCGCTCAGAAGGCCCCACGCCGGCGGCTGCCGCCGTTGCCCTGTTCGGACAAGCAGAAAGGATACACGGGCGATGCAGGACGGCGACGATTGGGCGCATGAGATAGCGGCGGGGATCGACATTGGCAAGAGGGAGGTTGTGGCCTGTGTGCGGAAGCTGCCGGCGGGTAGGGCCAGGGCGTCGAACGAGGTGCGGTCGTTCCGCACGGACACCGCTTCGCTGTTGGTGTTGCGGGACTGGCTGGCCGCTGAGGGGGCCGGGGCGGTGCTGATGGAGGCGACTAGTTCGTATTGGCTGCCGTTGCGGAATGTGCTGGAGGGCGGCCCTTGGGATCTGATAGTGGTCAACCCGGCGCATGTGAAGCTGGCCAAGGGCCGCAAGACGGACGTGGTCGATTGTAAGGTGCTCGCGAAGCTGGCTGCTTTGGGGATGATCCGGGGCAGTTTGATGCCGGGTCCGGCAGCGCGGGATTTGAAGGCGTTGACCCGGTCGCGGGCTGATCTGGTGTCGAGGCGGACGGCGGTGTCGAACTCGTTGGAAAAGGCGTTGGAGCGGACTGGTTTGAAGCTGTCCGCGACGGTCTCGAAGCTGTTGGGGGAAGGGTCCCGGGCGGTATTGGACGCGGTCTGCCGGGGGGTCGATGACCCGGAGCGGCTGGCGGGGGTGGCCTTGGCCGCGTCGAAGAGCCGGCTTAGAGCGGGCCGCGAAGAGTTGGCGGCGGCGTTGGCCGGGAAGGTCAGTGATGTTGACCGGCGGGTGTTCAAGGCCAAGCTGGCGGAGGTCGACCGGTTGGACGGGGAGATCGCCTTGTTGGAGACAGATATCGAGGTCATGGCGAACAGGGTCTGGCCGGAGGAGATGCGCCGGCTGTGCCAGGTTCCCGGGTTCGGCCCGGCGCTGGCGGCCGTGTTCATCGCGGAGACCGGCGGGGATATGTCCGCGTTCGCGTCCGGGAAGCATCTGGCGTCCTGGGCGGGCGTCGCCCCGGGTGTGAACTCGTCGGCCGGGAAGTCGAGGCCGTCCAAGGTGAGGAAGGGCAACAAGCACCTCAAAGCGTGCCTGACCCTGGCGGCCGGGAACGCCGCCCGGACGAAGGGCACGTTCTTCCAGGCCCGTTACCAGCG